>NZ_JAMYVL010000007.1:0-317070 GCF_040323955.1 Mesorhizobium sp. M0018 | reverse complement strand
ATAGACAGCCTCGATCGCGCACGAGTGCGGCAGACGTTCGAGAAGCGGTTCACGGTCGAGCGCATGTGCAGCGATTATCTGGCACTCTACCGAGCACTCACGAGCGGCACGGCAGACGCAGTTGCCCCCACAAACGAGCTCTCCAGAAATATCGCGATGGTGGCTGTGCCGGGCTGAGGAACCGACTGATCCACATACAGACCACGACGGCGGAGTCCGGGAGCGCCTGCGGGGTCTTGTCGCCGGGCGCGGCGATCGCGCCAGAAGCCTGTGATCAGCAGCAAGCCTTCCCGGGGCTGATGCTTTCGCGAGCGGCGGCGCACTGCCGCCCGGTCCGGATTGACGCGCGCTACTTTCGCTGCAAAGGTGCTTTAACGACTTGTTTACCATGCGTCGGTCAGGGGTGGGGGAATTTGGAACGCTTTCTGGGCGCGAACCGCCTTAATTGGGATGATCGGGCCGAACTGCACTCGACCGACACGACGGGCAGCTACCACATCGAGAATGTGCTGGCCGGCGGATCCAATCTCTATGAGCTGGAAACACGCGAGCTCGGCGATATCGCCGGCAAGGATATCGTCCACCTGCAGTGTCACATCGGTCTTGACACGATCAGCCTGAAGAATCTCGGCGCAGGCAGCGTGACCGGGCTCGACTTTTCACCGACGGCGATCGTGGCAGCGCGGGATTTTGCTGCGAAGGCAGGCACCGAAGTGCGCTTCGTGGAAGCGCCACTGTTCGAGGCGGTGGAAGCGCTCGGCCGGACCTTTGATATCGCTTACGTTACCTGGGGTTCGGTAAACTGGCTGGACGACGTGTTCCGTTGGGCGCGGGTGGTTGCCGATCTTCTGCGACCCGGCGGCCGCCTCTACATGGCCGAGGGCCATCCATTGCTGTTTCAGTGCGATCGAAAGGCCGCGGCCCTGGAATTGAAGCACGACTGGCGAACGCCGATAGCTCGGCCGCTCGCCTGGAACGAGGAACTGACCTACACCGGCGATGATCGCATCTTGAAGCATCCTCGCTATTATGAATGGATCCACCCGATCAGTGACGTGGTGAATGCGCTGATTTCAGCTGGTCTGACGCTCGATTTTCTCAATGAGCATGACACGGTTTCGTGGCAGCACTTTTCATTTGCCGTGCGGGCCGGCAAGGATATGTACGGCTTGCCGGAGAACTCTCCCAAGATACCGATGGCTTATTCCATTGGCGCGACGAAGCGCAGCGTCGGCAAGATACCATACCTTGTGTCTCCCAAGGCGATTGAGGGGCACTAGTCCAGGTCAACGCTCCAGAGTACCCGGGTCGGAGCGTCGACTTGTGCAATCGCTCGCGCTCCTCGATCTTCCGAGCAAGCCAGGTCTAGCCGGCCTCTCTCTCGGTCCGCTTCCACAGACGAGCGCCTTGAGATGAGCAGATCTCCTCGCGAATGGTCGACAGACGCTGGATCGCCGGCGCCAGCGCATCTCAATCAGTGGGACCATGGCAGTGGAAGTCGGCAGCTGGCTCCAACCGCTCGGGCCTGCAACATCAGCAACGGTCGGAAGTGCAAAAGCTCTAAGGAGCGTGAAGGTCAAATTAAACATTGAAAGCTAATGTTCCTCATCGGGTCGACCCGAAAACCTGAAATGGCACTTGAGGAATCGCCTATTGGCTTTTTTCCGCGCTAGGTTCGGCGGCATCAAGGAGGTCGTCTTTTCGTCGGCAAATATTCCGGCGGCGATCGCGCTTGTCGTCATACTTATCAGCGCTGCGTTCGCGGAGCACCAGAACAAAGTCGTCTCGGACCAGGCCGTCCGTTCGGACGTGCTGACCAAGGTCAACCTCATCCGCGCCAAGCTCGAAGGCAATATCAACGGAAACCTTCAACTCGTGCGTGGATTGGTCTCCGCGGTCGTGACCGAGCCCTATATGGGACAGCAACGCTTCGCCTCACTCGCGAGCAATCTGTTTGGCGCCGACTCGCAATTGAACAATATTGCCGGCGCGCCCGATCTGGTCGTTTCCCTGATGTACCCGATGGAGGGTAACGAGCAGGCGATGGGCCTGGACTACCGCAAGAACGAACGACAGCGTGCGGCTGCGCTAAGGGCGCGAGACGAACGCAAGCTGGTGCTTGCCGGCCCCGTCGAGCTGAAGCAGGGAGGACAAGGCTTCATCGGCCGCTTTCCGGTTTTCGTGCGGAGCGCGGGCAATACGGAAAGGTTCTGGGGCATCATTTCCGCCGTTGTCGACGTGCAGCGTCTTTATCGGGCGAGCGGGCTGCTTGACGACGATCTCGGGATTGACATAGCGCTGATCGGCAGGGACGCTCTCGGCCAAAATGGAGACCAATTCTACGGTAGTGAGCGGATCAGCAAAAGCGATCCGGTGACAGCCGACGTTGTGCTCCCGTCCGGTTCGTGGCAAATCGCGGCCATTCCCAAAAATGGCTGGCCTTCGACGCCAAGCAACGCATGGTTGTTGCGCGCTATCATGGCGACGGCCGGAGCCTTGGTTGTGTTCCCTTTCCTGGTCACAGGCCGCCTGATTGGCGAAAGACAGCGCAATTATGCGGAATTGCGTCGATTGTCACGACGCTTGGAACTCGCCCTGGAAGCTTCGGCTATTGGGGTTTGGGAACACGATCTCGCGACCAACGAGCTTACGTGGGATGATCGCGTCAACGAAATATATGGCAAACCAACCGGCGAGCACCGGGGCTATCCAGACTGGGCGGGAGCAATCCACCCAGATGATTTGGCTGGCGCCAACGCGGACTTCGACAGGGCGGTGGCCAGCGGACGACCATATTTGTCGGAGTACCGGATTGTGCGTCAGGATGGCGAGATCCGTCATGTCCGGTCCAAGGCGATCGTTTACCGGGTCGCAAACGACACCCCAAAAATGATCGGCGCGGAATGGGACGTGACTGCCGACGTCCTGCTGAACAAGGATCTGGTTCGTGCAAAACAGCTGTCCGAGTCGAAAAATGCAGAACTCGAGTCAGCCAAAGCGCGCATAGAGCACATCGCGCTTCATGATTCGCTGACCGGCTTGCCCAACCGGCGTTACCTCGACCAGGTACTGGAACATTACGCGGCAAACGCCAGGCACTCAGGCGGGCACGCGGCACTGCTTCACATAGATCTGGATCGGTTCAAGCACATCAACGATACGCTGGGCCACGCCGCCGGTGACGCGATGTTGGTTCACGCGTCAACCGTGCTCAGGTCGAAGGTCGGCGACGAGGGATTCGTCGCCCGTATCGGGGGAGACGAATTCATCGTTCTGTGCGTGGTGCGCGACGATACCAAGCAGCTGGCGCTGCTCGCCGACCGCGTCATCAGCCAGATGCGCGAACCGGTCTACTATCAGGGTCATCGATGCCGTTTTGGTGTCAGCGTGGGAATCGCTGTCGATAACGGAAAAGATGTCGAAGCCAAACACCTGCTGGTGAACGCCGATATCGCGCTTTACCGAGCAAAGGGGCGGGGGCGCAATCGATACGAATTCTTCACCGACGCGATGCAAAGCGAAATCGTCGATACCAAGCGGATTGCCGACGAAATTCTCGGCGGCCTCGAGCGCAACGAGTTCATCCCGTTCTACCAGCCCCAATTTGACGCAAAGACGCTCGAAATCGTTGGGGTTGAGGCGCTGGCGAGGTGGAAACATCCAATAAAGGGTATTTTGGCGCCCGACGTCTTCCTGAGGATTGCAGAAGAACTGAACGTTGTCTCGATCATCGACCAAGCCATATTGAAGCAATCGCTTTCGGATTTCGAAGCGTGGTCCGCTGCAAAACTTCACATTCCGCGGGTGTCGGTCAATGTCTCGGCCAGGCGCCTTCAGGATGAGGAGCTCATCAAGAGCCTGCGAGAGCAAAATATCAAGAAGGGAACAGTTTCGTTTGAGCTTGTTGAGTCGATTTTCCTGGACGAGAACGACGACCTTGTCACGTGGAACATCGAGCAGATAAAAGAACTGGGGATTGACATCGAAATAGACGATTTTGGTACCGGTTACGCTTCAATGGTCAGTTTGCTGAAGTTGCAGCCGCGCCGGCTGAAGATAGATCGGCAGCTGGTCACCCCAATCGTCAAATCGCCGCAGAGAAGGCAGGTTGTCTCGTCGATCATTGAAATCGGCAAGTCGCTGGGTATCGAGGTCGTGGCGGAAGGCGTCGAGACGATGCAGCATGCACGGCTACTTAAGGGCCTGGGCTGCGACATATTGCAGGGTTATGCCTTCGGCCACGCGTTCGATTCCGAGGGACTTAAGACCTTTGTCCGATCGCGACGCCTGCGCACGGCCAGCTGAGCCTCGGCGCCAGAATTTATCGAGCCGACCGCCTTCACGTTGCGGTACATAGGCGTACAGCGGACAAAGCTGAAAACAACGCCAAACCTCAGATCAGCAGCAGCCCCTTCATGCTGGAGTGGCCTTTCCTGCCGATGATGATGTGGTCGTGAACGGCAATACCAAGCGGTTTGGCCGTCTCGATGATCAGCTTGGTCATCTCGATGTCGGCGCGCGAGGGCGTCGGGTCTCCCGACGGATGGTTATGCGCCAGAATGATCGCCGTGGCGGAGAGCTCCAAGGCGCGCCTGACCACCTCGCGCGGATAGACCGGTGTGTGGTCGACGGTGCCGACCTGCTGGACTTCGTCGGCGATCAGCGCGTTTTTCTTGTCGAGGAACAGGATGCGGAACTGCTCGCGCTCCTCGAAGGCCATCACCGACCGGCAGTATTCGAGAACCTGCGTCCAGGTCGACAACAGCTCGCGGCCGGCGATCTCGCCGCGCGCCATGCGCTGCGCCGTTGCCGCAACCACCTTGAGGTCGAGCGCCACCGCCGGGCCGATGCCCTTCACCTCCTGCAGGCGCTCGACGGACGCACCGAGGACCTCGGCCAATGTACCGAAGCGTGCCAGCAATGCCTTGGCGACCGGCTTGGTGTCGGCGCGCGGGATCAGCCGGAACAAAAGAAGCTCGAGCAGTTCGTAGTCGGGGAGGGTGTTGGCACCGGCGGCGAAGCGCTCGCGCAGGCGGTCGCGATGGCCGAGATAATGCGGCTTGTCGGCGGCCACCGCCTTCGCGTGGGATCGCACTGGCCTTTCGGGAAAGAAGGCCCGCTCGTCGTCGTTGCCGTTCATGGCTGCCCCACCCAGCATTTGCCGGGCAAGGTAACGCCCGATCTGCCAGACACTAGGCCCGCAGGCCGGGGCGGTCGAGGTTTTTTGGCGACAGCGTGAAGATCTCGCAGCCGGTCTCGGTGACGCCGATCGTGTGCTCGTACTGCGCCGACAGCGAACGGTCGCGCGTCACCGCGGTCCAGCCGTCCGACAGCACTTTCACATGCGGCCGGCCGAGATTGATCATCGGCTCGACGGTGAAGATCATGCCCGGCCGCATCTCGACGCCTTCGCTGGCGCTGCCGTAATGCAGGATATTCGGCGCGTCGTGAAACAGCCGGCCAACCCCGTGGCCGCAGAAATCGCGCACCACCGAGCAACGCTCGGCTTCGGCATAGGTCTGGATGGCGGCGCCGATGGCGCCGGTTCGGGCGCCCGGCTTGATTGCCGCGATGCCGCGCATCAGGCACTCATA
This sequence comes from Mesorhizobium sp. M0018, assembly GCF_040323955.1. Taxonomy (NCBI): domain Bacteria; kingdom Pseudomonadati; phylum Pseudomonadota; class Alphaproteobacteria; order Hyphomicrobiales; family Phyllobacteriaceae; genus Mesorhizobium; species Mesorhizobium sp. M0018. The sequence continues at coordinate 311,476 of NZ_JAMYVL010000007.1, read as the reverse complement.
CGTGACTTCGAGCAGCCGCTCCGCGGCACGCTTGATCGTGCCCACCGGATACATGCGCGAGGAGTCGCCATGCCAGCCGTCGAGGATATAGGTGACGTCGATATTGACGATGTCGCCATCCTTCAACGGCTTGTTGTCGGGTATGCCGTGACAGACGACGTGGTTGATCGAGGTGCAGGATGATTTCGTATAGCCACGGTAGTTGAGCGTCGCCGGAAGCGCGCCATGGTCCATCCCGAACTCGAAGACGAAGCGATCAATCGCTTCGGTGGTGACGCCGGGCGCCACAATCGGTACCAGTTCGTCGAGGCAGCGCGCGGTGAGATCGCAAGCCTTGCGCATGCCGACAAAACCTTCCTCGTCGTAAAGACGGATCTGGCCGGTGTTTCTGAGCGGTGCCGTGGCGGCGTCGAGATAGGTGACCATTTTATCCGTCTTGCAGGGATGCGGGGCTGGATGAGCCTCGGCGAGAGAAACCTTCCCAGATTTGGCACTGGAAAGCGCAAGGTTCAAGGACGAACTGCCGGCGACGGGCCGAAGACCGGCGATATTCACGCCTGGGGGCATTCTCCTTGCCTCTAGCGGCCCATACTTCGCTGGGTTCATTGACCACCGTAGTGACGACACATTTCTAGGCGAGAAGCGGCCCAAGCATTAAGCCGCCACGGCAATTTTTTGCGACGAACGGCGTTGCTGCGGGGGTGTCAGTTCGGGAGAGATCGAATGGACAGACTGCAATTCGAGGTGCCGGTGCGGATCGCGCCTGTGCCCGGCCAGCCGGTCGAGGAAATCTACAGTGTCGAGCAGGCGCTCGATTTCCTGCAAACATGGCCGGTTCGCCGGAAGGGACCAACCTACCAGGCCGCGTTCAATGCCTGTTTTGGCGCCACGGTGGACATCGTCGAGACCGAAGACGCATGGCGGGCCTTCATGGCCTTTTGCCGGGTGAGCGGCCTGCTTGCCAGGGACATGATGGTTCCGCGCAAGCGCGGCGGCGAGGCGAGGGGACTGCGGGCTTAGACAGCCTTCGACGAAGTCCTCAGTCGTCTTCGCCTCTTCTTGCCGACACCCCTATCAGAGTGGCGGGTCCAGCAGAGCTGGCGCAGCATCACGCTGGCGATAGACATATGCCAAGTTGAAATGCTGGTACGCCCAAGGGGAATCGAACCCCTGTTACCGCCGTGAAAGGGCGGTGTCCTGACCGCTAGACGATGGGCGCGCTCAGATGTGAGCGCTTATAGTTGCGTCACGACAAACCGGCAACCCGTCTGCCGCCGGCTGCGACAACTTTTTTCCTTTGGCTCCAAACCGCGTGTTTTTGCCGGCGAAGCTGGTTGCGGCAAAGTACAACGTCGCCGGGGAAGGGGCGTCGCGGCGCCGGAAAGAACCTAGCCGCGCCTGCGGCAGCGCCAGTTCCAGTCGCGCTCGGGGCCGACATCGACATGGACGGATTCGGTGTGGCAGTAGGTGCCGACGCCGCCGCGGCCCGGCATGGTGCGGATGTAGCTCGCCAGTTCCCACTTCGAGACGCCGGGGACCTGGATGTCGGCGGCAGCGCAGTACATGTGCAGCGAATTCTTGGCGCCGTTGGCGCGGCGGTTGCGGGCCGGATCGCGATAGCCGGAGGTGACCGTCATCTTGCGGCCGTAGTGGCCTTCGATCGTCTTCAGCACGCGAACCAGCGACGGCTTCAAGCAGGCGACATCGACGCTTTCGTTCTGTTTCAGGAGGCCGTTGGGCGCCAGCCGGGCAAGGCCGGCGGCGGAGGCGACCTGGTAGGCGCCACCCGAACCTTCGTCTTCGTTGAGATCGACGTCACTCTCATCGTCGAGGCCGGATTTGCGCTTGATCTCGAACAGCGCCGTCTGTCGCACGCCGGGCAGCGCATCGGCCGTGAAGTGGCTGGTATCGCCCGTCGACACCAGCTGCACCGGCTTTTCAGCCGGATCGGCCGAAGCCAGGGTGACGGTGGGTTTTGCCGCAGGCGTCGCCTTGGCCTGCATGACCGTTGGCTGCCCGCCCGATCTGCTGTTGGCCGGCGAAGAAGGTGCCGCCGAAGCAGGCGTGGCGCTGAACAGTGAGGCCAGGAAGTTTTTCTTCGGTGCGTAGGCCTGTGGCTGCGGCATCTCGCCGGCGGTCACATAGACCGGGTTGTTCATCGCCGGCTCGGCGGCCTTGGCGTCGGGCTTCGATGCATCAGCACTGTTCTGCGCCACGGCCTGTTCAGCCGTCTGGGCGTTTGGTTGCAGCGGTTGCGGCGTGTGTCCCGCGATCGTCTCGGCTGCCGTGGGAACGGCGATCGGGAAGCCGGCGTCGAGCTTGGCCCCTGGCTTGGCCACCGGCACATAGGCGACCTGCTCGGGAAGGTTGGCGTCGCCGTCGGCATTCATCGTCATTTGTGTGCTTGTCATCTGCGACGATGATGCGGCCGTGCTGGCCTGGGGCGCACCGGCGGCCGTGCTGATTTCGGTAGCCGAGGTATTATAGCCTGGCATGCCGACCGACATGGTCGGGTCGCCGGCCGAGGTGCAGGACGCCAGGAGCACCGAGAAAAGCGCCGCCACAATGGCGCGGCTTTCTCCCTTCGCGAGGCGCGATCCTGCTGATCTCAAAACAAAATTCCCCCTCGATATCCGACCGGTTCGTCATTGGCGCGGCGTCGAAACGTCTCGTCGAAATGACCCTTGTTCCCCGAACCGGAAACGAGACCTGTGTCAAATCTGCAAGCCTCAAAGTAATTTGGCGGCTAGAGGATGAATCAAGGCTGCTCAGGGTTGACGGCACCATTTCGCCCGCTTTTGGCGGCGCGTCAACTCACCACACATTACAGATGGTTACACGCGCACCTTGACATAGGTGCCGGGGGCTTCGCCTAGAACTTGCATATGCTCGCCCGGTTTGCGGGCCGGTACGCGGGTATTGTCCTTGGCTTCGATCCAGCGTTGCCAGTGCGGCCACCAGGAACCGGGATGGTCGGTGGCCCCGGCGAGCCACTGGTCGAAGTCGCCGGCCGGCTTGCCGCCGGTCCAGTAGTGATATTTCTGCGCCGCCGGCGGATTGACGACCCCGGCGATGTGGCCGGAGCCGGCCATGACGTAATCGACCTCGCCGCCGAAATATTTCGAGCCGAGGAAGACCGACAGCGCCGGCGCGATATGGTCCTCCTTAGAGGCGAGGTTGTAGACCGGCATGGTAACGTCCTTCAGCGAAACCGTGCGGCCCGCCAGTTCCATCATGCCTTGCGAAAGCCTGTTCTCGAGATAGCAATTGCGCAAATAGAAAGAATGGTTGGCAGCGCCCATGCGGGTCGAATCGGCATTCCAGTAGAGCAGGTCGAAGGGCAGGGGATCCTTGCCGCGCATGTAGTTGTTGACGACATAGGGCCAGATCAGGTCGCCCGAGCGCAGCATGTTGAAGGCGGTCGCCATCTTGGTGCCGTCGAGATAGCCTTTCTCGTTCATCGCCTTTTCGACGGCCGCGACCTGCTCCTCGTCGACGAACACTTTTAGATCGCCGGCATAGGTGAAATCGACCTGGGTGGTGAAGAAGGTCGCCGATTTGATGCGGTGGTCGCCTTCCTGCGCCATCAAGGCCAGCGCTGCCGCCAACAGCGTGCCGCCGACGCAATAGCCGATGGCGTTGACTTGCCTTTCGCCGGTGGCCTTCTCGATCGTGTCGAGGCCGTATTGCAGGCCCTCCCTGATATAGGCCTCCCAGCTCTTGGCGCCGTGCCGCTCGTCCGGGTTGATCCAGGAGATGATGAAGACGGTGTGGCCTTGCTCGACTGCCCAGCGAATGAAGGATTTTTGCGGGTTGAGGTCGAGGATGTAGTATTTGTTGATCCATGGCGGGCAGATCAGCAGCGGCCGCTTGAGCACGGTGTCGGTAGTCGGTTCGTATTGCAGGATTTCGGCGACGTCGCTGCGGCCGACCACCTTACCCGGGGTGGCGGCGAGATTCTTGCCGATCTCGAAGGGCGAATAATCTGCCTGCCGCAGCTTCAGGTCACCCTTGCCCGCGGCGATGTCCTCGGCAAGCATCTTCATGCCGCGCACCAGGTTTTCGCCGTTGGAGGCGACAGTCTCGCGAAACAATTCCGGATTGGTCAGGATGAAATTCGACGGCGAGATGGCATTGGACACCTGCTTGACATAAAAGCCGGCCTTGTGGCGGGTGTGCTCGTCCAGGCCATCGGCGTGCTCGACCAGTTCGGCCGCCCAGCGCGAGGTGACCAGATACGCCTGTTTGAGGAAATCGAAGAAGGCGTTGCGGCCCCATTCCGGGTCCTGGAAACGCTTGTCACCGCGCTCGGGCTTGACCGCGTCCTCGGCGTCCTCGGCGCCGGCGCCGATGCGCTGGACGGCGTTGGCCCAGACGGTCATGTAGCCGGAAAACAGCCGCGTTTGCGCCTCCAGCGCGCGCTGCGGGTCGGAGAGCCAGTACTCGGTGAGCTTGGAGAACGTCTTCACCATGTCGACGACCGGCTCAGCGACATGATCGCGCACCTCGCCTTTTTCCCGCGGCTCGGCCCATGCCGAGGCGGCCTTGCCGGCCTGCTCGATCATGCGAGCCATGTTCAGCGCGAAGCGTTCCGGGTCCTTCACCAGATATTGCTCGACGGTCGAAGGTTGGTCATCTTCCGCTTTGCCCGAATCGGGTGTTTTGGCCATGGTTCGCGGGGTTCCTCCCGAAGCGTTTTGTTGACATATTACCATGGGATATCGAACAGGGTCCAATGTGCTCTAACCCGGCCGCCAGGAAAACAATATGACGATTAATATTGGCAAGAACGTTTTTTCCGGCACTGGTCGTTTTTGCCGCATGGCGCTCGTCCTGTTGGCGATGGCCGGTTGCACGAGCAGCAACATGGAAGGTGCGGCGCCCGCCACCGGCCTTGTCGGCGCGAAGGACACCGGTTCCTATCCGAACCTGAACATCCGGCCGCAGGTGGCGGCCGAACAATTCACCGACGAGGAAAAGAACGCCAAGCTCGCCCAACTGAAGGCCGAGGAACAGAGCCAGGCCGCCAAGGGCGGCGGCGTCAAGGTTGCGGACCAGGCAGCGCTGGACCAGCTGGCAAAAAAACACGGCGCCGAGGCGCTGAAGCAGATCGAAGGCAAATGCGACCCCGCTCTCGACCCTAGTTGCAAATAAGCTTATACGCGCGACCGCAACCTCACTGTCTGGAACTGCCATGGAAGAATTTCACAAGGTCCGCCGGCTTCCGCCCTATGTCTTCGAACAGGTCAACCGGCTGAAGGCCAGCGCCCGTTCGCGCGGCGCCGACATCATCGACCTTGGCATGGGCAATCCGGACCTGCCGACGCCCAAGGCCATCGTCGACAAACTCTGCGAGGTGGTACGCGATCCGCGCACGCACCGCTATTCGTCGTCGCGCGGCATTCCGGGCCTGCGTCGTGCCCAGGCCAACTACTATGCCCGCCGCTTCGGTGTGAAGCTCGACCCGGACAGCCAGGTGGTGGCGACGCTCGGCTCGAAGGAGGGCTTCGCCAATATGGCGCAGGCGATCACCGCCCCCGGCGACGTGATCCTTTGCCCTAATCCGACCTATCCGATCCATGCGTTCGGCTTCATCATGTCGGGCGGCGTCATCCGCTCGCTGCAGGTCGAGCCGGACGACGGCTTCATCCCGGCCCTGGAGCGCGGCATCCGCCATTCGATCCCGAAGCCGCTGGCACTGATCCTCAATTATCCGTCCAATCCGACGGCACTGGTCGCTTCGCTCGATTTCTACAAGGAGGTGGTGGCCTTCGCGAGGAAGAACGACATCATCATCCTGTCGGATCTTGCCTATTCGGAGATCTATTTCGACGGCAATCCGCCGCCTTCGGTGCTGCAGGTGCCGGGCGCCATAGACGTCGCCGTCGAGTTCACCTCGATGTCGAAGACCTTTTCGATGCCGGGTTGGCGCATGGGTTTTGCGGTCGGCAATGAACGGCTGATCTCGGCGCTGACGCGAGTGAAATCCTATCTCGACTACGGCGCCTTCACGCCGATCCAGGTGGCGGCGGCGCATGCACTCAACGGCGATGGCGCCGACATCGCGGAAGTGCGCGACGTCTACCGCAAACGCCGCGATGTCATGGTCGACGCTTTCAGCCGCGCCGGCTGGACCATTCCCGCACCGGCGGCATCGATGTTCGCCTGGGCGCCGATCCCGGAGCCGTTCAAGCACCTTGGCTCGCTTGAATTCTCCAAGCTCCTGATCGAGCACGCCGACGTCGCGGTGGCGCCGGGCGTCGGCTTCGGCGAGCATGGCGACGATCACGTGCGCATCGCGCTGGTCGAAAACGAGCACCGGATCCGGCAAGCGGCGCGCAACATCAAGCGCTTCCTGACGTCCAGCGCCAAGCAGCCAAACAATGTCGTGCCGCTCGCCGCGCATCGCTGATTTTCTACACATCAACCGACTGAATGGGGCGTCGCCGGACATGGCTGAAGCGTTGCGTGTTGGAATTGCCGGGCTCGGCACCGTCGGTGCGTCGGTGGCCCGCGTGCTACGCGACAAGGCGGCCGAACTGACGCGGCAGTGCGGGCGCGACATCGTCGTGTCGGCGGTTTCGGCCCGCGATCCCAAACGCGACCGCGGCGTTGATCTTGGCACAGCACAGTGGTTCGACGACGCCGTCAAGATGGCGCAGACCGCCGAGATCGATGTCTTCGTCGAGCTGATTGGCGGCGACGAAGGCCCGTCACGCTCGTCCGTCAAAGCGGCGCTCGAGGCCGGCCGCCACGTCGTCACCGCCAACAAGGCACTGCTTGCCAAGCACGGGGTGGCATTGGCCGAGATCGCCGAGAGGAAAGGCGTGCTGCTCAATTACGAGGCGGCGGTGGCCGGCGGCATTCCGGTCATCAAGACGATGCGCGAGGCGATGGCCGGCAATTCGGTGACCCGCGTTTTCGGCATCCTCAACGGTACCTGCAATTATATTTTGACGCGCATGGAAGCCGAGGGCCTGTCCTTTGATGCCTGCCTGAAGGATGCGCAACGGCTGGGCTATGCCGAAGCCGACCCGACCTTCGACATCGAGGGCCACGACACCGCGCACAAGCTGTCGATCCTGACCAGCCTTGCCTTCGGCACGAGGATCGCCGCCAACGATATCTATATGGAAGGCATCTCCAACATCAGCCAGGCCGACATCCGCGCGGCCGGCGATCTCGGCTACCGGATCAAGCTGCTTGGCGTCGCCCAACGCACCGAAAGCGGCATCGAGCAGCGCGTGCACCCGACCATGGTGCCGACGGCCTCGGTCATCGCGCAGGTACACGGCGTCACCAACGCGGTGGCGATAGAAACCGACATCCTCGGCGAATTGCTGCTTTCGGGCCCTGGCGCCGGCGGCAACGCCACCGCGTCGGCGGTGATCGGCGACATTGCCGACATCGCCAAGAGCCGGCCTGGCTTCCAGCATGGTCCGGTCTTCGGCCGGCCGGCAAAGGAATTGAAGCCTTACAAGAAGGCGCAGATGCGCAGCCATGCCGGCGGCTATTTCATCCGGCTGACCGTGCACGACCGCCTCGGCGTCTTCGCGGCAATAGCCAAGCGCATGGCCGACAACGACATTTCGCTGGAATCGATTGTCCAGCATGCCGCCGGGCCGGAAACCGAGGCACAGAAGACGGTCATCCTGGTGACCCACGAGACGACCGAGGCGGCGGTGCGCAAGGCCGTCGACGGCATCACCAGGGACAGCCTTCTGACCGACAAGCCGCAAGTCATCCGCATCGAGCGGGCCGGATAGCAGTCTCACATTTTGCGTTTAATCGATTGATATTGCTGCGCTTTCAAAAAGGTCCAACGCAGGTCTTGCTGTTGTCACGGGGCTTTGACACAAGAAGCGCGTCTCTGGCGGGAGGCTAAACTGCCAACGAGGATTGTCCATCGATGAATGTGGCCCAGAACATTGTCGCCGGCCTCGACCGGATACTGACCATGGAATTGGTGCGCGTCACCGAACGCGCCGCGGTCGCGGCCGCCAGATTGCGCGGACGCGGCGACGAGAAAGCCGCCGACCAGGTCGCGGTCGATGCCATGCGGCAGGAGCTCAACCGTCTTGCGATCAACGGCACGGTGGTGATCGGCGAAGGCGAGCGCGACGAGGCGCCGATGCTTTATATCGGCGAGGAGGTCGGTACCGGCCAAGGCCCGGCTGTCGACATCGCGCTTGATCCGCTCGAAGGCACGACGATCTGCGCCAAGAACCTGCCCAACGCACTGGCCGTTATCGCCATTGCCGAAAAAGGCAGCCTTTTGTTCGCGCCGGACGTCTATATGGACAAGATCGCGATCGGTCCGGGTTATGCCGACGGCATCATCGACATCGATGCCTCGCCGGCCGAAAACATCGCCAGCCTCGCCAGGGCCAAGGGCGTGCCGGTGGCGGAGATCACCGCCTGTATTCTCGACCGGCCACGCCATGGCGCGTTGATCGAAGCCGTGCGGGCGACCGGAGCCGCGATCCGTCTGATCGGCGACGGTGATGTCGCCGGGGTCATCCACACCACCGACCCGGACGAAACCGGCATCGACATTTATCTCGGCACCGGAGGCGCGCCCGAAGGCGTGCTCGCAGCTGCCGCCTTGCGCTGCACCGGCGGCCAGATGCAGGGCAGGTTGATCCTCGATACGCCGGAAAAGCTGGCGCGCGCCGCCAAGATGGGCATCTCCGACCCTAAACGGATCTACCACACGCAAGACATGGCACGCGGCGACGTGCTGTTTGCCGCGACCGGCGTTACCGACGGCAATATGCTGGCCGGCGTCAAGTTCGGCCGCAATTTCATCACCACGCACACGATCGTGCTGCGCTCGTCATCGCGGACCGTGCGCGAAATCAAAGCCAGGCATCAGGATCTGGAAAAGTTTTGATTTCGACTCAGTTAGCCGTTGCATATTGTGCGCAATGACAAATTGCAGACGGCGCGTCACGTGACGGGGGAAAGACGCTTTTTCCTCGATGTCAGGCAGTCGGCCACCGGCGTTTCCTGGGAACACCGGCTGACCGAGCGTCAGGACATGGCCGCGCTCGCCATCGCGCAAGGGTATGGCGTGCCTGACATCGTGGCACGTGTGCTGGCCGGGCGTGGTGTCACCGCCGAGCAGACCGAGCGGTTTCTGGATCCGACCATCCGCAATCTGCTGCCCGACCCGGCATCGCTGACCGACATGGACAGGGCCGCCGCTCGCATCGCCCAGGCGGTGATGGCCAGGGAAAAAGTGGCGATCTTTGGCGACTACGATGTCGACGGCGCCGCCTCGTCGGCGCTGCTCAAGCGCTTTCTCGCATATTTCTCGGTGGCGTCGGAGATCTACATACCGGACCGCATCTTCGAGGGTTACGGCCCCAATCCGGAAGCGATGCGCGAACTCGTCTCGCGCGGCGCGACGCTGATCGTCACCGTCGATTGTGGCACCAACAGTGCTGCTTCCATCGACGCCGCAAAGGCCGCCGGCGCCGACGTCGTGGTGCTCGATCACCATCAGGTCGGCGGGCCGCTGCCGGCGGCGGCTGCGGTCGTCAACCCAAATCGCGAGGACGACCTTTCCGGCCAAGGTCATCTTTGTGCCGCCGGCGTCGTCTTCCTTTGCCTGGTGCAGACCGCGAAGATCCTGCGCGGCCGCTTGCCGGATGCCGCACCGCCGGACCTGCTTGGCCTGCTCGACCTAGTGGCGCTGGGCACAGTCTGCGACGTGGTGCCGCTCACCGGCGTCAACCGCGCCTTCGTGGTCAAGGGGCTGCAGGTGGCGCGGCAGCAGAGAAACGAAGGGCTGGCGGCGTTGGCGCGGGTCTCGCGTATAGGCGAGCCGATCAGCACGTTCCATCTGGCCTTTCTGATCGGTCCGCGCATCAACGCCGGCGGGCGCATCGGCGACGCAGCACTTGGCAGCCGCCTGCTTGCAACCGACGACCCGCTCGAGGCCCGCACCATCGCCGAGACGCTGGATCGGCTCAACCAGGAACGGCAGTCGATGGAGCAGGAGATGCTGGCCGCCGCGCGCTCAGAGGCCGATGCCGAGCTTGCCGGCGGCAATGGTCCGGCCATCGTGGTGACAGCCAGCAGCAACTGGCATCCTGGCATTGTCGGCCTGCTTGCCTCGCGGCTCAAGGACCATGCAAGACGGCCGGCCTTTGCCATCGCCTTCAACGCCAATGGTGTCGGTACGGGGTCAGGCCGTTCGGTGTCGGGCTTCGACCTCGGCCGGCTGGTGCGCGAGGCTGCCGATGCCGGGCTTATCGTCAAGGGCGGCGGCCACGGAATGGCGGCCGGCATCACTGTCGAGCGGGCGAAGCTCGGCGAACTCAGGGCTTTCTTCGAAGAGCGCGCGGCGGTGGATGTGTTCCGCCTGCAAGGCGAGGAGAGCCTGGCGATCGACGGCGCGCTTGCCGCCGAGGGCGCGACGCTTGCGCTGCTCGATGCGCTTGAGAGGGCAGGGCCGTTCGGCGCCGGGCATGTTGCGCCGGTGTTCGCGCTGCCGCGCCACCGGCTTGTCGATGCGCGGGCGGTCGGCAGCAACCACATCCGCGCCGACCTGCAGTCGGAAAGCGGCGGCCGCATCCAGGCGATCGCCTTTCGCGCGGTCGACACGGCTCTTGGCGAATTCCTGTTCAAGAACAGGGGTAAGCCGGTGCATGTCGCCGGCTCGCTGTCGGGCAACCACTGGAACGGCAACCGCACGGTGCAGTTCCGCATCGTCGACGCGGCGCTTGCCTGAGAGCTCGCTGCCGCCCTGCCTAAGCGAGGACGGTCTGCAGCCGGGTCAGGTCGCCGATCTGCGCCATCGTTGCCTGGTAGCCGATACGGATCGCTTCGTCGGCGCGGTGGAATTCGGTCAGGCCGATATGGCTGAGCTTCGGCTGCAGCGATATGTCCGGCGGGTCGCCGGCCAGCCTGGCGCGCGAAATGCGGTCCTGGATGATGTTGAAGGCCTCGACCATGACGCCGGTAATGCCGAGCCGCGTCTCGCGCGACTGGCGTTCGGGATCGGCGTGGCCGGCCCTCGGCGCGTCTTTCTCGATGACCAGCTCGCCGGCATTGTGCTTGATCACCGCGGCGCGGCCGAACAGATCGTAGTGAAGGTTCACCGCAACCACGAGCGGCTGCTCGTAGGCACGGCAGACCGAGACCGGCACCGGATTGACCAGTGCGCCATCAACCAGCACACGCCCATTGCAGGCGACCGGCTCGAACACGCCGGGCAGCGCGTAGGAGGCGCGCATTGCGGTGCTCAACGAGCCGCTCGACAGCCAGATCTCATGGCCGGTGCGGATTTCCGAAGCGACGCAGACGAATGGTTTTGGCAGGTCCTCGAAGCGGATGCCGGCTATGTGCTCGCGCAGCCGCGCATCGAGCTTCATGCCACCGAACAGGCCGCTGCCGCGTAGATTGAGATCGAGAAGGCCAAAAATGCGCCGCCTGGTCAGGCTGCGCGCGAATTCTTCCAACTCGTCGAGCTTGCCGGCAACATAGCAGCCGCCGACCAGCGCGCCGATCGAGGTGCCGGCGATCATCGACACTTCGATGCCGGCTTCATCAAGCGCGCGCAGCACGCCGATATGCGCCCAGCCGCGCGCACAGCCGCCACCCAATGCCAGCGAAATCCCAGTTTTGCCCGGAGATTTGGTTTCGGATGCGCCCGCGGCCGAGGAGAGGCCATTGGCCTCCCGAACGTCAGGTCTGTTGCGCAATGACGCCCAGTCGAGCATCACAATCTCCCTTGTCCCACGGTCATCCTATAGGCGGGCCGTATCGAAATCATGAATATACGTGGCTGAAGTGCTGCGAATGGTTCATATTGATGGTGTATTGGGCTTTCGATAGGTTTTTTCCGCATCGAACAGCGGCTTGCTGCCGTCGCTGGCAAGCGTCCCTTTGCCATCGCTCAGCCCCACCGTCCGATAAAAGCATGAACGTCGGCCGGTGTGACAAGTTGCTTGGTGACCCAGCATTTTGACGCGCAACCATATCGCGTCCTGGTCACAATCCGTGAGCATCTCGACGACCTGCTGGACATTGCCCGAGGTTTCGCCCTTCTTCCACAGCGCGTTGCGCGAACGCGACCAGTAGTGCGCGATGCCGGTCTCGAGCGTCAGCGCCAGCGCCTCGGCATTCATATGCGCGACCATCAGCAGCACGCCGTCTTCGGCATCGGTGACCACGACAGTGACGAGGCCGGCAGCATCGAAGCGCGGTGAAAGGACCGCGCCTTCCTCGAGTGCCTTCTTGTCTGTTGGAGCTTTCGGGAATTCCAATGCCGACATTCGCCGGTCCTTATCTAGCGAAGCCGGCAGGCCGATCAGATCCTGCCGCCGCGCACCATGGTGACGAAGCGGACCTGCTCTTCGGGTGTGTCCTTGAAGACGCCGGTGAAGGTTGAGGTCAGCGTGGTGGAGCCCTGCTTGCGGATGCCGCGCATGGCCATGCACATATGCTCGGCCTCAAGCATAACGGCCACACCGCGCGGATTGAGCACGTCCTGGATGACGCCGGCAATCTGCGCGGTCATCGCTTCCTGGGTCTGCAAGCGATGGGCGAAGATGTCGACGACACGGGCTATCTTGGACAGGCCGACAACCTTGCCGTCAGGCAGATAGCCGACATGCGCCTTGCCGATGATCGGCACCATGTGATGCTCGCAATGCGAGTGGAAGGATATGTCCTTGACGAGAACGAGGTCGTCATAGCCGGCAACTTCCTCAAAGGTGCGGCCAAGTTCCTCGGCTGGGCACATATCATAACCGTTGAACATTTCGCTGAACGCCTTGGTGACGCGCTTCGGCGTGTCGATCAGGCCCTCGCGGTCAGGGTTGTCGCCGGTCCAGCGCAACAAGGTGCGCACAGCGGCTTCGACTTCGGCCTCGCTCGGCCGGTCGGTGACCGGCTTTTCCATATAGGCAGACCGCGGCATGAGTTTCTTGATAACGGCGTCCATAAAGGCGTCTCCCGTAGTTCCTCTCTCAGGAGGAACGAGTTGAACGGACCACGACCTTTCGGGTGTCAGAAACTCGCCCGGTTTCCAGCCCGTAAGTGGCGTGAACAGAATTGGGTATGACGAGGTTTGTGGTCGCCTTGTCGATACCCGACTACCGCCATTATATATGTTCGTGCCGAGCGAAAGGAAGACGCCAGAGCGGCAATGACTGTTCGCTGGGCGGCGACGGATTGGAAAAATATGATCGACGATGTCTACAATGCGAAAATTCTGGGTTTTGCCGGAAACATCGCACGGATCGGCCGGCTCGACCGGCCCGACGCAACCGCACGAGCACATTCCAAGCTGTGCGGCTCGACGGTGACCGTCGATCTGAAGATGGATGATGGCGTCGTCAGCGATTTCGCGCATGACGTGAAGGCCTGTGCGCTTGGCCAGGCGTCGTCGTCGATCATGGCGCAGCATGTCGTCGGCGCCAGCGCCGAAGAATTGCGCAGCGTGCGCGAGACGATGCTGAAGATGCTGAAGGAAAACGGCCCGCCGCCCGAAGGCCGCTTCGCCGACCTGAAATACCTGGAACCGGTGCGCGACTACAAGGCGCGCCACGCCTCGACCATGCTGACCTTCGACGCAGTGGTCGACGCCATCGGCCAGATCGAGAAGAAGCGGGCGGAAGAGGCGGCTTAAACCTTGGCGAGAAAACGCCGGCTTTCGGCGAATTCCGCCCGGACCCAGTCGGCAAAAGCCCTGGCTGGTTCGGAAAGGTCATTCAGCCTTCTGGCTACTAGCCAATAGGCGCCCGACGCGACGTCGATGTCGAAAGGCTTGATCAGCGCGCCGGACGCAAGTTCTTCGCCGATCTGCAAAAGATCGCCCAACGCGACACCATGTCCAAGCAAGGCTGCCTGCTTCGAAAGCGAAGCATCGGCCAGCATCGGACCGCGCGCAGGCACGGCATCAGCCGTCACGCCCGCCGCTTCGAACCAGCGTGCCCAAGCCTGACGGTTTTCTTCGTGCAGCAACGTATAGCGACCAAGGTCGATCGGCTTTTCCAGAGCTGGGCCGGATGCAAGAAGTGCCGGCGACAGAACTGGGGAATCGACGACCGCGGCAAGCTGTTCGGCTTCGCTGCGTGGCCATGAGGTGGCGTGCGCACTGAAACGCAGGGCAAGTTCGGGCTGATCGCTGCGAAACTCTATCAATCTCGGGTCGACCTCAAGGGAAACGTCGATGTCGGGTCGCAACTCGCGAAAGCGGTTGAGCCGCGGCACCAGCCATACGGATGCAAGCGATGGCTCGACGCTGACACGCACCACGGACTGCGTCGGGGCCGCCGTCAATTCCGAAAGCAGCCTGTCGATGCCCTCGAAACTTCTGACCAACTGGTCGAGCAGCCGCTGGCCGGTGTCGGTCAACTCGACGCGGCGATGATGGCGGAAGAACAAAGGTTGGCGCAGGAAGGTTTCGAGCTCGCGGATCTGTCGGCTGATCGCCGCCTGCGAAACATAAAGCTCCTCGGCCGCACGGCTGAAGCTCAGGTGACGACCGGCTGCTTCGAAGCTTCTCAGAGCCGTCAGGGGGAGGTGTCCGCGCTTCATTCGCATAACTCAGAGTTATCTGACGTTGACGTTATACTCGTTTGAAGAGCAAGGCCAGCGGCGCTCTAATCGGTGCTTAAGGAGTGCCGCCATGATCCAGTTTCTCAACATTCTGGGCGATGTGATGCGGATCGCGACGTTTCAATGGTACGACGAGAAACCGCATAGGGATTGGTGCGAGGAGAGGCCGCCGACCAGCGTCGCCGTATGCCGAAGGCCGACGGCCGACCGCTATCCGGTTCGCCCTACCAGGCCATGACGGGATTGCCGGAACGGCATTGCGTTCCTGGCCCGATGCGCACATCTATCGCGTAGGGAAACGCGATGTGGAGACTGCGGTGGTCGGCCAACATCGGCATGCGCACGGCGCCAGGCCGATTCGACAAGGACGCAACTGGTCCGGCCCGTGGCGCAAGACGCCGGGCCGCGTCTTCGGCACGTCGCTTGTCCGACTTTACCAGCTGACGCTGTCCGGCTTCGTCGGCAATTCCTGCCGGCATCTGCCGACCTGTTCCGAATACGCGTACGAAGCGATCGCCCGCCACGGGCTGTGGGCCGGCGGCTGGATGGGGTTTTTCCGGGTGCTGCGCTGCGGACCGTTCGGCACGCACGGCATCGACCGGGTGCCTGAGGCACTGGCTGATCGCTACCTCTGGTTCACGCCATGGCGGTACTGGCGGATCGGGAAAAAACGTGGCGACCTGGACAGTTGACCGCAACTGTGCGGTGCACAGAGGGGTTGCTTTTTACGATCTGGTAGGGTTAACCGCAGCTTGCGCTGACATAGCGCATTTGAGACAAAATCGAGACAAGACACCTCGCTAAGCCGCTCCTGACACCCTTCAGGAGAGATTACCAAATGCGCCGGATAGATCGTCGTCCCTTCATTTTCGCCGTGGTTCTCTACGTCCTGGCGTGGCTGATGGGTTTTCCGATCCGTGCGCAATCGGCGCCGCTCGGGGACGTCGAATGCACGCTGATCGTCGACGCCGCAAGCGGCGAGACGCTGTATCGCCAAGGGACCTGTGATCAGCGCTTCAGCCCCGCCTCGACATTCAAGGTTCCGCTGGCGCTGATCGGCTATGATGCTGGAATCCTGAGCGACGAGCATACGCCAAGCTGGGAGTACAAGGCGGAGTTCAATGCCCCGAAACGGGACCGCAAGACCGTCGACCCGACGATCTGGGAAAGGGATTCGGTCCTTTGGTCCTCACGCGAGATTACGCGCCGGCTCGGCAGCAAACAGTTTGCCGGCTATGTGTCCAGATTGGA
Organism: Mesorhizobium sp. M0018; assembly: GCF_040323955.1. NCBI lineage: Bacteria > Pseudomonadati > Pseudomonadota > Alphaproteobacteria > Hyphomicrobiales > Phyllobacteriaceae > Mesorhizobium > Mesorhizobium sp. M0018. The sequence goes on along the minus strand of NZ_JAMYVL010000007.1, from coordinate 295,651 downwards.
CTATGGCAACACCGAAGTCTCCGGCACTGCCGGCAAGAATGACGGCCTCACCCATTCCTGGGTGAATTCTTCGCTCAAGATATCGCCGGTCGAGCAGGTCGATTTCCTGCGCAAGCTGCTGGCGCGAAAACTGCCGGTTTCGGACAAGGCCCATGCGATGACCAGCGCGATTGTCCCGACCTTCCGGGCAGGCGGCTGGACGGTGCAGGGCAAGACCGGAACGACCAGGCTCGGCGACAGCGCCGACAAGCGCTCGCTTGGCTGGTTTGTCGGCTGGGCGCAGACCGATGCTCGCAAGATCGTCTTTGCCCGCCTGGTAGTCGATACGAAACGTTCCGACACGCCAAAGGGACTCAAGACGCGGGCGATGTTCCTGAAAGATCTGCCGAATCTCCTCAGGTGACCTACATCCGACTTTACGGCGCCGAAAACTGCCCATAAAAGACCGCTCGCCGCCGGACGCATCCGGCTCTTACTGATGCATCTCGTAGCCCCAAAACCGCTAAGCAGTCTTGGGCGACATGCATTTCACCACCCGCGCTCGTTTGCGGGACTGGATAGGAGAATCTTATGCTGAATTCCGTTTCCCTGACATTTCCCGATGGTTCCGTTCGCGATTACGACGCGGCGATGACCGGCGCCGGCCTGGCGGAATCGATCTCGAAGTCGCTGGCCAAGAAGGCCGTTGCCTATTCGATCGACGGCACGCTGCGCGATCTTTCCGACCCGATCGGCAGATCGGGCAAAGTCGAGATCATCACCCGCGAGGACCCGCGTGCGCTGGAGCTCATCCGCCACGATGCAGCCCATGTGCTGGCCGAAGCCGTGCAGGAACTTTGGCCGGGAACGCAGGTGACCATCGGGCCGGTGATCGAAAACGGGTTCTACTACGATTTTGCCCGCAACGAGCCGTTCACGCCCGACGATTTCCCGGTGATCGAGAAGAAGATGCGCGAGATCATTGCACGCAACAAGCCGTTCACCAAGGAGGTCTGGTCGCGCGAAAAGGCGAAAAGGATCTTTGCCGACAAGGGCGAGCGCTACAAGCTCGAGTTGATCGACGCCATCGCCGAGGACCAGGATCTCAAGATCTATGCACAGGGCGACTGGTTCGACCTCTGCCGCGGCCCGCATATGGCCGCGACCGGCCAGATCGGCAGCGCCTTCAAGCTGATGAAGGTCGCCGGCGCCTATTGGCGCGGCGACAGCAACAATCCGATGCTGACCCGCATCTACGGCACGGCCTGGGCCGATCAGGCGCAGCTCGAAGCCTATCAGACGATGCTGGAGGAGGCCGAGAAGCGCGACCACAGGAAGCTCGGCCGTGAGATGGACCTGTTCCACTTCCAGGAGGAGGGCCCCGGGGTCGTCTTCTGGCACGCCAAGGGCTGGAGGATGTTCCAGAACCTGGTCAATTACATGCGTCGCCGCCTCGACGAGCAGGGCTATCAGGAAGTCAACGCGCCGCAGGTGCTCGACAAGAGCCTGTGGGAGACGTCAGGCCACTGGGGCTGGTACCGGGACAACATGTTCAAGGTGACCGTTGCTGGCGACGACACCGACGACGACCGGGTGTTTGCGCTGAAGCCGATGAACTGCCCCGGTCACGTCCAAATCTTCAAGCACGGGCTGAAATCCTACCGCGATCTGCCGGTAAAACTTGCGGAATTCGGCAATGTGCATCGCTATGAGCCGTCCGGCGCGCTGCACGGGCTGATGCGCGTGCGCGGCTTTACCCAGGATGATGCGCACATCTTCTGCACCGAGGAACAGCTCGCCGACGAGTGCCTCAAGATCAACGATCTGATCCTCTCGACCTATGCCGATTTCGGCTTCGACGAAATCACCGTCAAGCTGGCGACCCGCCCCGAAAAACGGGTCGGCACCGACGCAATGTGGGATCATGCCGAGGGCGTGCTGCAGGACGTGCTCGACAAGATCGCGGCGCGGTCGGGCAACCGGATCAAGACGGGCGTCAATCCGGGCGAGGGCACGTTCTACGGGCCGAAGTTCGAATATGTGCTGAAGGACGCCATCGGCCGCGACTGGCAATGCGGCACCACGCAGGTTGATTTCAACCTGCCTGAACGGTTCGGCGCCTTCTACATCGGCTCGGATTCGGAAAAGAAGCAGCCGGTGATGGTGCATCGCGCCATCTGCGGCTCGATGGAGCGGTTTCTCGGCATCCTGATCGAGAATTATTCCGGCCATTTCCCGCTCTGGTTCGCGCCGCTGCAGGTGGTGGTGGCGACGATCACTTCCGATGCCGACGATTACGCCCAGAAGGTCGTTGCGCAGCTGAAGGCGGCGGGGCTGATCGCCGAAGCCGATCTGCGCAACGAGAAGATCAACTACAAGGTCCGCGAGCATTCGCTGGCCAAGGTGCCGGTCATCCTCGTCTGCGGCAAGCGCGAGGCCGAGGAAGAAACGGTCAATATCCGTCGTCTCGGGTCGCGTGACCAGGAATCACTCGGCCTCGCAGCCGCCGTGAGGCTGCTTGCCGACGAGGCGGTGACACCCGACCGCAAGCGCCGCGCGGCCTGAACCTATCGACGAGCAATGAATGGCGGTGGAGCGATCCACCGCCATTTTTATATTTTGTATGCCTGTCACGCCGCACGCCTATCTGGCAAATCGATCGACGTGCGCGTCGGCGACGCGCTGGCGCGACCCATGCACAAGGCAGCTTAGAGGGGCGCGTCTCAGTCGGCGCCTTCCTCGGAATCGATGGCCGAAGCCTCGGTGGCCAGAACCTCGATGTCCTGGTTGTGCCCAGCCACCACCGTAAAATCCTTCTGGTAGATGCGGTCGCGGTTCTTGGCGATGATGGTGTAGTCGCCCTCGGCCAGCACCATCGAGGCAAAGGCGCCGACGGTTTCCTTGATCGGATCGCCGGATTCGTTGAGCAGGGACCAGGAGGTGTCGGCGATCGCCTCGCCGCCTGGTTCGCGCACCAGCTTCATGGTCATCTCGGCGGCACGGTGCTCGACGGTCGCTTCGGTCAGCTTGCCGGCCTCGACGCGGATGTCGGAGCGGATGACCGCGTTCACCGCGCCATAGGTCGACACGACGTGGTAGGTGCCGGCATTGAGCCGCACGACGCTGTTCGGCTCGACATCGGGTATGATCAGGGCGCGATCGCCATCGGCCGCGGCGTGGCTCTCATAGATCGAGAAGCGCAGCTTCTTCGGCGGTATGCGTACCCCGCCGGACAGCACTGCATCGAGCTTGAGGCCACCGGCATCGAGCACGAGGCTCTCGCGCTTGGCTTCCTTGCCGACGGTGATGCGCTTGGTGGCGCCGGCCCGCCCGTAGGAGGCGTGGACCAGATACGAACCCGGCTCGAGCTGGAATATGGCGGTGCCGCCATGAGAGGAGGCGACCATCGTCAGCTTGCCGTCGCTGGCCGATTCGGGTTTGAAGACGCGCCAGACTATGCCGCGCGTGATGTCGGCGCCCTTGTCGGTCAATTGCGCCGACAGCGTGATCGCCCCGCTGCTGCCCAATGCCAGCGATGTCTCGCTTTTCGGAGGTGCATAGCCCGAAATTCCGGGAAGCTTCAGCTCGCCAAGGCCGTCCACATCCTGGGCGACGGCAAGCGAAACCGGCACCATCAACAGTGCGGCAGCGAGCCATATCAGGAAAAGACGCAATGTCCCCTCAAACATGCCTTGCGTTGAAGCCCAAGGCGGTGGCAATTTCAAGGCTTAAGAGTCCGGTCGGCTTCTGCTACAGGGCTCTTTGTCCGGCGCGCCGCGCCAATGCCCAAGCCGCCCGATGTCCCGATGGTGCGCTTCAGCTCAAATTCCAGGAGACTTGCGCCCATGGCGTCGCCGATCATCGATTTTCTGCTGACCCGAAATTCCGCGCCGATCCCGGATTTGAAAGAACCGGCACCGGGCGATGCGGAGATCGCGACGATGATCGCCGCCGCCTCGCGGGTGCCGGACCACGGCCGGCTGGAGCCTTGGCGTTTCATCCTCTATCGCGGCGAGGCCCGCATCGAGATCGGCAAGAAGCTGGCAAAACTTGCCGAACAGCGCGAAGGGCCGCTGCCGGAAGGCCGGCGCAACCAGGAATTGGCGCGCTTTTCGCGGGCGCCGCTGGTCATCGGCGTGATTTCTATCCCTAGGGAAAATCCAAAGATCCCGCAATGGGAGATGTTCCTGTCCGGCGGCATGGCGGCGATGAACCTGATGCTTGCCGCCAATGCGCTGGGCTACGGCACCAACATGATCAGCAACTGGTATTCCGACGTGCCCGAGGGCAGGGCGATCCTCGGCCTGGCGCCGCATGAGCGGGTCGTCGGCTTCGTCCATATCGGCTTTTACCAGGGGCCAGCGCCGGAACGACCGCGGCCCGATCCGGCAAAGCTCTATGCCGACTATTCAGGGCCGTGGGTGGGATAATTCCGGCGCGGAACAGACCCCTAAGGATCAAGCTCCGATGCCTTGGCTCGCGCCAGGAGCCGCTCTGCGAGCTTGAGATGCGGCCGATCGTACATCTTGCCGTCGATGCCGACGACGCCTGGATTTCCTGCCGCCTCGAACGCCTCGACGATCGCCAGGGCGCTTTTCACCGCTTGCGCCGAAGGCGTGAAGGCGGCGTTGATGACCGGCACCTGCGCCGGATGGATCGCCATCTTGCCGGTGAAACCGTCGCGCTCGGCCTCGGCGCATTCGGCCTCGAAGCCGGCCATGTCGCGAAAATCCGGAAAGACGGTGTCGATTGCCGCGACTTCCGCGGCACTTGCGGCAAGCATGGTCATGGTGCGGGCGAGGCGGAACACATCCGTGTAGCGGCCGTTCCCGTCGCGCGTCGCGCGTGCGCCGATTGCCGCCGACAGATCTTCCGCCCCCCAAGTGACGCCGACAAGCCGCGCGCTTGCCTTGGCGTAGGTTGCAGCGGCCATTACGCCGGCTGCGGTTTCGGTGATGATCGGCAGGATCCTTATCGCGCCATCCGGCAGGCCGCTTTCGGCTTCGTGCACCCTGAGCTTGGCCGAGAGATGCTGGACATCCAGTCCGCTGTTCGACTTAGGCAGCATGATGCCGTCTGGTTTCACCGGCACGAGCGCCGCCAGATCGTCGTCGGTCAGTCCGGTCGAAAGATCGTTGACGCGAACATAGATCGCGGAGCTGGTCCGGTGCCTGTGCGCGGCGATGAAACGCGCCGCTGTGTCGCGTGCCAGACCTTTGTTCTGCTCGGCAATCGAATCCTCGAGGTCGACGATGACCACGTCGGCGCCTACGCCAAAGCCCTTCTCCAGCTTCTTTTCCGAATCGCCGGGAACGAAGAGCAGAGAACGCATCGGCTATGCCTTTTTCATCATCATGGCTTGCCTCGTGCATTTGGCAACCAGCACATCGTTCTGGTTATAGGCGCGGTGCTCGAACTCGACGATGCCGCGGTCCGGCTTCGACCTGGATTCACGCACCGAAACCACCGTGGTCTCGACGCGAATGGTGTCGCCATGGAAGACGGGATGTGGAAACACCGTCTCCTTCATGCCGAGATTGGCGATGGTGGTGCCGACGGTGATGTCGTTGACTGAAATGCCAATCATCAGGCCCAGTGTGAACAGCGAATTGACCAGCGGCTTGCCCCATTCGCTCTTCGCCGCGAAGTCGAAGTCGATGTGCAGCGGCTGCGGGTTCAACGTCATCACCGAAAACAACATGTTGTCGCTTTCGGTCACGGTTTTGCGCAGCGTGTGCGTGAACACTTGGCCGACAGCGAACTCCTCAAGATAAAGCCCGGCCATGGTCGATCTCCTCCGCTGCTTCAGGGTTGATAGGCGTTGCATATCGCGCTCGCAAGCCAGTTAACGAACATGGTGAACCGTTCGTAAACCATTTGTGCCTACGGTCTCCACCAGGGTCAGAAGCGTTCTGGCAAGGGGCGTAAGCAGGCGACATGGTCGTTTCGCATTTCCTGAAATGGATCCATACGGCGAAGGTGTCGGAGCGTGCTGCGGCGGCAAGCGCGCTGGCTCGCGCCTATGTCGACTCGGAGCTGCCTTTCGAGGACCGCTGCGCTGCCGAGGCGGCGCTGACGTTGCTGCTCGATGACGTATCGTCGAAGGTGCGGGCGGCGATCGCCGACGCGCTTTCCATGAGCCATCATGCGCCGCCGCAGATCGTCAGCGCGCTGGCCTCGGACCAGCCGGAAGTCGCAGCCTTGGTGCTGGCGCGCTCGCCGCTGCTCACCGATGCCGACCTGATCGATCGGGTTGCCGGCGGCCAGAAGGCGACGCAGAAGGTGATCGCCGACCGGCCACGCGTCTCGATGTCGGTTGCGGCGGCGATCGCCGAGATCGGCGAGCCGGAAGCCTGCGCCACGCTGCTCGCCAACAGCGGCGCCGACATCGCATCCGTCAGCTTTCGCCGCATGGCCGAGCGGCACGGCCATCTGCCTCTGGTGCGCGAGGCGCTGATCGCCGACACCCGGCTGCCCGCCGATTGCCGGCATATGCTGCTGGTCAAGCTCGGGGAGATGCTCAAGGGGTCGCCGCTGGTGCTGGCGCTGATGGGCGCCGCCAGGGCCGAGCGCGTCACGCGCGATGCTTGCATCAAGGCTTCGGTGACGCTGATCGAAGGCACGCGGACAGAGGAACATACCGCACTTGTCGAACATCTGCGCCTGCGCGGCGACCTGACCGCAAGCTTCGTCGTCCGCACCATTGCGCACGGCAAGGTCGACTTCTTTGGTTCGGCGCTGGTCGCGCTCAGCCAACAGTCCGAACAACGGGTGAGAGCACTGCTGGCCGGCGGCCATGACGTGGCTCTGCAGGCACTGTTCCGCAGCGCCGGGCTTGCCGCCGCCACCCACGCCATCATTCTGCGCGCGCTGAAGGTCTGGCGCGAGGTCGCCAACGGCAAACGCCTCGCCGGCGTCCAGGAAGTCAGTTGGCTGATGCTGAAGGAATTGGGCGGACACTCCGCAGAAGGCGATCTCGCCGGGCTGGTCAAATCGATCCATCTCGACGCGCTGCGCGAGAACGCACGCGGGCACGCGCTGGCGATCGCCGCTGCCTAAACCCGGTCCTTCGCGAAAAAATCCGGAAAATCCTCGATCGCGGCGGCAATGATGCGCAGCGAGGCGGCGATCTGCAGCATTTCGGCCGCGACGCTGCGCTCCGCGATGCCTGCTGCATACTGCCTGGCGACTGCGACGGTCGCCGTCTGCGGCTCGCCGGGACGCCTGAACAGCAGTTCGCGTGCCAGACCGCGCAGGAAATTGGCGATGGAAAGTGCTGTTTCAGGCGGGATCGCGGAACTTTGCTGCGCGTTGCGCAGCCGTAGGATTTCGAGGCCGACGGTAACCGCAGCTATGCCGCCGCCGAGAACCGCGTCGCCTTTCTTGCCGGCGTTCTGCAGCAGTGGCATCAACTGGTTGATCCGGTCGTAGGCAAGGCTTTCGAAGGCCGATCGCCGCGGCAGGCGGTCGTGCAGGCAAAGGCGTGCAAGATCTTCGCGCATGGTTTGCAGGATGCGGGTAACCCAAGGGTCGGCGGGCAGCACGACGGCGAAGACGCCGATCGCCAGAAGAATGCCGACAAGGACCGCTGCCGCATTGGCGAGGAACGGCTCCGGATCGTAGGTCATGACCTGATGTGGGCTGAGGAAGGCGAGGAAATTGATCGCAAAGGCCGTTGCCACGCCGACGTAACGCGGATTGGCCATGCCCAGTGCCGCTGGCACCAGGATCGGGACGACGAAAACCGCGAACCAGCCAAAGCCCGGCAGCGCTGGAAGTGCTATCTGCCCGACCACAAACGCGAACGGCAGGGCGAGCAACGTGCCCTCGAAGAAGTTCCATGCCGACCGGATCGGATCGGCGCGCGCGGCGAACAAGCTGGAGACAACGGCGACCAGAATGACCGTGCCGGTCGCGTCCGACCATTTCGTCGCCAGCCAGAAGCCGGCGACCAGGAGCGTGGCGATTGCTGCGCGCACGGCATTGCGCGATGCCGCACGGTAATCGCGGTGCACCACCAGCGCTGGCTGCCGCCGTTCGCGACTGGCACGAGACGGGGGAGAGCGGAGTGCATCCAGGCCGCGCAGCACTTGCTGCATTGCCCCGGCGAAGTCGGCGGCAATGGTTAGACGGGTGACAGTGCCAGCCCAGTCAATGTCTTGCCCGGCCGCGATGCCAGGCATCTGCCGTGCCTTGCCGGCGATTGCGTCGAGCCGCGCCACCCAGGGCGCCGTATCGTCCAGCGCGCCCGGCTTGGCTACCAGTTCGCCTACAACGGCCTGCAACTCGGCGCGAACGGGGATGAGGGCTGCATTCTTCGGAGCGGCATGGGCATGCAGCGCACGCGCCGCCGACAGGGCCGACAGAAGCTGGCCGATGGTACGCCGGACCGGATAGGCGCGGGTGGCGAGGCTCGGCCCCTCCAGCCTTGCGTAGGTGCGCATCTCGCCGAGCGTCTGGACGTCGCCGATCAGCTTGCGGTGCAGCCCGGCAAGCTTTTCCGCATCGCCGCCGGAAAAAGCGCCGTCCGCATAGGCTGCCAGGTCGAGAATGCTGCGTTTCAGTCTTGAGATGATGGCGTCGGCGGCCAGTTTCGGCAGGATCAGCCGGCTGGTCAGCGCAGCGCAGACGATACCAAGCACGATTTCCGCGCAGCGCGCCACGGCGAGATCGATGACGAGGTGCGGCTGGCCGAAAGCCGGCAGGCCGATGATCATCGCGGTGTAGCCGGCAAGCGCCGCGCCATAGGCTTCCGGATTGCGTAGCAGCGACGAGACCAGCGAGCAGATGCCGATCCAGACGGCAAGAACTGCAACCAGCAACCAGGGGTTAGCATCGAAAACAGTGGTAATGCCGATCGCCGCCAGCGCGCCGGCAAGCGTGCCGAGGAGACGATAAAACCCCTTCGCCAGCACCATGCCGGCGACCGGCTGTGCGACGATGAACACCGTCATCATCGCCCATTGCGGGTGGTCGAGCTTCAGCGCATAGGCGGCCAATATCGCGATGAGGCCGGCCGAAACGGTGCGCAGGGCAAAGATCCAGTCCGAACGCGTCGGCCGCGTCAGGCCAGCGATCCGCGTGCCGATATCGTCCTTCAGCCGCGCCCAGGTCAAGTGCTCGTCTCCAGCTCAGAAGGCCAAGCTAGCGGCGGGAGCTCAGATATCCAGCACTTCCGTCTCGGCGAATTCCGCGCGTTCCTGGATGAAGCGGAAACGGGCCTCGGGCTTGGTCCCCATCAATGCGTCGACCGCATCCTTGGTCGCCGCCTCGGCATCGATAACGTCGACCCTGAGCAGCGTGCGCTTTTTCGGGTCCATGGTGGTTTCCTTGAGCTGGGCAGCCATCATTTCGCCCAGCCCCTTGAAGCGGCCGATTTCGACCTTGCCGCGCCCGGCGAATTCGGTGCGCAGGAGTTCGTCCTTGTGCGCATCGTTGCGGGCATAGGCGACCTTGCCGCCTTGCCGGATCGAATAAAGCGGCGGCACCGCCAGATAGAGATGGCCGCCGCGGACCAGGCTCGGCATCTCCTGGTAGAAAAAGGTGATCAGCAGCGAGGCGATATGGGCGCCGTCGACGTCGGCATCGGTCATGATGATGACCCGGTCGTAACGCAGGTCCTCGTCGCGATATCTCGAGCGCGTGCCGCAGCCAAGCGCCTGGATGAGGTCGGATATCTGCTGGTTGGCGGCAAGCTTGTCGTTGCCGGCGCTGGCGACGTTGAGGATCTTGCCGCGCAGGGGCAGCACCGCCTGGCTGGCGCGGTCGCGCGCCTGCTTTGCCGAACCGCCGGCCGAATCGCCCTCGACGATGAACAGCTCGGCACCGGCGGCGGCATTCTGCGTGCAGTCGGCGAGCTTGCCGGGCAGCCGCAGTTTGCGCACCGCACTTTTGCGCGACACTTCCTTTTCCTGGCGGCGGCGCACCCGCTCGTCGGCGCGCGCGATCACCCATTCGAGCAGTTTCGAAGCTTCCTGAGGATTGTCGGCCAGCCAATGGTCGAACGGGTCGCGGATAGCGCTTTCGACGATGCGGATCGCCTCGATCGTCGCGAGCCTGTCCTTGGTCTGGCCGACGAATTCCGGTTCGCGGATGAACACCGACAGCATGCCTGCCGCCGAGATCATCACATCCTCGGAAGTGACGATCGAGGCGCGCTTGTTGCCGACCAGGTCGGCATAAGCGCGCAAGCCGCGCGTCAGGACGTTGCGGAAGCCGGCCTCATGCGTGCCGCCCTCCGCGGTCGGGATGGTGTTGCAATAGGAATTGATAAAACCGTCGCCGCCGAACCAGGTCACCGCCCATTCGAGCGAACCGTGACCGCCCTGCTTCTCGCTCTTGCCGGCAAACATTTCACGGGTCACCTGGAATTCGTCGCCGAGCGAGGCTTTCAGATAGTCCTTGAGGCCGCCCGGAAAATGGAATTCTGCCTTGGCCGGCGTCGTGTCCTTTTCCTTGATCAGCGAGGGATCGCAGGTCCAGCGGATTTCGACACCGCCGAACAGATAGGCCTTTGACCGCGCCATGCGGTAGAGCCGCGCCGGCTCGAAAGCAGCACCCTTGCCGAAAATCTGCTCGTCTGGATGGAAGCGGATCTTCGTGCCGCGGCGGTTGTGCACCTCGCCGAGCTGCTCCAGGCCGGTCACCGGAACGCCTCGCGAGAAGCGCTGGCGATAGAGCTTGCGCCCAATCGCGACCTCGACCTCGAGATGGTCGGACAGCGCGTTGACCACGGAAACGCCGACACCGTGCAGGCCGCCGGACGTCTCGTAAACCTTGCTGTCGAACTTGCCGCCTGAATGCAGCGTCGTCATGATGAGTTCGAGCGCCGGCTTCTTGAATTTCGGGTGCGGATCGACCGGAATGCCGCGGCCGTTGTCGGTTACGGACAGGTATCCGTCGGCGGAAAGCTCGACATCGATGAAGGTCGCATGGCCGGCGACCGCCTCGTCCATCGAATTGTCGATGACTTCGGCGAACAGATGGTGCATCGCCTTGTCGTCGGTGCCGCCAATGTACATGCCCGGGCGCCGTCGCACCGGTTCCAGCCCCTCCAGCACTTCGATGTCGGCGGCACTATAGCTCTCGCTGGCGTCGCGGGGCGCCGGCCGCTTCGCCGCCTGCACCAGCGGGTCGGCCGGGCGCGCGGCGGCGCGAGCCGGTTGCGGCTGCTTGTCCAATTTGGCGAAAAGATCGTTATTGTCGTCCATGCCGGTCCTGGATTCCGATGCTGCGAATCACCACCCGATACTGCCACGCTTTTGGCGGGCAGGCGACGGAGGTTCCTGTTACGTTCGAGGATAGGGCCTCTTACTGCAAAACCATTCGACAGCCAAGCGGCGGAAATGGGGTCGAAGGTGGAGCATCGACGTTTTGTAAACCCTGTCCGAAGGTTACGCCGGAAGATTGGCTAAAAGGCGGTATTTGCGGACTGTCGCTGACCTAGAATGCAGCGGAACCCTCAAGAGGCTGTCGCTTAAGCATGTTGGATTACAGTTCGCTCCTGCTCGCGGCGGCGCTGTCGGGCACGTGCCTTAGCATCACCATGTTTGCCATCTGGTTCAGCGCGCCACAGGCACGCTTTGTGCTGACGGTGGCGTGTGGCATTCTCGTGCTCGTCGCACATGTGGTGTTGTTCTGGCATTACACCAGGGATCCAAGCGCCTGGCTTTGCCAGATCGTGCTTGCGCTGCTCAGCCTCGGCTTCCTGATCATCTGCCTGTCGGCCATGCAATACCTCGGCATAGGCGACTACAGGCGAGCCATCTTGCCGACCTTGGTTGCGATGGCCGTTTGCGCGGGCGCGACGTATCTCGGGTTTGATGGTGTCGGCTTTATTGTCACCTACGCGACGGTAACGGCGCTGCTCTCGCTCATCGGGGCGATGTTCTGGATTGAGGGTGGTCACGATCGCCGGATATTGCTGGTCGTCTCGTTCCTGAGCGGCGTCTGTGCCCTGTCGTTCGGACTTTGCGGCGCGGTCCTGCTGGTCACGGGCCAATGGGTGCTGGGTGTTGCGCCCGACAATTGGGCCGAGCGGGTGAATTCCGTCGTGGCCGTCGCCTGCATGACCGGGCTCGGCGCATTGACGCTCTCCCTGCACCATTTGCAGGCGCAGATCGAATTGAAGGCCGAGACGATGACCGATCCATTGACCGGGCTGATGAATCGGCGGGCGTTGACGGCACTCTACGGCGAGCGGGTCTTCGGTCCGTTCATGTCCGTTGCCATGTTCGACCTTGACCATTTCAAGAGGACGAACGACGTATTCGGTCACCCGGTCGGCGACCAGGTTCTGTGCCGCTTTGCCGCCGTCATCAGGAAATACGCCCGGACCGGCGTCGACGCCTTCCGGTTGGGCGGCGAGGAATTCGTGCTCGTCATATCGCGGATGACGGAAGAGAAGGCCTATGACATTGCGAGCAAGATCAGCGTCGCCTTCGGCACGGAAGTCGTGGCCACCCAACTCGGTCCGTTGCGAAGCACAGTCAGCGGCGGCATCGGCTTTGGCGGAACAAACGGCACCGGTCTCGACGATGTGCTGGCCGAAGCCGACGCAGCACTCTATGCGGCAAAGCGCGCCGGGCGAAATCGCGTCGTCGTTCGGGACCGGGCGAGCAAGGCCGACGGGCCGGCCTTGCGTTCTGCCTGATTGAGGTTTCTATCTGCTTGTTAGACCCGTGATCTTGTCCGAAAACCGGATTCCACTTTTCGGGATCATGATCTATTCCGCCGCACCCAGATATTCCGACAGCGGCGGGCAGGAGCAGACGAGGTTGCGGTCGCCGGCGACATTGTCGATGCGTGACACCGGCGGCCAGTATTTTGCCGCCGTGTCGGCATCGCCGGCGGGGTAGGCCGCCTCCAGGCGCGAATAGGGATGGGTCCACTGGCCGGCCAACGCCTCGGCGGCGGTGTGCGGCGCATTGACTAGAGGATTGTCGGCCAACGGCCATTCGCCCTTCGCCACCTTGGCTGCCTCGCCGGCTATGGCGATCATGGCCTCGCAGAAACGATCCAGCTCGCGCTTGGGCTCGGACTCGGTCGGCTCGACCATCAGCGTGCCGGCGACCGGGAACGACATGGTCGGCGCGTGGAAGCCATAGTCGATCAGCCGCTTGGCGATATCGTCGACGCTGATGCCGGCGCTGTCCTTGAGCACGCGGGTGTCGAGGATGCATTCATGCGCGACGCGTCCGTTGCGCCCTTTGTAAAGCAGGGGGAAATGCTCGCCAAGCCGCGTCGCCACATAGTTGGCGGAGATGATCGCCGTCTCGGTCGCCTGCTTCAGGCCGGAAGCGCCCATCATGCGGATATACATCCAGGTGATCGGCAGGATGGAGGCACTGCCGAACGGTGCCGCCGCCACGGCATGGGCCGAGCCTTCGGTGACGTGGCCGGGCAGATATGGCTTCAAATGCGCCTTGACGCCGATCGGGCCGACGCCGGGGCCGCCGCCGCCATGCGGGATGCAGAAGGTCTTGTGCAGGTTCATGTGGCAGACATCGGCGCCGATATCGCCGGGACGGGCGAGGCCGACCAGCGCGTTGAGGTTGGCGCCGTCGAAATAGACCTGGCCGCCATGGCTGTGGACGAGGGCACAAAGGTCGCGCGCGCCCTCCTCGAATACGCCATGCGTCGAAGGATAGGTGAACATCAGCGCCGCAAGGTTGTGCGCATGCTCGGCCGCCTTGGCCTGCAGGTCGACCATGTCGATATTGCCGTCCTCGGTGCAGCGCACGACGACGACGCTCATGCCGGCCATGGCCGCGCTTGCCGGATTGGTGCCATGCGCCGAGGACGGGATCAGGCAGACGGTGCGATGGCCTTCGCCGCGTGAGCGGTGGTAGCCGCGAATGGCGAGCAGGCCGGCATATTCGCCCTGGCTGCCGGCATTGGGCTGCAGGGTCACCGCGTCGAAGCCGGTGATCTCCGCCAGCCAGCCTTCCAGCTCGTCGATCATGGCGCGATAGCCGGTCGAATGGTCAGCCGGGGCGAAGGGATGCAGGTTGGCGACATCAGGCCAGCTCACCGGCATCATTTCGGCGGCGGCGTTGAGCTTCATGGTGCAAGAGCCGAGCGGGATCATGGCGCGGTCAAGCGCCAGGTCCTTGTCGGCCAGCCGGCGCAGGAAGCGCATCATGTCGGTTTCCGAGTGGTTTTCGCGGAAGACGGGCTGGGTGAGAAACTCCTTGCCGCGCGGTTTTCCTGGCATGGAACTGCCGGCGGCAACGCCGGCCTTGGCGCCGAAAAGTGCTGCGATCGCCTCCAGATCGGCCTCGGTGGAGGTCTCGTCGAAGCTGATGCCGACATGGTCGGCGTCGATGACGCGCAGCAGCCGGCCGGTCTTTTCTGCGGCGGCGGCAATCGCGCCGGCTCTGCCCTTCACTTTCACGGTCACCGTGTCGAAATGGCTGTCGCCGACCACCGAAACGCCCGCTGCCTTGAGGCCGGCAGCCAGGCGGTTGGCCAGCGTGTGGACGCGGCCGGCAATCGCCTGCAGCCCGGCAGGGCCATGCCAGATCGCGTAGGCCGTCGCCATATTGGCGAGCAGCGCCTGTGCGGTGCAGATGTTGGACGTCGCCTTGTCGCGGCGGATATGCTGTTCGCGTGTCTGCAAAGCGAGGCGATAACCAGGACGGCCCTTGCTATCCGTCGACTGGCCAACGAGCCGGCCGGGCATCAGCCGCGTCAGCCTGTCGGAGACGGCGCAATAGGCGGCGTGCGGCCCGCCAAAGCCCATCGGCACGCCAAAACGCTGCATCGGGCCGACGGCGATGTCGGCGCCAAGCCTGGCCGGCGCATCGGTCAGCGTCAGGCCAAGCGGGTCGGCGATGAAGACGACCAGCGCGCCGGCAGCACGGGCCCTGTCGATCGCTGCCTTGTGGTCGCCGTAGACGCCGAATGTATCGGGCCAGGAGACCAGCAGGGCGGCGGTGTTGTCGTCGATCACCTCGCCGTCGACCTCGATGCCGAGCGGCTCGGCGCGGGTGCGCACGACGTCCAGCGTCTGCGGGTGCGGCGTGCCGGCCAGTGCCACCTTGGTGCGCTTGTCGCGATGATGGCGCAGCGCGATGCCAACCGCTTCGGCCACCGCCGTCGCCTCGTCGAGCAGCGAGGCCGATGCCACCGGCAGGCCGGTCAGTTCCGTCACCAGTGTCTGGAAGTTGAACAGCATCTCCAGCCGGCCCTGACTGATCTCGGCTTGGTAAGGCGTGTAAGCCGTATACCAGGCCGGGTTCTCGAACAGGTTGCGCTGGATCACCGGCGGCACGTGGACGCCATTATACCCGGCACCGATGAAGCTCTTCTGCACCGTGTTCTTTGCCATCGTCGCCGCGAGCTCGGCCAGCGCTTCCGCTTCGGTTGCGGGCGCGGGCAGGGCCAGCGGCCGGTCGAGCCGGATCGACTTCGGCACTGCCTGGCTGATCAGGGTCTCGACCGAAGGAACGCCGATCGTCGCCAGCATGGCTCTGACGTCATGGAGGCCCGGGCCGATATGGCGAGCCGAGAAGGGGTAGGGTGCTGCGGTCATCTTCCTGGTCCTGCTATCAACCAATATGGGCTTTGTAAGCGGCTTCATCGAGGAGTCCGTCGAGTTGGCGCTCATTGGCCAGCTTCATCTTCCACAACCAGCCGTCGCCGGTTGCCGCCGAATTGACGAGTGAAGGATCCGATGACAGCGAGGTGTTGGCCTCGGTGATCTCGCCGTCGACCGGCGCGTAGACGTCCGATGCGGCCTTGACCGATTCGACCACCACGGCGGTGTCGCCCTTGGCCAGCTTCTTCCCCGGCTCCGGCAGTTCGACGAAGACGAGATCGCCGAGCTGCTGCTGCGCGTAATCGGTGATGCCGACCGTGGCGATGCCGCCCTCGACGCGCAGCCATTCGTGATCTTCGGTGAAATAGGTCTTTGCCATTGAAATCATCCTTTGCGGTAGCGATGGGGCGTGAAGGGCAAGGGGTGGATGTCGACCGGGATTTTCGTCCCGCGGACATCGGCGAACAGTTTTGCGCCGGATTTGGCAAGCGGCGTCTGGACGTAACCCATGGCGACCGGATGACCGGCCGAGGGGCCGAAGCCGCCTGAGGTGACATGGCCGGCAGGGTTGCCGTCAGCATCGAAAAGGGCAGCACCGGCGCGCACCGGCTGGCGGCCTTCCGGCTTCAGGCCGACGCGTTTTTGCGCCGGACCACGCTCCAGGATGGCGCGCAGCGCATCGGCGCCGATGAAGGCGCCAGAGGCGCGAACCTCCTTGGGGATGGCCCACATCAGCCCGGCGCTGGCCGGATCGATCTCCGGCGTGATGTCCAGCCCGTGCAGGCACAGTCCGGCTTCGAGCCGCAGGCTGTCGCGGGCGGCAAGGCCGACCCACATCACCCGCTCGTCCTCGAGCAGCCTGGCGACGAGGTTTCTTGCATCCGCTTCCGGCAGGCCGATCTCGAAGCCGTCTTCGCCGGTATAGCCGGACCGGCTCATGAACCATTTTTCGCGCGGCTCGATGCCGTGCATGAACACCAGCGAACCGGTCTCGATGCCGGCGCGGGAAAGGGCAGCCCACGCCTCGGGGCCCTGTATGGCCAGGAAGACGCGGTCGAGCGCATCCACTTTTACATCGAAATCGCCCTCTGCATCGAAATTTTTGGCCAGTGCGCGCAGATGCTTTTCGTCGGCGGCGGCGTTGCCGGCATTGGCGACCATCATGAAGCGCTCGGCGCCGAGCCTGGTGACGATCAGATCGTCCAGAATGCCGGCCGCCTCATTGAGGAAGAACGTGTATTTGGACTGGGAAACCTCAAGTGCGCCGGCATCGAACGGGCAGGCGCGGTTCAGAAGCGCTGCTGCCCCCGTACCGCTGATTTCGAACAGCTTCATGTGCGAGATGTCGAACAGGCCGGCATGCTCACGGCTGTGCAGGTGCTCCTTCATCACGCCGGCCGGATAGGTCAGCGGCATCGACCAGCCGGCGAAGGCGCCAAAGCGCGCACCAGCTGCCATGTGCAGATCTTCGAGGGGAAGGTGTTTGGTATCGTCGCCCGTCATGTCATCTCCAGAGTCGCACGCAAGCGGCCGCGAATGGCGACCAGTCCGTGCCCCTCTGTCTGAAGCCTGAGAGACTCGCGCCCCGTAACTCTGTCGGCAGCGCTTACACCTTCGGCGCGGGGGCAAGCCCCGACTTTCCAGAGTGTCTTTCCCGTCTACGGTTCTTTTGCCTGAGAGATTTCGGGCGATTTCCCCTTCGGCGGCAGCTCTCGCTGCTCTCTCCCACAAACAGGTAGGACTCGGTCAGGAGCCCTCGACTCGTCATCCATAGCCCGTGGACGACACCTTGTCACCTGCCGGCGACATTTTTACTGCCAAGTCTTCTGCGGGCCTTCTTTATAGGCAAGCCTTCGCTAACCACGCCGCTTGCCGGTTTCTCAAGACCTTGCCGATATACCGCATAAGGGCCGGCAATTACCGGCGGCGGCGGGGAAGAAAATGGGCGAATTGATCATGAGCGCGCCGGTGGCCGGGCTGACCTCGAAAAATCGGATCACGGCGGAAGACGTGGTCATGCTGCGCGGCGAAGTGTTCGGCGACGGCGTGGCAACGCGCGGCGAGGCCGAGGCGCTGTTTGCGCTGGATGCAACGGCGAGGGACAAATGCACGGAATGGCTCGAGTTTTTCGTCGAGGCGGTCACCGATTTCATCGTCCACCAGGAAAAGCCGGCGGGCTATGTTTCGCAGGACAATGCCGACTGGCTGATTCGGACGATTTCGCGCGACGGCATGGTCGACAGCCAGACCGAACTCGAGCTGCTGGTGCATGTGCTGGAAGTTGCCAAATCATCGCCGAGCACGCTTTCCAGCTATGCGCTGGAGCAGGTCGCTCATGCGGTCGTGGACGGCAAGGGGCCGCTGATGACCGGCGGCAGGCTTATCCCTGGGTCGATTGCCAAGGCTGAGGTCGAGCTGTTGCGCCGCATCCTTTACGCCTATGGCGGCGATGGCAACATCGCCATCAGCCGCGCCGAGGCCGAGGTGCTGTTCAAGATCAACGAGCGGACAGCGGCGGGCGACAACGATCCGTCCTGGAACGATCTGTTCGTCAAGGCGATCGCCAATTTCGTCATGTGTTCGGCCGGCTACGAACCGCCGGTGCGCGACGTGGCGCTGCGCCGGGATTCGTTCTTCGAACAGGCCGATCCGGAAATCGGCGGGTTCTTCAGCCGCATGGTATCGGGCGGCCTGTCCGGCATCATGGAAGCCTATCGCTCACCCGGCGATATCGAAGCCGAGTGGGAGTCCAAGAACAAGGCAGCCGAGGCTCTGGCCCGCCGCGCCGAGACGGTCGATGCCGGCGAGGCCAAATGGCTCGCTGAACACATAGGCGACCGGCCGCTGCAGGAGAACGAGCGCGCGCTGCTGACGCTAATCAAGCACGCCTCGCCGGAAATCCACCCGGCGCTGAAGCCGCTGATCGACAAGGTCGCATAAGCAGTCGCGCGACGCTATTGTTTGGCGGGCTCCGGCTTGGCACTGGTGTCGAAGCGCAACATCCATTTGAAGCTGCCGAACCAGTAGCGGCGCACGCCGCCTATGGTGCCGTCGGCGGTGCGCGCGCCGATCCAGTTGTTGACGTATTGGATGAGGCGGACATCGTCCGGGCGCATCGCAAACGCTTCCGGCGTCCGCAACAGCGGGCCGCCCACCATCGTCAACTTCGCGTCATAGAGCCTGGCGGCCATCTGCGGCGTCGGCGACGTCGCGACCATCGCCTGTGCGTCGCCGCCGATGATCGCGGCGAAAACATCTGAGGTATTGTCGAAAGACAGGATGGTCGCCTTGGGAAAAGCTTCCTTCGCGGCGGCTTCATCGGTGGAATTGGACAGCACGGCGATCTTATATCCCGGCGCCGCCACTGCCTTTCCCGGCCTTTTCCCAAGGCTGGCGATCGTCGCAACCATACGGATATCGGCGGTACCGGTCTGGTTGGAGAATACCACCTCGCGTGCGCGTTCCGGCGTGCTGGCGTAGCCCGCCGCGATCATATCGAAATCACCCTTGAGCAGTCTTGTCTTAAGGTCGTTCCAGGGCACCTCGACCAGCTTCAGGTCGACGCCGAGATCAGACGCCAGCGCACTGGTCAGGTCGACATCATAGCCGGCGAACTTCCCGTCGGCCTTCTTGAGGATCCATGGCGGGTTGAGCGCCACGCCGACCGTCAGTGTCTTCTGGTCGATGATGCGCTTGAGGCTGTCGTCCGCCCGGGCTGGCAGCAGCGACAAAGCCAACCACGCAGAAAGGGCAAGTATAGTTGTGGCGATCATCTTAGCGCGCATTAATATAACCTCGCTGAGCCCGTCCGGTTGTCAGATTTACACAGAGGTGCCATTCTGTCGATAGCGGACCCTGATGGAGAGTTGCGATGTCGGCACGGATGGCGGTTACCGGTTCGATGATGTTCCTGGTTTGCATCCTGGGCAATCCGGCGAAGCTTTCGCTGCTGCCGGCGGCAGCGCAGGCTGCGGGGGCAAAACGCGTGGTCTGCTCCAGCGCCGATTACCGCTATTCCTATTGCGGGATCGATACGCGCCGCGGCGTGCAGTTGACCTCCAGGCTGTCGAAGGCGCGTTGCGTATACGGTAGAAGCTGGGGCTATGACGCCGGCGGCATCTGGGTCGACAATGGTTGCTCGGCCGAATTCGCAGTCGCCAGCCCCAACCGCAATCCCTCTGCTGGCGACGTCGCCGCAGCCATTATCGTCGGCGGCGTGGTAGGTGCCATTCTCGACAACGGCAATTCGCATCGCCATCATTCCGATAATTACTATCCGAAGCCGCGCCCGCGCCGTTACGACCAATCGATCGATCCGACGCCGCAATTCGACAATCAGGGCAACCCCAACTTCGATACCCACGGCAACTACCAGGGACCGCACGGGCTGGGCAAGCTTGTCACCCCTGACGACAATCCTGACCTGAATCCGGCCCTGCGCAGCGACGGCGACGACAGCGACGACGACAGTTAGATGAAGCTCGGGTCAGGTTTCGGTCAGATGCCGCCGTACCAGTCGTAGCCATTGTCCTCCCAATAGCCGCCTCTGCCGCCGCCGATATTGGCGAAGCCGTCGACCAGCTCAATCTTGTAGAGGTATTTCGGCATCTTGTAGCCGAGCTGGCGCTCGACGCGGACGCGCAGCGGCGCGCCGTTTTCGACCGGCAACGGCTTGCCGTTGAGGCCATAGGCAAGGATCGTCTGCGGATGACGAGCATCGACCAGGTCGATCGAGCCGTAATATTTGATGTCGCCGGCCAGGCTGCGGTCGATCGTATCGAGGCAGTGGAACATGACGTAGCGCGCCTGCGGCTTGACCACTGCCTGGTCGAGCACCAGCGACAGCGGCGTGCCGGTCCATTTGGCAATGCAGCTCCAGCCTTCGACGCAGTCGTGACGGGTGATCTGGGTGCGGCTCGGCATGTTCATCAGCTGCTCGCGGCTCAGCGACAGCGGTTTTTCGACCAGGCCTGAAACCTCCAGCCGCCAGTCGGCGAAATCGCTGGCGAGCAGGCCCTTGTAGAAATCGTCGTCCGGTGCGGTGACACCGTTCGGCCGCTGCGGCTGGCGAATGTCGGCCTCGGTGAACTCCGGCGCCAGCGCATCAGCGCCGGCAAGCAGTCGCTGCGCCCGCCAGGTCAGGCCATTGGCGCTTTCGAGGAAGCTGCGCAGGCTGTCGCCGACGCCAAGCTGGCTGTCGAAGGCGTCGCAGCCCGACAGCATGATGCCGGAAAGGCCGAGGCTGGCCGAGGTCAGGAACTTTCTTCGGCTTATCTGTAGCTTGGGGCTGATCTCGAATTTCGCCATGTCAGGCACTCCTCTCTGGCGCTTTGTCGCCATGCGCCGGCGGGTCGGTTCGGTACCACCCGGTGATGATGGAGCGCAGCTCGTTGATCGGGCCGGCGGCGAGGATCATCAGGATGTGGATAATGAAGAAGGCGACGAGCAGCAGCATCACCGTGAAATGAATGGTGCGTGCCGTCTGTCGGCCGCCGAGCAGATCATTCAGGAACGGCAGCACCGAATCCATGCTCGGCGACATGGCAAGGCCGGTGATGATCATCAGCGGCAGCAGCACGAACAGCACGCCGCCATAGGCCATCTTCTGCAGCGTGTTGTAGTCGCGCGTGTGATGGAACCTGAGCTTGGCGTGCTCGACAATGTCTCGCGGCAGGCGCCTGAAATCATCGAGGCGCGGGGCAAGATCGCGGCGCAAATGGCCGTTGATCAGGCTGGCGACCAGCCAGACCAGCAGCGTGGTGGTCAGCACCCAGGCGAAGAAGAAATGAACAACGCGCGCGGTGCCGAGATCGTAATAGGAAGGGATCGTCGCCCAGGACGGGAAGGCACGGGAGGTCTCCTGGCCGGCCGGACCCGACCAGCCGAGCACGCCAGTGGTATCGAAGCGCTTGCCGAAGATTTCGGTATAGCCGCGCGGGCCAGTCGCCGTATTCTCGGCGCCAATGGCGAAGACGGTGTTGTTGTAGCCAAAACCCGACTCCTTGCCGATGTAGAGCTGTGGGCGGGCGTTAAATATTTGCAGACCGGAAAGCAGCATGAAGAACAGCGCGATCGCCCACAGCCAATGCGTCAGCCGCGTCCAGCGCGACTGGCGATAGATCAGCGTCGCATCCGTCGAAGCAGCGCTATCTGCCTCGGTGCTGGCTTCGCCTCTGGCAACTGATTCCATGTTTTCCGTGCCTCCCTGCCAAGCGGTTCCGCATGGCCTGTCAGATCTCTTCTCCTCCCAATACGTCGCCAGCCTAAGCGATGTTTCACCCGATCACGGATTTATTACGGACTGCCGAGGCTGACGGCGAGGTTGACCGCGGCTGCCACGATGACCGTGTTGAAGAAGAACGACAGGATCGAATGCACAAGCACGACACGGCGCATTTGCGAGGTCGTGATGTTGGTGTCGGCGGTTTGCGCCGTCATGCCGATCACCGTGGCGAAATAGAGGAAATCCGAGCCTTCCGGCCGCTTGCCGCCCGGGAAGTCGAGGCCGCCGACCGGAATTTTCTTTTTTGTGTCGCCATCCATCGCATCGCCATCCAACCAGTAGATATGCGCGTAGTGAAGTGCGGCCATCGCATGGATGGTCAACCAGCCAAGCGGGATAGACAGCAGCGCCACCATAAGCTCGACGGTGTCCGCGCTCTTCTCCCTGTTGATCAATTGAAACAACGACATGATGGCAATAGCGACGACAATCAGCGTGACCGCGAAGATGGCCAGTACCGGCAGGTCCGTGTCGCCTGCATTCTTGCGCAGATAGCTGCCGGTAAGCCGCGGCATATGGGCGATGACAAGGACGAGATAGGCGGCAAAGAACACATTGGCGCCGATCGAATAGGCAAGCGGCGCACGCCAGACCAGCGCGGCGCCAAAGGCTGCCACGCCGATGCAGGCCGACACCGCGAACGGCGTGTGGCGTCGCATGGGCATCTTGGTCGGGGTACCAGTCGCCATGGCCTTCAGTCCGCAGACGCGGATTTCAGCGCCCGCCGTAGGATGCGGTCAAGCTCGCCGAGGAACCGCGAGCGGTCCTGCGGCGCGAAGCTCGAATTGTAGCCCTTGCTTTCGCCGGTCTCGCGCAGATGCTGCTTGAGATCGCGCATTGCCACCGCCATGCCGATCGTTTCGGGCGTAAACGGGCGTCCGGTCGGACCAAGTACGTGGGCGCCAAGCGCCACCGCGCGCGCGGCAAGCGGGATATCGGCGGTCACCACGATATCGTTGGACCGGGCATTTTCGACTATCCAGTCGTCGGCGGCATCGGCGCCCTTGGAGACGACGACATTGCGGATCATCGGATCGCGCGACGGACGCAAGCCGCCATTGGAGACGAAGGTGACGACGATGCCGTGCCGCTCGGCGACTTTTTCGACCTCGGCCTTCACCGGGCAAGCGTCGGCATCGACGAGAATAGCAGGTGCGGGCATCGTTGTTCCAAATGTGAAAGAGCCGGGCGGCGTCGCCCGGCTCGATCGATGATAGTCGAGCGGCTACTAGGCCGGCAACGCGCCGGACCGCTTGGCCGTCCAGGTGGCGATATAGTCCATCAGTCCTGGATTGAGGCAATCATAAGGTTCGAGCCCGATCGACTTCAGCTGTGACCTTATGCCGTCCATGCGGCTCGGATCGACACCGGACTCGATGATCGAAGAGACAAAGGCGGTGAAGCCCGGCGGCGACCAGCCGTCTTCCTGGAAGCGTTCGGGATGGATGAAGGACAGCCCCTTGAAAGCGTGGTCGCGCTCGACCGGGCCGTGCATATGGACGCCGCAGCCGGTGCAGGCATGGCGCAGGATCAGCGCGCCCGGATCGACGATCTTCAGCTTGTCGCCGTTTTCGGTCACCGTCACGTCGTTTGTACCGGCAACCGCCACGACCGAGAACAGCGCGCCTTCCGGCTTCCAGCATTTGGTGCAGCCGCAGGCATGGTTGTGGGCGATCTGGCCCTTGACCTTGACCTTGACCGGGTTGCTGGTGCAGGCGCAGACCAGCGTGCCGCCGGCAAAATCGGCCTTTTCCCGTGGCAGTCCATTGTCGATTTTAGGATGCAGTTTTTCCGGCATTTTTGTCTCCTCCCTTGGTTCTATGCTGGTTCCGTTTCGATTACCGCTTCATTCTCCATACGGTGTTCTTGCTTGACGCGCTCTACCACCTTGAGCGCCTTACTCAGATATGTATCGCGCACGAGAAACGATATTTCTTCTCTGCCGCGGTCGATCTCATCGAGGTCGATGCGAACGCGGTTGTTATTCCTAAGCGCTACCCAAAGATGTTCGCCGAATTGCCAGCTCTGCATACTGAGCGACTCGCTGAAATTCGGATATCGGATCCGAACCCGGATCAGTACCTCCTTCAATAGACTACCACGCTCCTGATCGACTTGCCTTCATGCATCAGGTCAAAGCCCTTGTTGATGTCCTCGAGCTTCAGCGTGTGGGTGATCATCGGATCGATCTCGATCTTGCCGGCCATGTACCAGTCGACGATCTTCGGCACGTCGGTGCGGCCGCGCGCGCCGCCGAAGGCGGTGCCCATCCAGGTGCGGCCGGTGACCAGCTGGAACGGCCGCGTCGAGATCTCCTGGCCGGCGCCGGCAACGCCGATGATGACCGACTTGCCCCAGCCGCGATGCGACGCTTCCAGCGCCTGCCGCATGACCTTGGTGTTGCCGGTGCAGTCGAAGGTGTAGTCGGCGCCGCCGATCTGGTCGGCGCCGCGCTTGGTCATGTTGACGAGATGAGCCACGACATCGCCGTCGATCTCCTTCGGATTGACGAAATGCGTCATGCCGAATTTCTCGCCCCATTCCTTCTTGTCGTTGTTCAGGTCGACGCCGATGATCATGTCGGCGCCGGCAAGGCGCAGGCCCTGGATGACGTTGAGGCCGATGCCGCCGAGGCCGAACACGACCGCCGTCGCGCCTTGCTCGACCTTGGCCGTGTTGATCACAGCGCCGATGCCGGTGGTGACGCCGCAGCCGATGTAGCAGATCTTGTCGAACGGGGCGTCGGCATTGACCTTGGCCACCGCGATCTCGGGCAGCACGGTGAAGTTGGAAAAGGTCGAGCAGCCCATGTAGTGGAACAGCTTGTCCTTGCCGATCGAGAAGCGCGAGGTGCCGTCCGGCATCAAGCCCTGTCCCTGCGTGGCGCGGATGGCGGTGCACAGATTGGTCTTGCGCGACAGGCAGGACGGGCACTGCCGGCATTCCGGCGTGTAGAGCGGGATGACATGGTCGCCCTTCCTGACCGAGGAGACGCCCTTGCCGACGTCGACGACGATGCCGGCGCCCTCATGGCCGAGGATCGCCGGAAACAGGCCTTCCGGGTCGGCGCCCGACAGCGTGAACTCGTCAGTGTGGCAGATGCCGGTTGCCTTGATCTCGACCAGCACCTCGCCATCGCGGGGACCTTCGAGGTCGACCTCCATGATCTGCAGCGGCTTTCCGGCGGCAACGGCGACAGCGGCGCGCGTTTTCATCAGGCAATCCTCCCATGACAGTCTGCAATCCAGGTTAGATTTAACTTACCATTCAGCTCTGCGCTATGCACGAAGCGACGTTGTGACCCCGGATTTTCGTCAGCGCCCGCCGATTTGCATGCGGGATAGGCTCCGACTTTGCCTTGACCGGCCCCCTGAAGCCCATAAAACGGGAAGCCCGTAAAAGAAGGGCAGCCGAGGGACGAGGCCTGCATGTTCACAAAGATCCTGGTCGCCAACCGTGGCGAGATCGCCTGCCGCGTGATCAAGACGGCGCGCAAGATGGGCATCGCCACCGTCGCGGTCCATTCCGACGCCGACCGGGACGCCGTGCATGTCGAAATGGCCGACGAGGCGGTGCATATCGGGCCTTCGCCGGCTGCGCAAAGTTATCTGGTCGCGGAAAAGATCATCGCCGCCTGCAAGGCCACAGGAGCAGAGGCCGTGCATCCCGGCTACGGTTTCCTGTCCGAGCGGGCATCCTTCTGCGAAGCGCTGGAGCAGGAAGGCATCGTCTTCATCGGCCCGAAGCCGAAGGCCATCAAGGCGATGGGCGATAAGATCGAATCGAAGAAGTTCGCCAATGCGGCCAAGGTGTCGACGGTGCCCGGCTGGCTCGGCGTCGTCGAAAACGCCGCCCATGCCGAAAGAATAGCCGGCGAAATCGGCTATCCCGTGATGATCAAGGCTTCAGCCGGCGGCGGCGGCAAGGGCATGCGCATCGCCTGGAGCAAGGCAGAGGTGCGCGACGGCTTCGACCGGGCGCGGTCGGAGGCGAAAAGCTCGTTCGGCGATGACCGCGTCTTCATCGAAAAATTCATCGTCGATCCGCGCCATATCGAAATCCAGGTGCTCGCCGACGCGCATGGCAACACGCTCTATCTCGGCGAGCGCGAATGCTCGATCCAGCGCCGCAACCAGAAAGTCGTGGAGGAGGCGCCGTCGCCGTTCCTCGACGCCAAGACCCGCAAAGCCATGGGCGAGCAGTCGGTGGCGCTGGCCAAGGCCGTCGACTACCAGAGCGCCGGCACGGTCGAGTTCATCGTCGACAGCGACAAGAACTTCTATTTCCTGGAAATGAACACGCGGCTGCAGGTCGAGCATCCGGTGACGGAACTCGTCACCGGCATCGACCTGGTCGAGCAGATGATCCGCGTGGCGGCCGGCGAAAAGCTCGCCATCAAGCAGAGCGACGTCAAGCTGAACGGCTGGGCGGTGGAAAGCCGCCTCTATGCCGAAGATCCGTATCGCAACTTTCTGCCGTCGATCGGCAGGCTGACGAAATACCGGCCGCCGGAAGAGGGAAAATTCGGCGAAATCGTCATCCGCAACGATACCGGCGTTACCGAAGGCTCGGAAATCTCGATGTTCTACGACCCGATGGTCGCCAAGCTGTGCACCTGGGCGCCGACACGGCTGGCGGCAATCGACGCGATGTCGGAAGCGCTGGACAGTTTCGTCGTCGACGGCATCGAGCACAACGTACCGTTCCTGGCGGCGCTGATGCAGCATCCGCGCTGGCGGGAAGGGCGGCTATCGACGGCGTTCATCGCCGAGGAATATCCCGACGGCTTCGCGCCCATTGTGCCGAACAGCGAAGAAAACGCGGTGCTGGCCGCGATCGCAACCGCGGTCGAACTGCTGCGCCGCGACCGGCTCGACCGGCTGGGCGGGCGGCTGGCGCCGCATTCGGGCGCCTTGAAACGCGATTGGGTGGTGAAGATCGGCCGGGATTATCTTTCGGTTGCCATCGTCGAAGGCATGATTTCCATTCCGATGGAGCTCGACCTCACAATCGACGGCGGCAAACCGCTGACGGTGGCATCCGACTGGCGGCCGGGCGATCTCATCTGGCGCGGCACGGTCGGCGGCCGCAAGGTCGCGGCGCAAGTCAGGCCGGTGCTGAACGGGTTCCGCATCGCCTGGAAAGGCATCTCGGTGACAGCCCGCGCCATGCTGCCGCGCACCGCCGAACTCGAAAGGCTGATGCCGGAAAAAGTGGCGCCGGATACCTCGAAGATGCTGCTATGCCCGATGCCCGGCCTCGTCGTGTCGATTGCCGTTGCCGAGGGGCAGGAGGTCAAGGCCGGCGAGACGCTGGCCGTGGTCGAGGCGATGAAGATGGAAAACGTGCTGCGCGCCGAGCGCGACCTCATCGTCTCGAAGCTCAACGCCAAGCCCGGCGACAGCCTTGCCGTCGATGCTGTGATCATGGAATTCGCGTGAGGTTGGACCCGCCCTCGACGCTCTGTCTGAAGTTGGCGGGACAGCGCGCCCCTCTGTCCTGCCGGACATCTCCCCCTCAAGTGTCCCTAAAGTGGGGAGATTGGCAGCTTCGGGGCCCAGCTCGCTCCTGCAACGTTGGAAATTGGCGAAAGCCGAGATGATGGCCAATCTCCCCCCTCATGGGGGAGATGTCCGGCAGGACAGAGGGGGGCGCGAAGGAACGCGACCTGCAATCCTCTGGATACGCCCTCGGGAGACGGACAACTCGAATTTTTCCCCGTCGCGCCGTATTTTGTTCTTGCTTTGTGCCGGCAGCTATGCTATTAATTTGGCTATGGTGCTAATTGGCTCCAACGACCCGCCCGCCGAGGCGGGTTTTGTTTGTAGCCTGAGGTTGGCGGGACAGCGCCCCTCTCTGTCCTGCCGGACATCTCCCCCACAAGGGGGGAAATTGGCAGCTTCGGCGGTTGCTCTAAACCTCCAAAGCTCTAATCACTAGCGCTGGACTCGTGCTACCCGGCGCTCGACAATACAACTTCATCGACTGAGTCCTTTCAGGCGGCGCGAAAAAACCATGGCGGATGAAAGACTTCCACGCGATCCCTTGCTGCGCGAGGCCTATGCAAAGGCGTCGCGGGCGGAGGCGGCGGCGCGTCGGTTCATTCATCTGCGCGTGCATTCGGCCTATTCGCTGCTCGAAGGTGCCTTGCAGCTCGGCAAGATCGTCGGCCATGCGGTGCAGGACGAATGCCCGGCAATCGCCGTCACCGACACCAACAATCTGTTCGGCGCGCTGGAATTCGCCCAGAAGGCGGTAAAGGATGGCATCCAGCCGATCATCGGCTGCCAGATCGACCTCGCCTTTTCCGGCGAGGCGAGCGACAGCCAGCGCGACCGCAGGCGGCAAGGACCGGAGATGCGGCCGGTCGTCCTGATCGCCGCAACCGAGGCCGGCTACGGCAATCTGGTCAGGCTGGTCAGCCGCGTCTATCTCGAGACACCGCCCGGCGAAGCGGTGCATCTGACGAGCGAGATGCTGCAGGGCCACACCGACGGATTGATCTGCCTTACGGGCGGGCCGCGCGGTCCGATAGGCACTGCATTGAAACAGGATCGCCGCGAACTCGCCGAGACCCGGCTCTCGGCGCTCAAGAGCCTGTTCGGCGACCGGCTCTATGTCGAGCTTGAGCGCGTGTCCGGCTATGACCGCGCCATCGAGCAGTTGTCGGTCGATCTCGCCTACCGCCACGATCTGCCGCTGGTTGCCACCAACGAGGCGTTTTTCTTCTCTCGTGAAGACTATGAGGCGCATGACGCCCTGATCGCCATCGCCGAAGGTTCCGTGGTTGCGGCCGACAATCGCCGCCGCCTTTCGCCCGACCACTTCCTGAGAGGCCAGGCCGATATGGCGAGGCTGTTCGCCGACCTGCCGGAAGCAATCGACAACACCGTCGAGATCGCGCTGCGCTGCTCGTATTACCCGAAGACCCGCAATCCGATTCTGCCGCGCTTTGCCGGCCGCGATGTCGCCGACGCCGATGCTGCGGTCAAGGCGGAGGCGCAGGAGCTTGCCAGGCAGGCGCATGAAGGGCTAGAGGCGCGGCTGGCGGCGCACGGGCCGACGCCCGGCTATACCGTCGAGCAATATCGCGAAAGGCTGGATTTCGAGCTCGGCGTCATCGAGAAGATGAAATATCCGGGCTATTTCCTGATCGTTGCCGACTTCATCAAATGGGCCAAGGCACAAGGGATTCCGGTCGGCCCGGGCCGCGGATCGGGCGCCGGCTCGCTGGTCGCCTATGCCACGACCATCACCGACATCGACCCACTGCGTTTTTCGCTGCTGTTCGAGCGCTTCCTCAATCCCGACCGCGTGTCTATGCCCGACTTCGACATCGACTTCTGCCAGGACCGGCGCGAGGAAGTCATCCGCTACGTCCAGCAGAAATACGGCCGCGACCAGGTTGGCCAGATCATCACCTTCGGCACGTTGCAGGCGCGCGCGGTGCTGCGCGACGTCGGCCGCGTGCTGCAGATGCCTTACGGGCAGGTCGACAAGCTGAGCAAGATGGTGCCGTCGAACCCGGCCAATCCGGTCAAGCTCGCCGACGCCATCGCCAACGAGCCGCGCTTTGCCGAAGAGGCGGAGCGTGAGCCGATCGTGCAGACGCTGCTCGATACGGCGCAGAAACTGGAAGGTCTTTATCGGCACGCCTCGACGCACGCCGCCGGCATCGTCATCGGCGACCGGCCGCTGTCGGAGCTGGTGCCGATGTACCGCGATCCGCGCTCGGACATGCCGGTCACGCAGTTCAACATGAAATATGTCGAGCAGGCCGGGCTGGTGAAATTCGACTTCCTTGGCCTGAAGACGCTGACGGTGCTGGACAGGGCCGTCAAGCTGATCCGCCGCCGCGGCATCGAGATCGATCTTGCCCACATTCCGCTCGACGACCCCGAAACCTACGCCATGCTGTCGCGCGGCGAGGTGGTCGGCGTGTTCCAGGTGGAAAGTGCCGGCATGCGCAAGGCGCTGATCGGCATGCGGCCCGACTGTATCGAGGACATTATCGCGCTGGTCGCGCTCTACCGGCCGGGGCCGATGGAGAACATACCGACCTACAACGCCAGAAAGCACGGCGAGGAGGAGATGGCGTCGATCCACCCGAAGATCGACCATCTCGTCAAGGAGACGCAAGGCGTCATCGTCTACCAGGAACAGGTGATGCAGATCGCGCAGGAGCTCTCCGGCTATTCGCTGGGCGAAGCCGATCTGCTGCGCCGCGCCATGGGCAAGAAGATCCGCGCCGAGATGGACAAGCAGCGCGAGCGCTTTGTTTCGGGCGCGGTCGAGCGCGGCGTCGGCAAGCCGCAAGCCGACTTCATCTTCGACCTGCTGGCAAAGTTTGCCGACTACGGTTTCAACAAATCGCATGCCGCCGCCTATGCCGTCGTCTCCTACCAGACCGCCTATCTGAAGGCGCATTACCCCGTCGAATTCCTGGCGGCATCGATGACGCTCGACATGGGCAATACGGACAAGCTCGCCGATTTCCGCCAGGATGCGCTGCGCCTCGGCATCGAGGTGGTGGCGCCGTCGGTCATGACGTCGTTCCGGGATTTCGAGGTCGGCGAGAACCGCATCTTCTATTCGCTGGCCGCGCTCAAGGGCGTCGGCGATGCGGCGGTCGAGCACATCGTCGCCACGCGCGGCGAAAAACCCTTCAAGAGCCTCGCCGATTTCTGTGAAAGGGTCGATCCGAAGATCGTCGGCAAGCGCGTCTTCGAAAGCCTGATCATGGCCGGCGCGCTCGACTGCTTCGGTCATGACCGCGCGGCGATGATGGCCGGCGTCGAGCGGATGATGGGGCTGGCGTCGCTGGCGCAGCAGAATGCCGTCACCGGCCAGCATGACATCTTTGGCGCCTCGCTCGGCGCACAGTCGCAGGCGCTCAACTTGCCGGCGACCGATCCCTGGCTCGCCGCCGACCGCCTGCACCGTGAATTCCAGGTGGTCGGGTTCTATCTCTCGGCGCATCCGCTCGACGAATACAAGGCGGCGCTGCAGAAAATGCGGGTGCAGACCTGGGGCGAGTTTTCGGCCGCCGTCAAACGCGGTGCTGCCGCCGGCCGGCTCGCCGGCACGGTGACCACCAAGCAGGAGCGCAAGACGCGCACCGGCAACAAGATGGGCGTCGTGCAGTTCTCCGACACCTCCGGCCAGTATGAAGCGGTGCTGTTTTCCGAGGGGCTGGCGCAATACCGCGACCTGCTCGAACCCGGCCGCTCGGTGGTGATCACCGTTTCGGCCGAGGACAGGCCTGAAGGCGTCAATCTGCGCATCCAGACCGTGCAGTCGTTGGAGGAAGAGGCAAGCCGTATCCAGAAAGCGTTGCGCATCTTCGTCAGAAATGACGCACCGGCATCGACAATCCAATCGCAGCTTGGCCAGCGTGGCGACAGTCAGGTGAGCATCATCGTCATCAAGGAAGGCGGCGAGGGCGAGGTCGAGATCGAGTTGCCCAACCGCTACCGCGTATCGCCGCAGATCGCGTCGGCGATGCGGGCGGTGCCGGGCGTGGTCGAGGTGGAACTGGTCTAACAGTTAGCGCACGCTTATGAAGCGGCGATCTCCGCCGGTTGCGGTGCTCTCCGCTGCAGGTTGAGCAGATTTCCCATGAGGATCAGCAGGGCGCCACCGGCGGTGAAGGCGTCGATCTGCTCGTGATAGAGCAGCCATCCGATCACCGCCGACAGCGGCACGCGCAAAAAGTCCATTGGCGAGATGACCGTCGCATCGGCATAGACAAGTGCGCGGGCCATGCAGAAATGCGACGACATGCCGGTGAAGGCGATGAGCAGGATCCACGGCCAGAGCTCAAGCGGCGGGTTGCGCCATTCGTAAAGCGCCGGGACGAGGCCAAGCAGCGACTGGATGATCAACATCCAGAAGATGATGCGCACGACGCTGTCCGTCCGCGTCAGCGACTTGACGAGGACCACCGAGACGCCGAAGCAGACCGCGGCTCCCAGCACGATGACATGTCCCGGATTGACCGCGCCGACGCCCGGACGCACGATGATCACAACGCCGATCAGCCCGAGCACGATCGCCGCCAGCCGTGGCCGGGACAGCCTTTCGCCGAGGAAAGCGACGGCCAGCAAAGCGGTCCAGATCGGCGTCGTGAATTCGATCGAGATCAGTACCGCAAGCGGGATCAGCGTCAGGGCGTAGAGCCAGGCAGCCTGGCCGGTATAGTGGACGACGTTGCGGGCGATATGAGCCAGCGGGCGTCCGGTGCGCATCGCCGCAAAACCGCCTGACATCATGACCAGCGGCAACAGGATGAAAAAGCCGATCACCGAGCGCAGCTCGAGCACCTGGAAGACGTTTAGTTCGGCCGTCGTGGCACGGCCGGCCACCGACATCGCCAGGAACGAGGCGATCGACAGCGCCATCCAGAACGCGGCCTTGGGGATCGAGGGTGCGGGTGCCATGCGGCTATGTCGCAAGCCGGAGCGCTCATCGCAACCGCTAGCCGACGCATTCGACTGGGCCAGCCGCGCAGCGTTGCAAACAGTGATGTTGAAGCCGGAACCCGCCGCTGAGGGGAGCGTTGGTCCCTCAGTGTTTGCGTGCTGTGTTTTGGATACCAACGAGGAGCGGTCCGATGAAATCACTTGCACGATTTGTACTTGCCGGCTGCCTGACGGCCGGGGCCGGGGCAGCGCATGCCGACGATCCGGATTTTCTTCGCTCATTCCAGGGGAATTTCGCCGGCAAAGGCATCGTCAAGGTGACCACCGATGCGCCGACGGTGAATGTCTCCTGTCATTTCAATTCCGACGCAACGTCGAGCTCGCTGTCGCTCGACGGCAGCTGCCGCGGTCTTATCGTGGTAACGCGCGCCATCAGCGCCGATCTCAAATCGAGCGGGACGAAATACACCGGCACCTATGTCGGATCGCGCACCGGGCCGGCGCAATTGAGCGGCAGCCGCTCCGGCAACGCAATCAATCTCGGCATCCGTTGGGCCAAGGAGGTCAATGGCGATCGCAAGGCGCAAATGACGGTCGAGAAGAACGGCGAGAATGGCATGCGGCTGATCGTCGTCGATACCGATCCGAAAACCGGGAAGAGTGTGGTGACCACCCGGATCGATCTGCAGCGCACGTGACTGGGGCAAGTTGATATTCAGGTGGAGGCCGGCCTGCGAAAAGCGGTTTCCTGCGCATCCAGTGCTCACGTACTCACAAGTGCGCTCCGCTCCGGTTCTCGGAAACCACCCTTCTCGACTCGGCCTGACCTGAATCTCAAACATGCCGGTATCATTCCTCGACCGGTTCGGGCGGATGGGCATCGCGGCCCTTGCCGAAGGTATAGCCGGTTTCCACCGCCCTGCGGCCGAACTTGCCGCGCAGCGTGTCGATGGCGCCTTCGGCCATGGCGCGCTTGCGTGACTGGACGTCGACCAGGTCGGGCGGGTCCGCCCGGTCATCGTCGGAGAGATCGCTGACGCCAATGCCGAGCAGCCGGTATTTCGTGCCATCCGCTTCCTTGCGCAGCAGCTCGAGCCCGGTCTGAAAGATGCGGTCGGCCAGCCGGGTTGGATCGCCGAGCTGGCGATTGCGCGTGCGGATCCTGAAATCCTGCGTCTTCAGCTTGAGGACGACGGTGCGTCCGGCAATTCCGGATTTCTTCAGCCGGGCCGAGACTTTTTCCGACAGCGCCCTCAGCACCGAAACCAGTTCGTCGACGGAGGCGATGTCGGTATCGAAAGTGGTTTCCGCCGAGACGCTTTTCGCGTCCTGGTCGGGAACGACGCGACGGTCGTCCTCGCCGCGCGAAAGCCGGTAGAGCCGGTCGCCCATGACGCCGTAGCGGCGCATCAGATCGCCACGTTCCATACGCTGCAACTGGCCGATGGTGCGGATGCCGTCGCGCTCGAGCGTGGCGGCAAAGGCCTTGCCGACCCCCCAGATCAGCGTCACCGGCTGCTCGGCCAGGAAGCCGATAGCCTCGGCCTCGCCGATCACCGAAAAGCCGCGCGGCTTGCGGAAGTCCGATGCCACCTTGGCCAGGAACTTGCAGTAGGAAAGACCGGCCGAAACGGTGATGCCGATCTCCTTTTCCACGCCGAGTGCGAAGCGCGCCAGGACCACCGCAGGCGGCAGGCCATGCAGGCGCTCGGTGCCGGCGAGGTCGAGAAAGGCCTCGTCGATCGAGAGCGGCTCGACCAGCGGCGTCAGCGCCTGCATCATGGCGCGCACCTCACGGCCGACGCGGACGTATTTTTCCATGTCCGGCGGCAGGACCACCGCTTCCGGGCAGGCTTCGAGCGCCTTGAACATCGGCATTGCCGAGCGCACGCCGTGGATGCGGGCAATGTAGCATGCGGTGGAGACGACGCCGCGCTTGCCGCCGCCGATGATCAATGGCCGGTCCTTCAACGCCGGATTGTCGCGCTTTTCGACCGCCGCGTAGAACGCGTCGCAATCGATATGGGCAAGGCGCAGCCGGTAGAGCTCCGGATGGCGGGCGAGCCGTGGACTGCCGCAGCGCTCGCAACGGCGTGCCTCGCTGCGCTGAAAACTCAGGCAGTCGCGGCAAAAACCGTGTTCGGGATTGTTGACAGGGGCCGCCATCGCTGCGAACATAAAGAGAACAAATGCAATGGTACGTCAGGACGGATGCCACGACAAGGCGGTGGGCCGGGAGAGAGCTCATGAATACGACCATAGCGCCGCTAGTGCCCGAGCTTTGGGCGGATTTCGAAGATCTTTTCGGTAGGCAAGGCGCCTGCTACGGCTGCTGGTGCACACATTTCCGGCTGTCGCCCGCAGCGCGCCGCGCGAGCAACCGGGAGCGCAACAAGGACCACATCAAGGCGCGGATCGAGGCCGGGCCGCCGCCGGGCCTGTTGGCCTTCGAGGGTGGCCAGGCGGTCGGCTGGATGCAGATCGGCCCGCGTGCCGACGTGCCCGAATGGAACAACCAGGGCAGGGGGTCGGCGCCGATCGACCCCGCCGACGCCAGCGATCCGGGCGTCTGGGCGATCTCCTGCTTCTTCATCCGCACCAAAGCACGCGGCAAGGGCCTGTCGCACCGCCTGGTCCAAGGCGGCATCGAGTTCGCCCGCGAGAACGGCGCGCGGCTGATCGAGGCCTGCCCGATCGACCTGTCGAAGGATTCGCGCTCGATCGGGCTGTTCGTAGGCTCGTCGCGGGTCTTCGAGAAGGCCGGGTTCCAGCGATTGGTCGAACGTAAGCCAGGCCGACCGCTGGTGCGGCTGGTGCTTTAGCCGGATGCGCTTTTGGCCTACAGCCGGCGTCTTGCCGCTGTAACGCTGTTTCACTAATACAAGCAATGATTTGGCCCGAGACAACGGAGAATCGACGTGAAGCGTGTATTGCCACTTGTTCTCGCCGTCGCGTTTAGCGCGCCCGCTTTCGCCCAGACCGTCGACAGCCAAGGCGCGAAGAAGCTTACCGATGATCTGGCACATTATTTCGGCAGGCAGGGTTTCGATATCGGGCTGGTGAAAATCACTGCCGACGGCGATGCGTACAAACTCGCCGTCGATTTCAAGCCGCTCGTCGCTTTGCTGTCGAAACAGGATTCCTTCAAGTTCGACGTCACGCCTTACGACATGCGGGTCAAGCCGCGCCAGGACGGGCAGTGGGACGTGTCGGCGGATACGTCGCTGACCGGATCGTTCGATTTCAAGGGGCCTCAAGGGCCGCAGCACATCGACTTTTCGGTGTCGAACAACAAGTTCACCGGTGTGTATGATCCGGCCCTGGTGGCCTTCGTCAGCGCCACGGGGTCAATGGACGCTATGACGATGAAAACCCGGGAGCCGAAGCAAGAGGCCGATGTCTCTGCCGGTGCCGGCACCGCCACGCTAAATTCGACGAAATCGGCGAACGGCGGCATCGATTTCACTGTCGCGGAAAAGATCTTGAATTTTGCTGAAGTCCTCAAAATCAACGATCCCGAGCGAGGGTTGAATTTCCCGGTCACCCTCAATGCGCCGGAATTTTCGGTGCATGCAAACGGCAAGGGTGTTCGGACAAAGCCGTTGATGGATCTGCTTGCTTTTGCCGTCGCTAATGAAGACGAGGCGAAACTGAAAGTAAATCAGGCGGAACTTAAGTCACGTCTCCTTGCGGCGTTGCCTGTCTGGGAAAGAATCGACGGAACGTACGCCTTCAAGGATTTCGCAATTGAGAGCCCAGTCGGCAAGTGGGGTGCGAAGCAGTTGGATTTGGCTAGCGGCATGGATGGCGTCTCCCAGAACGGCAAGATCAACTATGGGATCAAGGCCTCCGGTCTGACGATCCCCCGGCAATTGCTGCCCGCCTGGACTGGTCCACTGGTGCCGACGGATATCGACCTCAACTTCGGCGGTGCCAATATCGATCTCGACACGATGGCGAAGAAGGCGATCGAAGCCTTTGATCTCAATAAGAATCCGCCGTTGCCGGGGGAATTCGGCAAGGCTTTGGTCGCCGATTTCAAGGCCAAGAAACCCAAAGTAATCCTCGGCCACTCGACCGTGAAGAATGGCGACGTCGAAGTCGCCATGGAAGGCGAGATGACTTTCCCGGGCGGCGAAAAGCCTGATGCGACCGTGACCGTCGCTGTGGCCGGCTACGACAGGATCGTCGATGCCTTGAAGGAAGGCGCCAAGAGCGATGAGCAGATGGCGCAGGCCTTCCCCTTTGCGCTGGCCGTCAAAGGTTTTGGCAAGACGCTGCCGGATGGCCGGCTGGAATGGGTGATCAACACCAAGGCCGATGGGTCCGTTGCGGTCAACGGCGCCATGCTGAAGGGGCCGGATGAAGTCCAGGACGACAGCGCCGGCCAGGATGACAACTCGGGCGATGATGGCGCGAATGGAACGGACAATTCGACCGGGGGCGAGGATTCGGACGGCGGCGACAATGGCGGGGCAGGACCGAAGCTGCAGCCCTGAGCGCTCCCATTAAAGCCCCAGAGCGCTCGCGATCTTCGGCGCGGCGTCGCGCCAGTCTTCGACGACTCTGACGCCGTCCGGCGGCGGCGGCAGGAAAGCGCGCAGCGAATTGTCGGCCATCAGATGGAAGAGATACGCATCGGCGACCGAGTTCTGCACCGACACACAATTGGACGGCTGATCGTCGACGAAAGCGACCGGGCGGCCCTTGTTGCCGCGCAATTTGGCCACCGCCGGTCCCTTGGCCATTTCGGTGGTCAAAAGCGGGTAGGGCAATCCGAGCGCGTCGAGATGCGCACGGCGCACCACGCGGTGCTTGTGCGGCATGGCGGTTAGCAGAACGATCTCGGCGCTGTCGCTAAGCGCTGCAAGAGCATCCTCGGCACCGTCGGTGATGCTTTGCCAATCGGCCTGGGCGTCAAAGAATTCCCCCAGAAGTGCCGTAACCTCGGGCTGTTCGATCAAACGGCCGCTCGCCGTTTCGGTGATGTTGCCGGTGAGGCGGAAGGAAGCCAGCGTCAGGCCGAAGCCGCGCGATTTGAGGAAATGCGGAAACGGCCGGATGAATTCGAGCACGACGTCGTCGACGTCGAGCACCAGCAGCGGCCGGTCGTCGGCGGCCAGCTCCTCGATCTGCCGCGCCGTCTCGGGATCGTCGCTCATACCGAATGCTCATGATTGTCGTCGCCGAGCGGCAGCGCCCGCAATGCCTTGCCGACTGCGGCGGGCGGCGTTCCGGTCTCCTCGGAAAAACGCATCAGCGTCGGCTCATGGGCAAGGATGAACTGCAGCACGCCGGCCAGGAATCCCGGCTCGCCCGCCGCCCGGCGGATGGAATGGGCTTCGATGCCGGTGATCGCCAGGAAGCGGGGCAGAAGTTCCGGATCGGCGGCGACGAAGCCCAACGCCTTTACGGCAATGGTTTCCGCTTCCTCGCGCATTGACGCTGCGTTTGCCATCGCTACCTTCCTTCATGGGCGGAATCGTTCTGTTTTCGCAGTAGTGGCAAGTGTCGCCGGCAGCAAGCCGCCGATCTGGAATCCGAACGCTTTTAGGGCGGCCGGTTTGCGTTTCGTCAATCATATTGCCGTATAGTGGGAACAGGTTTGGTGCGTGCCGACAAGGGCGCATGACGGCACCCTTCGAGTGGAAGGTCAGCCGGGACGGGAAATCGATGCCAAAGAAGGTTATGATCGTCGAAGACAACGAGCTCAACATGAAGCTCTTTCGCGACCTCATCGAAGCGAGCGGCTACGAGACGGTGCGCACACGCAACGGCCTGGAAGCGCTGGATCTGGCGCGGCAGCACAGGCCGGACCTCATCCTGATGGACATCCAGCTGCCGGAAGTGTCGGGCCTCGAGGTCACCAAATGGCTGAAGGAGGACGATGATCTCCACGTCATCCCGGTCATCGCCGTCACCGCCTTCGCGATGAAGGGGGACGAGGAGCGCATTCGCCAGGGCGGCTGCGAGGCATATATCTCCAAGCCGATCTCGGTGCCGCGTTTCATCGAAACCATCAAATCCTACCTGGGCGATGCCTGATGTATCTTTCCAGCCGAGCCGGAGCTTTGTGAAATGACCGCGC
Organism: Mesorhizobium sp. M0018; assembly: GCF_040323955.1. NCBI lineage: Bacteria > Pseudomonadati > Pseudomonadota > Alphaproteobacteria > Hyphomicrobiales > Phyllobacteriaceae > Mesorhizobium > Mesorhizobium sp. M0018. The sequence goes on along the minus strand of NZ_JAMYVL010000007.1, from coordinate 257,339 downwards.
GGATCCTCGTCGTCGACGACATCCCAGCCAATGTCAGGCTGCTGGAGGTTCGGCTGCTCGCCGAATATTTCGAGGTCCTGACCGCCACCAACGGGCCGGACGCGATCGAGATCTGCGAGAACGGCAAGGTCGACGTCGTGCTGCTCGACGTGATGATGCCCGACATGGACGGGTTCGAGGTCTGCCGGCGGCTGAAGGGCGACCCGGCGACATCGCACATCCCTGTCGTGATGATCACCGCGCTCGACCAGGTTTCGGACCGGGTGCGCGGCCTCGAGGCCGGCGCCGACGATTTTTTGACCAAGCCGGTCAACGATCTGCAGTTGATGACGCGCGTCAAGAGCCTGGTCAGGCTGAAATCGCTGACCGACGAGCTGCGGCTGCGCGCCTCGACGACACGCAATATCGGCATCGAGGAGCTTTTGAGCCGCAACTTCGCTACCGACGATGCGGTGCCGAAGGTGCTGCTGGTCGACGAGCGCAAATCCTCGTTCGAGCGCATCCAGAAGATGCTGCGCGGCAGTGCCGATCTCGACGTCGCCAACGATCCGCATGCAGGCTTCTTCCAGGCCGCCGAGCAGCCGTATGAATGCGTGATGATCTCGACGGCCTTCGCCGATTTCGACCCGCTGAGGCTCTGCTCGCAATTGCGCTCGCTCGATCGCACCCGTTTCCTGCCGATCATCCTTCTGGCGGACGAGGGCGAGGAGGGGCGTATCATCCGCGGCCTCGAACTCGGCATCAATGATTATCTGATGCGGCCGATCGACCAGCAGGAGCTGACCGCGCGGCTGCGTACGCAGGTGCGGCGCAAGCGCTACAACGACCAGCTTCGCGCCAGCGTCACCCAGACCATCGAGATGGCGGTGACCGATGCCCTGACCGGCCTGCACAACCGGCGCTATCTCGACAGCCATCTGCAGACGCTGTTCGACCGCGCCGTGGCACGGCGCCGGCCGCTGTCGGTGATGATCACCGATCTGGACCGCTTCAAGAGCATCAACGACGCGCATGGCCATGACGGCGGCGACGACGTGCTGCGCGAATTTGCGCGGCGGCTGCGCAAGAATGTGCGCGGCATCGACCTGGCCTGCCGCTTTGGCGGCGAGGAGTTCGTCGTGGTGATGCCGGACACCGACGGCGCGGTGGCCGAAAAGGTCGCCGAGCGCATTCGCGCCGAAATCGCCCAGCTGCCGTTTCCCGTCGGCGCCGAAGGCAAAGCCGTCGAAGTCACCGTCAGCGTCGGCGTGTCGTCGGTGCTGAAGGGGGTAGACACGGTCTCCGCGCTGATGAAACGCGCCGACCTTGCGCTCTACGAAGCCAAGAGCGGCGGCCGCAATCGCGTCGTCGCCAAGGCGGCTTAGCACCGAACACCAATTGCCGGGTCAACGCGACAAGGTTACGAATTTACCTTAATCCAAGCGATTTGCGAGGCTTGGTTAAGAAACGGTTGATTTCCATAAGTTGTTGCGCAAATGTGCAGCCCTTAGACGTAACCGGCACGAGGCTAGATCGCCGGTTCGACCCGAAGAATACCCCATGATGCTCAGGTCCGCCGCATCTCCTGGGTCCGTGGGGTCGGCCGGCCGGCGCTGGCACATAGTGGCCTCCTCGTACCGCTGCCAAACGCCGGCCGGCCCCCAATTTTCAGAACACATCAGGATTCTACGCCAAGACCCGGAAAACGCTTGGTTTTTGTCGCGGCAGCGACAGCGCCCTTTGAAATAGCCGGCTGGGCAGGGCGTATGCGCCCGCAGTCGATTGACAGGCCCCTGTCTTCTATGCAGAAATTGGTTGGACCATTGAGCCATTTGGTGACCCGTTGGCATGACCGAATTCGGCCTTTCCCCCATACAGGCAACTGCTCGTGACGACGCGGTGCTCAAGGCGCTGGCCGGCTTTGTGATGCGGGAAGCTCTCGGGCCCGGCCAGAGACTGCCGACCGAACGAATCCTTGCCGAGCGCCTCAAGGTGAGCCGCAACACCGTGCGCGAGGCGTTGACGCGGTGGGAAGGGCTCGGCCTGGTCGAACGGCGCCAAGGCAGCGGCACCTATCTCAAGGGAGTGGTCTCGCTGGACATGCTGCACATGCCGCTGACGCTGGCCGGCGGCAATGATTTCACCAGCCTGATGCAGACGCTGGAAATCCGCCGGGCGCTGGAAGCGGAAGCCGCCGCCCTGTGCGCCGTCCGCGCGGGCCAGGCAGATCTCGTCGAGATCGGGCGCAAGCTCGACATTATGGAGCAGGCCTTCCACACCCGCGCCGGGATGTCGGCGGAGGAGGACTGGGAATTCCACCAGTCGATCTACCGCAGTTCCGGCAATCCGCTGTTCGAGCAGATCATCGCCGCCATGCACGAACTGTTCCATCGTTTCTGGGAGCATCCGCTCGGCGTTCGTGATTTCGGCCACGCCAGCTTTCCTTACCACCGCACCATCTACGAACGCATTGCCGCGCACGATCCGGAGGGGGCCCGGGCCGAGGCGCTCAAGCTGATCGCCACCGTCGAGGACGATCTGAAGCGCGGCGCGGCCAAACTCGAACTTTCAGGCCAGAAATGAGCGATCATCCCGCCGGTTTCGAAAACGACTATCTCGCCGAGGCAGCGACGCTTCTCGCCCATGACGAGCCTTTCCCCGGCGGCGCGGTGGTCCCGCCGATCTACCAGACTTCGCTCTTCACCTTCGCCAACTATTCCGAGATGGCCGACACATTCGCCGGCAGGCGACGTCAGCCGATCTATTCGCGCGGCGACAACCCGACGGTCATGGAGTTCGAGGCGCGTGTCGCCGCTCTCGAAGGCGCGGAGGCCGCGCGCGGCTTTTCCAGCGGCATGGCGGCGATCAGCGCCACGGTGCTTGCTTTCGTCGGTGCCGGTGAGCGCATGGTTGTCGTGCGCAATTGCTACGGCGATGCCTACCGGCTGTTCGAACGGCTTTTGCCACGGCTCAACATCAAGGTCGACTACGTCGACGGTTCCGATCCGGACGCGGTCGCGGCAGCACTTCCCGGCGCCAAGCTGCTCTACCTGGAAAGCCCGACGTCGATGATGTTCGAGCTCCAGGACATAACCCAGCTGGCGCGGCTGGCCAAAGACCAGGGCATCATCACCTCGATCGACAATTCCTGGGCGACGCCGGTGTTCCAGAAGCCGATTTCGCACGGGGTCGACCTGGTGCTGCATTCGGCCTCGAAATATCTCGGCGGCCACAGCGACACCGTCGCCGGTGTGGTGGCCGGTTCGGCCGCCCATATCCGACATATCAACGAGCAGACCTATTCCTACCTCGGCGGCAAACTTTCGCCTTTCGAGGCCTGGCTGTTGCTGCGTGGCCTGCGCACATTGCCGCTGCGGTTGCCGCACCACATGAAGAGCGGGCTGACCATCGCCGAACGGCTGAAAGCGCATGACCATGTCGAGCGGGTCAACCACCCGGCCTATTCCAACCATCCAGGCAAGGCGACGCTTGCCGGCTATGCCGGGCTGTTCTCGTTCGAAGTGACGGAAGACGTCGACATCCCGGCTTTCGTCGATGCGCTGAAACTCTTTCGCATCGGCGTCAGCTGGGGCGGCCATGAGAGCCTGGTCGTTCCGGCAAAGGCCTCGCTCGAGCAGACGCCGGGCCTGAATTCGATGGCGCGCTTCGGCGTCAGCCCACGAACCATCCGCTTCAGTGTCGGATTGGAAAGTGTCGAAGACCTGTGGGCGGATGTTGCCCAGGCCTTCGACAGAGCAAAAAGATAAAGGAGCCGTTCAAAATGGGAGTGCTGAACATGAAAAAACTGAGCATCCTTCTTGGTGCCGTCGCGGGTCTGGCGATTTCCGCCGGCAGCGTGCTGGCCGATTCCACGGTCAAGATGGTCGAGGTCATCACCAGTCCGCCGCGTACCGAATTCCTCAAGAAGCAGATCGCCGAATTCGAGGCGGCCAATCCGGGTGTCAAGGTCGAGCTGGTATCGCTGCCCTGGGGCCAGGCGTTCGAGAAGTTCCTCACCATGGTGCAGGCCGGCGACACGCCCGACATCGTCGAGATGCCGGAGCGCTGGATGGGCCTCTATGCGACCAACGGCCAGCTCGAGGATCTCGGGCCATACATGGCCAAATGGGATGATGCCAAAACGCTTGGCGAGCGTGCCAAGCAGTTCGGCTCGACGGTCGATAACAAGCAGTACATGATCCCTTACGGCTATTACCTGAACGCGCTGTTCTGGAACAAGAAGCTGTTCAAGGAGGCCGGTCTGGACGGTCCGCCGGCGACGCTCGATGAATTCGTCGAGGACTCCAAAAAAATCTCGGCGATACCGGGCAAATATGGCTACTGCCTGCGCGGCGGCCCGGGCGCCTTCAACGGCATGCATATGTTCATGAACATCGCCGCTGGCAAGGGCGGCTATTTCAACGAGGACGGCACCTCGACCATCAACGAGGAAGGCTCGGTCAAAGGCCTGCAGATGCTCGCCGACATGTACAAGAACGGCCTGGCGCCGAAAGATGCGGTGAGCTGGGGTTTCAACGAGACCGTCACCGGCTTCTATTCCGGCACTTGCGCCATGCTGAACCAGGATCCCGACGCGCTGCTCGGCATCGCCGACAAGATGAGCGCCGACGACTTCGCCGTGGCGCCGATGCCGGTCGGGCCGAGCGGCAAATCCTATCCGACGCTCGGTTATGCCGGCTGGGCGATGTTCGCCAATTCCCAGCACAAGGACGATGCCTGGAAGCTGATGGCGACGCTGTTGTCGCCCAAGGACAATCTGGAATGGGCAAAGGAAGTCGGCGTCATTCCAATCCACAACGGCGCCGACCAGGACGCTCACTTCAGGACCGAGCAGTTCAAGGGCTGGTTCGAGGAACTGAACAACGGCGACAAATACGAGATGGTGACGCCGCCGACTCACCTGGAAAACCTTGGCAATTTCGTAGACCAGGTGGCGATCAAGAATTTTCAGGAAGTGCTACTTGGTCAGAAGGCGGCCAAGGACGTGGCCGACGAATGGGCCAAGTTCCTGACCAAGGAACAGCAGGACTGGCTGGCCAAGAACAAGAAATAGCTTTTCTTCCTTCTCCCGTTCACGGGGAGAAGGTGTCACGACGTGACGGATGAGGGGCGGCGCCAACCCGACTTGGCTCGCGCTGCTTCTCATCTGCCTGCCCGTCCTCCGCAGCAGGTGCGCTGCAGCTGCGGAGGGTGGACCGGCATCTCCCCGTAAACGGGGAAGGCGCTGTCGCCAGCCCGTGCTTACCCAGGAGACGATCCAGTACCAATGACCTATGCCGTGTCCGAAATCCGATCCGCCGGGAGGCCGCGAAAGAGGCGGCTATCCCATGCCGCGATCGAGCCTTGGCTCTATCTCAGCCCGGCGATCGCGCTGCTGGTCGTCGTGCTGCTGGTGCCGCTGGTTATCGGTGTCGGCTACTCGTTCCGCAAATTCTCCGCTTTCAAATCCGAATATGTCGGGCTTGGGCAATATCAGGCGATGCTGTCGGATCCCGTGCTCGGGCAGGCGCTTGTCAACACGCTGTGGTGGACGGCAGCCAGCCTGTTCTTCCAATTTTTCCTTGGACTTGGCCTGGCGCTGCTGCTCGACACCCCGTTCCGGGGCAGAAAGATCGTGCAGGCCGTGGTGTTCCTGCCTTGGGCGGTACCGTCCTTCCTCTCTGGCCTGACCTGGGCCTGGCTGTTCAACCCGATCATCGGGCCGCTGCCGCATTGGCTCTACGCCTTGGGGCTGAAAGCCGAGCCAACCAACGTGCTCTCCGATCCCTCGACAGCCATGTGGGGGCCGATCGTCGCCAATGTCTGGTTCGGCATTCCCTTTTTTGCCATCACGCTTTTGGCGGCGTTGAAGTCGATCCCGTCAGAACTGCATGAGGCGGCGGCGATCGACGGCGCCTCGCCGTGGCAGCGCTTCACCAAGGTGACGCTGCCGTTCCTGGCGCCGACCATCGTCATTACCGTCATGCTGCGCACGATATGGATCGCCACATTCGCCGACCTGATCTTCGTCATGACCGAAGGCGGGCCTGCCGGTTCGACCGCCACAGTGCCGGTCTATATCTATGTCAGCGCGTTCAAGTCGCTGGACAAAGGCTATGCCTCCGCAGTGGCGGTCCTGCTGCTTGTGCTGCTCATCGTCTATGCGATTGCGCTTATCGGCATCCGCCGTTCGCTGGTGAGGCACGTCTGATGATTGCCGGACGCTCCGCTTCCTCGCGCGTCCTCGGCGGTATCGGCCTTTACGGCGGCATCGGTGCCTATATGGCCTTCGCGTTGTTCCCGATCTTCTGGACGTTGAAGATCTCGGTTACGCCGGAGCGGCTGCTCTATTCCGAAGGCATCACTTTCTGGCCGTCGCAAGCGACGCTGCAGAACTTCGTCACCGTGCTCGAAGCCACCGATTTTCCACGCTATTTCCTGAACAGCGTTATCGTTTCGGTGTCGACGGCAGCCTTCGTAACGGTCATTGCCACGCTGGCCGGCTACGCCATGTCGCGATTTTCCTTCCGCGGCAAGGCGACCCTGGCCATCCTGCTTTTGCTCACCCAGACTTTTCCGCTGGTGATGGTCATTCCGCCGATCTACCGCATCATGGGACAGATCGGCCTCATCAACAGCCTAACCGGCCTCGTCATCATCTACACCGCATTCAATACGGCCTTTGCGACCTTCCTGATGCAATCTTTCTTCGACGGCATCCCGCGAGACCTGGAAGAGGCAGCCATGATCGACGGCTGCACGCGCCTGCAGGCGATGCGCAAGGTGATCGTGCCGCTGACGCTGCCCGGCATGGGCGCGACGCTCGGCTTCGTCTTTACCGCCGCCTGGAGCGAGTTGCTGTTTGCGCTGATGCTGATTTCCAGCGACGACCAGAAGACCTTCGCGGTCGGCCTGCTCACCTATATCGGCAAATTCGCGGTCGACTGGGGACAGATGATGGCGGCTTCCATCCTGGCGCTGATCCCGGTCTGCGTCTTCTTTGCCTTCCTGCAACGCTACCTCGTCACCGGCCTTACCGCCGGCGCTGTCAAGGGATAGATCGATGGCCTCCGTTACACTTGACAAAGTCCGCAAAGACTATGGAGCGGTGCGCGTTCTGCACGCAGTCGATCTCGAAATCGCCGACGGCGAGTTCGTCGTTCTGGTCGGCCCGTCCGGCTGCGGGAAGTCGACACTGCTGCGTATGATCGCCGGGCTGGAGGAGGTCTCCGACGGCGAAATCCATATTGGTGAGCGCCTGGTCAACGATATGGCGCCAAAGGACCGCGACATTGCCATGGTATTCCAGTCCTACGCGCTCTATCCGCACATGGACGTGTCGAAGAACATGGGCTTCAGCCTGATGCTGAGGAAGGCCGGGAAGCCGGTGATCGATGCAAGGGTGGACGGGGCCGCCAAGCGGCTCGGGCTCGATGCGCTTCTGCAGCGCCTGCCTCGGCAATTGTCCGGCGGCCAGCGTCAGCGCGTCGCCATGGGCCGTGCCATCGTACGCGACCCGAAGGTCTTTCTCTTCGACGAGCCGCTTTCGAACCTCGATGCCAAGCTGCGCGTTCACATGCGTGCCGAGATCAAGGCGCTGCACCAGCAATTGAAGACCACTTCAGTCTATGTCACCCACGACCAGACCGAAGCGATGACAATGGCCGACCGCATTGTCGTCATGCATGACGGCCTCGTCCAGCAGGTCGGTGTGCCGCTCGATCTGTACGACCGGCCGGTCAACATGTTCGTCGCCGGGTTCATCGGCTCGCCCGGCATGAATTTTCTGTCTGCCGTGGTTGAAAAGGGCGCCAAGCCGGATGCCATCCTGGCCGACGGCCAGAAGCTGAGGCTGCCGGACGGCCTGCCGCTCAGGGATGGCGATGCGATCACCGTCGGCTTGCGGCCCGAGCATATCCGGCTCGCCGACAATGGCGCGCTGAAGGGCGAGGTGGGTGTCGTGGAGCCGCTCGGCCTGTCCACCCAGTTCTATGCCAGGCTTGCCGGCCAGCAGGTCTGCGTGTTTGCCATGGGCCGGGCCAGCGTGAAGCCGGGTGAGGCCGTGCGCCTGTCGGCTGATCCGGCATCGCTCCATCTGTTCGATCCGGCAAGCGGCGATCGCATCGGCTAACCCTGCATCCCGAAATGAAAAACGCCGCCCGGAAGGCGGCGTTTCGGTACTGCGAGAAAAAACCCGATTACTTGATCTTGGTTTCCTTGAATTCGACGTGCTTCTTGGCGACCGGGTCGTATTTGCGGAACGACAGCTTGTCCGTCTTGGTGCGGCTGTTTTTGCTGGTCACGTAGAAGAAACCGGTGTCGGCGGTCGACAGAAGCTTGATCTTGATGTTTGCGGCTTTGGCCATGATGTTCGTCCGTTAATGTTCGTGGAGTTTTGGCCGCTGGAGCACGGGAAACACCCGGACGCGGGAAACTTGCCGCGACACATAAAGAACGCGCCCGGAAAGTCAACCCTTGTCCAGGTTCTGTGCCGTAAGCAGATGAGTTGTCCGGATTAGGTAGCACATGAGTTGTCCGGGTTTATTGCCAGCCGATGGAGGCTGGGGACGAAGCGGACATTGATGTGCTACCAAAACCGACAATTTGATTGGGTGCCGACCGCCGCGGGAGGCTCCTGTGTGCCTCCGGCCGTCCTCTGGGTGGCGTCTCAGTTTGAATGCTGGCTATGAGTATCGAGCGATGGACGGCTGATCGATCACCCAAAGCCAGTTCCCGTCACCTTGCCGGCGAGCGATTTCCGCAGTAACGGTGCCGTCGGCAAGGCGCGTGGAAGTGAGCGCCAAATCCCTGTTGATGATAGCCGGACGCTGATCTCCGAGATCAAACTTCCGTCCCGCTGCCACCAACTTGGCGTAAAATCGGCGGATGGCATCTCTGCCGCAGGCCAACTGTCCGTTGCCGGTATCGAGGATGGCACCGGGTTCGTAAAGAGCAGCCATTCCTTCCGCGTCTCCCCCTTGCTCGCGAGAAACCAATAGCCGCGCCAGGTCCTGGGGATCGCTTGCCGGGTTGCGGTTTGCTTCATCATTCATCGGCAGGCTTCCTGACAGCCAGATTCAAACCGAGATACGACCAGGTTCCGGTCACTCCGCCGCGACGGTTTCCGGTTGCAACGCCGTCTTCCAGTCTCCCGTCGTGTTCCACCAGCGGTTCGGGTTGGCGCGGTCGTCGAGACCCTTGGAGCGGCTGGCAAGCAGTGGCTGAATGCGGATCACCGGTTCCTGATAGCTGTGAACCTGATAAATCGCTTCGACGACGCGTGCGGCGAGCTTCTGGTCATCGGGCAGTTCGAACGACACCTCGACAGTGCCCGACCGCCTGCGCAATTCCGTCTCGGCGCCGACGGCGGCACCTTCAAGCGGCCGGTAACGTTCGATGCCGTCCGCCGACTGAAAGGCATTGCTGTCATATTTGCCCATTCCGAGCGGTGCGATCGCGACCACCGCCTCCATGATGCGGTCGACATCAGCTGCCGGTGCCTGAAAGGTCACCAGCAGCAGCAATTCCATCCGCAGCGATTTCGTTTCAAAGCCACTATCGATCATCCGAGGTCTCCCTGCTTATGCACTTTGGGGGAGCATATACTCGAGCCCTCCTGACATGGTTGTGTCAGGAGTTGGTCAGCAGTGGGAGCGATGTCGGCAGCTGGGCCGACTCAGAGGATTTTGCGGAGCAGCCTGGTGCCGACCAGCACGATATAGCAGGCGAAGAACAGGCCGAGCGCCCAACCGAAGCCCGACGGCCCGAAAGCGTCCATGCCGATGCCGATCGCCTGCGGGCCAAGCACCATGCCGACGCCGTAGCAGAGCACGAAGGCGGCGTTGGCGGAGGCCAATTCGTGGCCGGAAAGCTGCGAGCCGAGATGCGCCAGGCCGATTGTGTACATGGCAGCGACCACACCGCCCCAGACGAACAGAAGCGCTGCCATCAAATGCCAGTTCTGCGCGAAGTACGGCATGAAGACCGTGCCGGCAAGCCCGACGGTGGCACAGGCCATCAGCAGATAGCGACGGTCGCTTACGCGGTCGCTGATCATGCCGATCGGGATCTGCAACAGCACGTTGCCAAGCCCGATCATGGTGAGCAAAAGGGCGGCGTCCGCCTCTGAGTAGCCGATGCGGCTACCGTAGACCGGGAACAGTGCAAAGCCGCCGGTCTCGACCGCGCCGAACACCAGCACGGCCGCGGTCGCCGTCGGCACCAGCCAGATGTAACGCAGGAAATTGCTGGTTTCGCCGTCCGAGACGATCGTCGGGCTCTCGTTGCGTGCCGCCAGGACCGGTATGGCAGCGAGCGTAACCAAGGCGATGGTAACGCCGAAGGGCAGGAAGCCACTGCTGCCGAGATGGGCGAACAGCCAAGGCCCGGCGGCAAAGCCGAGAGACAGCACGGTGGCATAGATGCCGAGGACCAGTCCGCGCCGGTGTGGCGGCGCCGAGGTGCTGATCCAGAATTCCGACAGGATGAACAGCACCGTCAGCGCGATATGCAGCAGCACGCGCAGCGGAAACCACATCCAGAAAGCTGGCGCGAAATGGAAACCGACAAAGGCCAGCGCCCCGGCGGCGATCATGGCAAGCATCGTCCAGGCGACCCCGAACCGCATGGCAAGCGGGGTGGCGAGCGGCGCGCCGGCGATAGAGGCGAGGCCGGCGACCGCGGTGTTGAGACCGATCATCGACGCGGAATGGCCACGCGTTTCCAGGATCACGCTGAGCAGCGGCATGCCAAGGCCGATGGCAATGCCGACGACGCTGATCGACGAGATCGCCGCGACCATCGGCAGCCAGTGTACGCGTTCCTTGCCCTGCGGCTGGGTATCGACTGTCATGGAATGCCTGGCTGCTCTAGAGAATTTCGCGGACGAAGCGATTGCGGACAAGCCGGTAGAACGGCACGGGACTGCCGGGGCTCAGCAGCGGATCCCAGGCGAGCCGCGTTTCCAGTTCCTCCAGGACGGTGCGCGTGATGTCTGGAATATCGGCTTGCCTGGCCTTGGCCAGCGGCAGCCAAACGACGTCCTCCAACTCGTTGGTCGGACCGCCACCCGGCCGTTCAACGGCGACATCGTCGCGCCATGCGGCGAGAAAGCGCGTATCGAAGCGGCGCACCCGGTTGGGCGGGGTGATGGCGCGTGCGACGAAGCGCAGCGCTTGCAGTGATGGGATGACGCCGTGTTCGACAAAGCCCTGCCAGTCGCGCCTGGCGGTTGCGAACACGCCTTTTTGACCGATCAGCAGGCCGGCCTCCTCATAGGTTTCGCGGATTGCCGACAAGGCAATGGCGCGGGCGCGAGCCGGGCTGGTGCGACCGATGCCAGCGGTCAATCTCGCTTCTTCCTCGGGATGAAGTGCGGTGGCTGTCGAGATGCGGCTGTCGGCCGGATCGGTGCGGCCGCCGGGAAACACGAATTTTCCCGGCATGAAGGCATGACCGGCGTGGCGGCGGCCCATCAGCACCAGGAATTCGTCGCCTTTGCGGTCAAGCAGGATCAGCGTCGCGGCGTCGCGCGGGCGTATAGGCTTGGCCTCGAGCGCGATCCGCTCAACCTTGTCGACTTCCGCCTTGGTCATAACGTCCATGCGGTCGACCTAGCGGAATCTTCTCCGATGCGAAAGTGGCGTCCAGCCATGCCGATTGCGCCAGCCTCGGTTTCAAGCCTCGGGATGCGACTCGATCAGATCTTCTTCACCGCCAAAGCCGTGCATATAAAACGCCCATTGCAGGCCGATGACAGCGCCCTTGACCGGCTGCAGCAGGACGACGGCCAGAATGATGGTCAATGGCACCCAGATGGCGATGTGCTGCCAGGTAGACAGCGTCGAGGTCGCCTCGACACCCATGAAGGCCCCGAGCACGATGTGGCCGACAATAACGACCACGAGATAGGCCGGCAGGTCGTCGGCGCGATGGTGGTGGAGCTCCTCGCCGCAATGATCGCATTTGTCGACGGTCTTGACGAAGGCGCGAAACAGCTTGCCCTCGCCGCAATGCGGGCAGCGGCCGAGCATGCCGCGCTTCATTGCTGTCCATAGCGGCCGGGCGGTCCGGCCCGAGTGATGTTCGCCACCGAAAATCCGTTCTTCCACCTGCAGTTCTGTTGGCATTACCGTCTCCTGCCGCGCGAGCCTGGACGCGATTGCGACGCCCGGGCGCGGCCTTTGGCCTTGTGGAACGACCGTTTGGAGCCGGGCAGCGGCTTGGGCTCGGTCAGCATCTCGAAACGCATCGCGCCGGCCATCGGCGCCACCTCGATCAGGCGAACCTCGACGCGATCAGCAAGCTGATAGCCCTTGCCGGTGCGTTCTCCGAAAAGCGATCGAGCAGTTTCGTCGTATATATAGTAGTCGCCGCCCAGGGTTGAAACCGGAATGAAGCCATCCGCGCCGTACTGCGGCAATTGGACAAACAGGCCCGATTTGGTGACGCCCGAGATGCGGGCGTCGAAACGGTCGTCGATGCGCTCGGCGAGATAGGCGGCGATCAGCCGGTCGACCGTGTCGCGCTCGGCGGCCATCGCGCGCCGCTCGGTCGCCGAAATCAGCGCCGAGACCTCTTCCAGCCGCTCCGCCTCGTCCTGCGTCAGGCCCCCCGGACCAAGGCCGAGTGCGGCAATCAGCCCACGATGCACGATCAGGTCGGCATAGCGACGGATCGGCGAGGTGAAATGCGCGTAGCGCTTCAGGTTGAGGCCGAAATGGCCTATATTGGCGGGCGAATATTCGGCCTGGCTCTGCGAGCGCAGCACCACTTCGTTGACCAGCCCCTCATTATCGGCGCCGCGCACGCGAGCGAGGATGCCGTTGAACTGGTTCGGCAGCATTTGCGCGCCGCGCGCCAGCGACAGGCCGAGCGTCTGCAGGAATTCACGCAGCGATTCCTGCTTGGCGAGCGAGGGCGCATCGTGGATGCGGTAGACCAGCGCCTGGCGCTTCGCCTCGAGTGTCTCGGCGGCGGCGACATTGGCCTGGATCATGAACTCTTCGATCAGTTTGTGCGCGTCGAGCCGCTCCGGCACGACGACCTTGTCGACGGTGCCGTCCTGCTTGAGCAGGATCTTGCGCTCGGGCAGATCGAGTTCGAGCGGCTGGCGGGTGTCGCGGCCGCGCTTCAGGATCGCGTAGGCGTCCCATAGCGGCTTCAGCACCGTATCGAGGATCGGGCCAGTCGTGTCGTCCGGTGCGCCGTCGATCGCCGCTTGCGCCTGCTGATAGGCGAGTTTCGCCGCAGACTTCATCATGACGCGATGGAAGGAATGTCTGAGTTTGTGGCCATCGGCCGAGAAAGTCATACGCACCGCTATCGCCGGACGATCCTGGCCCTCGCGCAGTGAACAGAGGTCGTTCGAGATGCGCTCCGGCAGCATCGGTACGACTCGGTCGGGAAAATAGACCGAATTGCCGCGCTTCAGCGCTTCGCGATCGAGCGCCGTGCCATAGCGCACGTATGCAGCGACATCGGCAATGGCGACGGTGACAATCACGCCGCCGGCGTTCTTCTCGTCGGTGTCAGGCATGGCGAACACCGCGTCGTCATGATCCTTGGCATCGGCCGGATCGATGGTGAGCAGCGGCAGCTCGCGCCAATCCTCGCGGCCGGCAAGCGTCGCCGGCTTGACCGCCTCCGCCTGGGCGATGACGTCGGCGGGGAAAATATGCGGAATGTCGTGTGCGTGGATGGCGATCATCGAGACCGCCTTTTCGCTGGTCAGCGACCCCAACACCGCCAGAACCTTGGCTCGCGGCAGCCCGTAGCGCGAGGCCCGTGCCGGCTCGACCTCGACCAGGTCGCCGTTCTTGGCGCCGTTCTGGAATTCCTTGTCGACGACCAGCTCCGGCTGACGCCTTTCCACCGGTTCGATGCGGAACGTGCCGTCCTTCAGCACACGGAAAACGCCGAGAACCGCATCGGTGCGCTTCTCGAATATCTTCATCACCCGGCCCGTATAGGCCGGACCCGCCGGATCGTCGGTCGGAAAGGTCTTGGCCAGCACGCGGTCGCCGATGCCCGGCGTCGGGCCATTGCCGCCGCGCGACACGCGGATCGCTATGACCGGAGGTTCGCCATTGCCAATCGCTTCGGTCGGGTGCGCCAGCAGCACACCGTCGGCGTCACGGCCGAAGATGTCGAGCACCGCGACGTGGGGCAGGGCGCCGACACGGGCAAGCCGCTTGCGCTCCTTGGTCAGCAGGCCTTCATCCTGCAGGTCGCGCAAGACGTCCTTCAGCCAGATACGGTCTTCGCCGCGCAGCGCAAACGCCTTGGCGATGTCGCGTTTTCCGGCGCGGTCCGGATTTTCGGCGATGTAACGCAGTATCTCGTCGCGTGAAGGCCGGTAATTGTCCCTGACCTTGGCACGGGTATCGGCGGTGCGCAGATCGCCGTGGCTTCTTCCGGAGACTTTGCGCGCCAACCCGTCCTATCCCTTTTTCCTGGCCGCCGGTTTTTTGGCCGCAGCCGGTTTCTTCGCAGGCGCGGCCGCTTTGCGGAAGGGCTTCCTGGCGCCGTTGCCGCCCTTGGCTTCCTTTTCCGCAATGAGCGCCACCGCATCCTCGATCGTCACCGATTGCGGATCCTTGCCCTTCGGCAGCGTCGCATTGACCTTGCCGAAATTCACATAAGGCCCGTATTTGCCGTCGCGCACGACTATCTTGCCGCCGCCGGCAGGATGCTCGCCTAGTTCCTTGAGCGCAGCGGCTGTGCCGCCATTGCGGCCGCCTTTGCCCTTCAATTGCTTCTCGGCGATCACCGAGACGGCGCGATTGAGGCCGATCGAGAACACGTCCTCGATGCTGTCGAGATTGGCGTAGGTGCCGTCATGCAGCACGAACGGCCCGTAGCGCCCCAGCCCGGCCGAAATCATCTTGCCGGATTCCGGATGCTTGCCGACGTCGCGCGGCAGCGACAACAAGGCGAGCGCCTTTTCGTGATCGATCGAATCGACCGTCCAGCCCTTGGGCAGGCTGGAGCGCTTGGCATCCTTGCCGTCGCCGCGCTGGATATAGGGGCCGAACCGGCCATTGCGCAGCGTGATCTCCTCGGCGGTATAGGGGTCCTTGCCGAGCACTTTGGTGCCGTCTTCACCACCGCCGTTCTCGCCATTGGGATTGGCGGCGTCGCCGAGCTGGCGGGTGAAGGAGCATTCGGGATAGTTCGAACAGCCGACGAAGGCGCCGAACTTGCCGAGCTTCAGCGACAGGTTGCCGGTACCGCATTTCGGACAGATGCGCGGGTTCGAACCGTCTTCCCGCGCGGGAAAGACCAGCGGCGCCAGTTCCTCGTTCAATGCATCGAGGACGTCGGTGACGCGCAACTCCTTGATGTCGGCGACGGCGCCGGAAAAATCCTTCCAGAAATCGCGCAGCACGTCCTTCCATGCGAGCTTGCCGTCGGAAATCTCATCGAGCTTTTCCTCCAGCGAAGCGGTGAAGTCGTACTCGACATAACGCTCGAAGAAGCTTTCGAGGAAGGCCGACAATAGCCGGCCCTTGGCCTGCGGCACCAGCTTGCGCTTGTCGATGGTGACATAGTCACGATCCTCGAGCGTCTTCAGGATCGCCGTATAAGTCGACGGCCGGCCGATGCCCAACTCTTCCAGCTTCTTGATCAGCGAAGCTTCCGAATAACGCGGCGGCGGCTCGGTGGTGTGCTGGGTGGCGTTGATCGCCTCGCGTGTGAGCTGCTCGCCGGCACGGATCTCGGGCAGGCGGCGGCTTTCCTCGTCTTCCGAATCTTCTTCCTTCTGCTCGATGTAAGCGGCAAGGAAGCCGTCGAAGCGAACAACGGAGCCTACAGCACGAAGCTCGGCGGTGCGCGGGCCGTTGATGGCCTCGACCTCGACCGTGGTGCGCTCTATCTCGGCCGGCTGCATCTGGCTGGCGATGGCGCGTTTCCAGATCATCTCGTAAAGCCGCGCCTGGTCAGCGTCGAGATACTGCCTGACGGAAGCCGGCGTGCGCATGAAATCGGTCGGACGGATCGCTTCGTGCGCCTCCTGGGCATTCTTGGCCTTGGCGGAATAGTAGCGCGGCTTTTCAGGCAGGTATTTAGGGCCGAATTCCTTGGCAATCGCATCGCGCGCGGCAGAGATCGCCTCCGGCGCCATCTGCACGCCGTCGGTTCGCATGTAGGTGATCAGGCCGGTGGTCTCACCGCCGATCTCCATGCCCTCATAGAGCCGCTGAGCCACCTGCATGGTGCGGTTGGCCGAAAAGCCGAGGCCTGATGAGGCTGCCTGCTGCAGCGTCGAGGTGGTGAAGGGCGGCCCGGGATTGCGCTTGGTCGGCTTGGCTTCGACCGACGCCGCCTTGAAGCTGGCGCCTTCGAGCATCGCTTTGATGTCGTCGGCCTGTGCCTTGTTGGAAATGTCGAGCTTTTGCAGCTTCTTGCGCTCGAAGGCGGTCAGCCGCGCCTCGAAATTATCCTTGCGCGGCGTACCGAGAATTGCGGCGACCTGCCAGTATTCCTCGCGGATGAAGCGCTCGATCTCGGATTCGCGGTCGCAGACCAGACGCAGCGCCACCGACTGGACGCGGCCGGCGGAGCGGGCGCCGGGCAGCTTGCGCCACAGCACGGGCGACAGCGTGAAGCCGACCAGATAGTCGAGCGCGCGGCGAGCGAGATAGGCATCGACCAGCGGCGCGTCGATCTGGCGCGGATTGGCCATCGCCTCCAGCACGGACGCCTTGGTGATGGCGTTGAAGACGACGCGGCTGACCGGCTTGTCCTTCAACGCGCGCTTTTGCTTCAGCACTTCCAGGACATGCCAGGAGATCGCTTCGCCCTCGCGGTCCGGATCGGTGGCGAGGATCAGCCCGTCGGCGTCCTTGACCGCCTTGGCGATATCGGCGAGACGCTTTCCAGACGCGGTGTCGACGGCCCAGGACATGGCAAAGTCCTCATCCGGACGCACCGAGCCATCCTTGGCCGGCAGATCGCGGACATGGCCGAACGAGGCCAGAACCTTGTAGTTCTTGCCGAGGTACTTGTTGATTGTCTTCGCCTTGGCCGGCGATTCGACGACGACGACGTCCATACGGTCTCATATCAGTTGTGATGCGGCAGAAGAATTCCGCTGCGCGCGACGAAATCTCGTTCAATGTGTCGCTCACATGGCCGCGCTTTTGCATCCGGTCAAGGCCAAGCAGTCAAAATGCGGCCCTGTACCGAATGCGCAACCCAACGGCGCGCCATGCGATTTCCGCAATCCTGGACAAGGGAAATGAGCAGCCTATCGCTGGACAAACCCGGCAATTGATCCTGGAGAACGGGACAAACTCTCCCGCGGATATAAGAGAAACATCGAGCACGCGCCAGCCCTGCTTGAACAGATGCTGTAAAGCGCGCAATCGGTAGCCCGGCATTTTGCTCGGACAGTCGCAAGGAAGTACCGTGCTGAAAAGCTGGCCGCCGGGGCGGTTGGGTCGAGTTCCCAGCGACCAGCCGTGTTACTGCCTGTTACAGTCGATTAGAAGCTCAAGGCCTAGTCGGCCTTGGCGATATGCCAGACGCCGCCGACACCCTCGCCGGTCACGTCGCCGGCCTTCTTGTCCTTGATGAACGTGTAGAGCGGCTTACCTTCGTAGGCCCACATCCTGGTGCCGTCGGTGCGGTCGACGATCGTCCACTCGCTCTCGGCCTTGGCGTTGGCGTCAGCCTTCAGCGGCGGCCAATTGGCGGCGCATTTGTCGTAGCAGTTCGACTTGCCCGCCTCGTCCTTGTCGTAGGTGTAGAGCGTCATGCCGCTGGCGTCGGTGTAGATCTTGGTGCCGCCGACCTCCGCTTCCTTCCACGCCTCAGCAGCGAAGGATGCGGCAGTGCCGAGCAAAAGCGCGGCCATGCCAATTGCGATCGTTTTCATGGACTTCTTCCTGGGTCATTTCGAAAAGCGTGCGGAACAACGCAGTTTCGTTTGATCAACGCTGCCTGGCTGCCCTTTCTTCCCGGGCGGGCGCCGACTTGCTACCCAATGTGATGGGGCCACGCGATGGTGATTGGCGGACGGCTGTTGTCGCGGCTATATGGCTGCGCAGTCATCGGGAGACGGAAATGGCATTGGACGTCGGCTATGTCAGTGCGATCGGGGCGGGAGCAATTTCCTTCCTGTCCCCCTGCGTGCTGCCGCTGGTGCCGCCTTACCTGTGCTATATGGCCGGCGTGTCGGTCGACGATTTCCGCGGCGAGGCCGGCATTACGGCAAAGGCCGGCGCGCGAGGCGCGCTGATTAATTCCTCAATCGCCTTCGTGCTCGGCTTCTCGACCGTCTTCGTCGCGCTCGGCGCCGGCGCCTCGACCATCGGCCATTTGCTGCGAGTCTGGCAGGAGCCGCTGGCAATGGCGGCAGGCGTGCTGATCATCCTGATGGGGCTGAATTTCCTCGGCGTACTGCGCATCCCTTTGCTTTCACGCGAGGCGCGCTTCCAGTCACAAGGCAAGCCGGCCAGCCTGATCGCCGCTTACGTCATGGGCCTGGCCTTCGCCTTTGGCTGGACGCCCTGTATCGGCCCGGTGCTGGGGCCGATCCTGACGCTTGCCGGCGGCCGCGAGACGGTGGGCGAGGGCGCGCTGCTGCTCGCCGCCTATTCGCTCGGCCTCGGTATTCCCTTCCTCGTTGCGGCGCTGTTTTCAGGCGCCTTCATGCGCTTTCTCGGGAAATTCCGCGTCCATCTCGGCCGCGTCGAAAAGGCCATCGGCGCGTTGCTGGTGGTCGCCGGCGTGTTTTTCCTGACCGGCGGCGTGCAGGCGGTATCCTATTGGTTGCTCGAGAATTTTCCGGTGCTGGGGCAATTGGGATAGGTTTGCCGCCCGACATGGGTCTGTTCAGCCTTCGAAATAGCCCGGCTGGTCGATATCAGCGATCAGCCCGGGTCCGCTCGGCTGCCACCCCAGCAGCGCCTGGGTCCGTTCGCTCGAGGTCGGGACATCCATCGCCGCGAACATAGCGAACCAGCCAAAATGATCGGCGGCTTCTTCCGCGGACTTGGCGACGACCGGCACGTTCAGGCGCCGGCCGATCACGCCGGCGATGTCCTTGAACGGCACGCCTTCTTCGGCGATCGCGTGATATCGCCCGCCATCGGCTCCATGCTCGAGCGCAAGCCGGTAGACGCGGGCGGCATCGAACCGATGCACGGCAGGCCAGCGATTGAGCCCTTCGCCGATATAGGCCGACACGCCCTTCTTGCGAGCGAGGTCGATGAGAATAGGAACAAAAGCGTGGTCGCCTTGGCCATGGACCGACGGAGGAAGGCGCACAACCGACGCGCGCACGCCGCGTGCCGCCAGCGCGGCGGCTGTCGCTTCGGAGGCGCGGGGATACGAAGCGGAAGATGGGACAGGCGCATCTTCCTCGGTCGCGATACGGCCCCGCGCCTGGAGCGCGGTCCCGGAGGTGACGAGCAGGGGCCGCTCGGAGCCTTCGAGTGCACCGCCCAAGGCCTCGATGGCGCGCCGGTCCATCTCGCAATTTTGCGCGAATTTCGAGAAGTCGTGGTTGAAGCCGGTATGGATCACTCCATCAGCTGCCGCTGCGCCCCTGCTGAGGCTTTCGAGGTCTTCGAGGTCACCTCGATGCACCTCGGCTCCGGTGGCTGCAAGCGACTTGGCCGACGCCGCCGAGCGGGCGAGGCCGAGCACCTGATGGCCGGCGCCGATGAGTTCTTGAACGACGGCAGAACCGACGAATCCGGTCGCTCCGGTAACGAAAACACGCATCACGACTTCTCCTGTCCGTTTCTGGCCACGACCATTTTCGCGGCTCAGTTGTGTCGTGATAGGCGCTTGAGAAAATACGATCTATGCGGTAAAGTCCGTATTATCTTCGCAATCGTCCGGAATGACCTGTGGATCCCCTTTCAGATGTGCTGTCGCTGCTGAAGCCGCGAAACTATATGTCGGCCGGTTTCGATGCTGGTGGTGAATGGTCGATCCAGTTCCCCGACCAGCAGCAAAGCATCAAGACCGGAGCGGTGGTCTCCGGCCGGTGCTGGCTGTCTGTGGAGGGCGTTGCTGACGCAGTGCGCCTTGAGACGGGAGACTGCTTCCTGCTGCCGAGTGGACGGCCTTTCCGCCTTGCAAGCGACATGAGCTTGACGCCTGTTGAAGCCGTCAAGATTTTTCCGCCTGCGCGAGCCGGCGGTGTCGTGACCCACAATGGCGGTGGTGATTTCTTTCTGGTCAGCAGCCGCTTCGCGCTTGGCGGCAATCATGCCGGCATGCTGTTGCGGATGCTGCCAGCCATTGTGCATATCCGCAAAGAGTCGGACCAGTCGGCGCTGCGCTGGTCTGTGGAGCGGATGATGCAGGAGCTGCGCGAGCCGCAGCCGGGCGGCTTTCTGATGATCCAGCACCTCGCCCACATGATGCTGGTTCAGGCGCTGCGGCTGCATCTTTCGGAAGGATTGAAAGGTGGCATCGGCTGGCTCTTTGCCCTCGCGGACAAACAGATCGGCGCGGCGATCAGCGCCATGCATGACGATCCGGCGCATGGCTGGACGCTACAGGAACTGGCGGAACGGGCCGGCATGTCGCGGTCGACCTTTGCGCTCAGATTCAAGGAGACGGTTGGCGCGTCGCCGATGGACTATTTGACGCGCTGGCGAATGCTGCTGGCTGGCGACCGGCTGACGAATTCCAGCGATCCCGTCGCCGTCATAGCGCTTTCGCTCGGCTACGAATCCGAAAGCGCCTTCAGCACAGCCTTCAAGCGGGTCATGAACTGTTCGCCACGGCAATACGGCCGTGGCCGAGCCCCCAGCTTCGCATCACGCAACGAGGCGGAAGCCGCCTGAGCCGATCGGCTTGAGCGTGTCGCGGGTTGGAGGTTCCACCGTCTCACCGGAATTTAACCGCATTGGTGCAGCATGGCGCCGGTGCTACTAACGCTTCAATTCCAGACCCCTTTCAACGGTTGCTGTCCCCATGAGCCAGAGATCCTGCCTGTCCATCATCCTCGCCGCCGGTGAAGGCACGCGCATGAAGAGTGCAGTGCCGAAAGTGCTGCACACAATCGCGGGCCTGCCGATGGTTGCCCATGTCGTCAAGGCGGCCGAAGCCGCCGGCAGAGGCGAATTGGCGCTGGTGATCGGCCATGGCGCCGATGAGATGCGCAAGGCTGCACTCAAGTTTGCGCCGAGGGCCGAGGCTTTCGTTCAGGAAAAACGTCTCGGCACCGCGCACGCCGTGCTTGCCGCACGTGCAGCAATATCAAAAGGTTATGACGATATCTTGGTGATGTTTGGCGACACGCCGTTGATCGATCCGGAAGCGCTCGCGGCGGCGAGGCTGAAGCTGGCGGAAGGTGCGGCCGTCGTCGTGGTCGGCTTCCGTACGGAAAATCCTTCGGGCTACGGCCGGCTTATCGAAAAGGCCGGCAAGCTCGTGGCCATCCGCGAGGAGAAGGACTGCTCGGACGAGGAGAAAAAGATCACCTTCTGCAATGGCGGGCTGATGGCGGTCGCCGGCAGGCACGCGCTGAAGCTGCTCGATCAAGTCGGCAGCAAGAACGCCAAGGGCGAGTATTATCTCACCGACATCGTCGAGATCGCCGCTGCCCAGGGACTTGATGTCGTCGCCACCGAAGCCAGTTTCGAGAACGCGCTCGGCATCAACAACCGTGCCGAGCTTGCCCAGGCGGAAGGTATCTGGCAGCAGCGCCGGCGGCGCGAGGCGATGCTTTCTGGCGTTACGCTGATCGCGCCCGAAACTGTGTTCTTCTCGCACGACACCGAGATCGGCGCCGATACGATCGTCGAACCCAATGTCTGGTTCGGGCCGGACGTGAAAATCGCGACGGGGGTCAAGATCCATGCCTTCAGCCATATCGAAGGCGCCACCATCGCGTCGGATTGCGATGTCGGGCCGTTCGCGCGGCTGCGGCCCGGGGCCGATCTGAGAACCAAGGCCAAGGTCGGCAATTTTTGCGAGGTCAAGCAGGCGATCGTCGAGGAGGGCGCGAAGGTCAACCATCTGACCTATATCGGCGATGCCCGCATCGGTGCCGGCGCCAATATCGGCGCCGGCACCATCACCTGCAATTATGACGGCTATTCGAAATTCTTCACCGATATCGGCGAGGGCGCCTTCATAGGCTCGAACTCTTCGCTGGTGGCGCCGGTGTCGATCGGCAAGGGCGGCTACATCGCCTCGGGCAGCGTCATTACCGAAAGCGTACCCGACGATGCGCTGGCTTTCGGCCGCGCCCGCCAGCGGACTCTACCCGGCAAGGGCAAGGAGTTGCGAGAGCGTTTTTCTCAGGCCGCGGCGGCCCGCAAAAAAGGGTAGACTAGCGGAACTCGGCGACAAGCTGGATTTCGCCAACGATTGCATCGTTGAAGGCCGACAGGTCTTCGGCCGGGATCCAGTATTCCAGATGCGCCCGGCTGCCGGCATGCTGGACGCTGTAACGGTCCAGAAAGCTGCGACGCACCTCGAAACGCGTCACGAAACCTGATCCGCTCGCGGGCACGTTCCAGTCTCGGGCGATCTGGGTGGCATAGGCCTCGCTGGTAACCGGATAGAAGATCGGCTGATCGGCAAGTCGAGGAGGAAAGGCGCGCATCCCTGCCCTCTGGATCAACTCCAGTTCGCGGGGACCAACCGGACGCCAAAGCGTCACCGTGTCAATTTCGTTCGTTCATAGCCGCATCATGTCTTTGACTGATTTCTGGAGCCGTTGAGCCGAGATAGGATACATAAGCGGAGAAACTGAGCAATTGCAGTAACCGGATTGCAAGTGCGCCCTGTCATGGTGCATCTGTGCAGGATAGTCCGGCTGATACCGGACGAAATGGAATGTGATTTTTCGCGACAGCCCGGCAGTCTCTAAATAGCGCCGGGTTTGAGGTCGGAATCGGGGGCAAGCGCCATGTGCGGTATCGTTGGAATTGTCGGTGACTCGCCGGTCGCGCCGCTTATCGTCGATGCGCTGAAAAGGCTCGAATATCGCGGCTATGACTCGGCCGGCGTCGCCACGATCGAGCACGGCAGGCTTGACCGCCGCCGCGCCGAGGGCAAGCTGGTCAATCTCGAGCGCCTGCTGAAGGACGAACCGCTCGACGGCATGATCGGCATCGGCCACACGCGCTGGGCCACGCATGGCGTTCCGAACGAGAGCAATGCGCATCCGCATTTTTCCGACGGCGTCGCCATCGTCCATAACGGCATCATCGAGAATTTCGCCGAATTGCGCGACGAGCTGATGCGCGACGGCTACAGCTTCGCCTCACAGACCGATACCGAAGTCGTCGCGCATCTGGTGGCGCGCGAACTGGCCAGGGGGCTGAAGCCGGTTGAGGCGGCGCACAAGGCGCTGAAGCGGCTGGAAGGCGCCTTTGCGCTCGCCATCATGTTCAAGGGCGACGAGGATCTGATCGTCGGCGCGCGCAATGGCCCGCCGCTCGCGGTCGGTCATGGCGACGGCCAGATGTTCCTTGGCTCCGACGCCATTGCGCTTGCCCCTTTCACCAATTCGATCACCTATCTGGAAGACGGCGACTGGGCGGTGGTGCGCCGCAACGAGGTCGATATCTTCGACATGGGCGGCAACAAGGTCGACCGCAAACGCCAACAGTCGCTCAGCACGAGCTTCATGGTCGACAAAGGCAACCGCCGCCATTTCATGGAAAAGGAGATCCATGAGCAGCCGGAAGTGATCTCGCACACGCTGGCGCATTATGTTGATTTCGTCGGCGGCGTCTCGAAGCCGCTCGACCTGCCGTTCGATTTCGCCAAGGTCGACCGGCTGGCGATCTCGGCCTGCGGCACCGCCTATCTCGCCGGGCTGATCAGCAAATACTGGTTCGAGCGCTATGCGCGGCTGCCGGTCGACATCGATGTCGCTTCGGAGTTCCGCTATCGCGAGATGCCGCTGTCGAAGAACGATGCCGCTTTCTTCATCTCGCAATCGGGTGAGACCGCCGACACGCTGGCGTCGCTGCGCTACTGCCGCAAGGCCGGCATGAAGATCGGCGCGGTCGTCAATGTGCGCGAATCGACCATGGCGCGCGAATCCGACGTCATCCTGCCGACATTGGCCGGCCCGGAGATCGGCGTCGCCTCGACCAAGGCGTTCACCTGCCAGCTTTCCGTGCTGGCCTCGCTGGCGGTGCGGGCCGGCGTGGCGCGCGGAACGATTTCGCAGGAGCAGGAGAAAACGCTGATACGCGAGCTGTCGGAAGCGCCGCGTTATGCCAACCAGGTGCTAAAGCTCGACGGGCAGATCGAAAAGATCGCGCGCGACCTCTCGCACTACAAGAACGTGCTTTATCTCGGCCGCGACACCAATTTTCCGCTGGCCCTGGAAGGCGCGCTGAAGCTCAAGGAAATTTCCTATATCCACGCCGAAGGCTATGCCGCCGGCGAGTTGAAACACGGCCCGATCGCGCTGATCGACGAGAACATGCCCGTCATCGTCATCGCCCCGCATGATCGTATCTTCGAAAAGACCGTCTCGAACATGCAGGAGGTGGCGGCGCGCGGCGGCAAGATCATCCTGATCACCGACAGCAAGGGCGCCGCGCACGCCACGGTGAAGACGATGGAGACGATCGTTTTGCCGGACGTGCCGGAAATCATCTCGCCGATCATCTACGCACTGCCGATCCAGATGCTCGCCTATTTCACCGCCGTGTTCATGGGCACGGATGTCGACCAGCCGCGCAATCTGGCGAAATCGGTAACGGTGGAATGATCGGTTCCAAACGGCTACCGATAGGGTCCAAGTTGATCGTTTCGTTCAAAGGCAAAGCGGTGGAAGCGGTTGCCGAGGGGAAGGCACCGAAAGGTTTTCCACCGGATCTGGTTGCCCGTGGCGAACGTCGTCTTCGAGCGATCGAAAACGCCGGACAATTGAACGATCGCCACCCGGAAATCGCCTTGAAGCCCTGAAGGGAGCAGAGCTGGGCAGCATTCAATTCGTATCAACGACCAATGCCTGCTTCAAATGGACCAACGCTGGCGCCGAAGAGGTGGAGATCGTCGACTACCATTGAGCGGGCACTTGCCCTAAACCCTTGAGGTCTCTGAACCATGCTCAAGTTCGTACGTCCAATTCACCCCGGAGAGTTCCTGCGCGAGGAATATCTCGTCCCGCTCGGTATGAGTGCCGGTGCGCTGGCGAAGAAGCTCAATCTTCCTCGTACCCGTATCGAACGCATTGCCAAGGAAGAGATCGGCCTGACTCCTGATACCGCGCTTCGCCTCGCCAGGCTCTTCAACACCACGCCGGAATTCTGGATGAATTTTCAGCAGGCTTATGAACTTGAAACCGAGGCGAAGAAACTCGCACCGGAGCTCGAGAAGATCGAACCGCTGGAAGCCGCGGCATAGTTGATCTTTTAAAAACTTCGCCATTCCAAAGCGCCTTGGGGTTCAGTAGTGTCGCGCTGCAAACACACGCTGCGGTGAACCATGTCGGATGCTCTCAAGACCTCAGGCATGACCCGGCTGAGAAACTATTTCCTGACCGGCTTCGTCGTTTGCGCGCCGCTGGCGATTACCGCCTACATTGCCTGGTCGCTGATCGGTTGGGTCGATTCCTGGGTGAAACCCTACATTCCGGTACGCTACAATCCGGACACCTACCTGCCGTTTCCAGTGCCGGGTTTTGGGCTGATCGTTGCCTTGATCCTCATCACCTTCATCGGCTTTATGACCGCCAATATCGTTGGCCGCGCCATCGTCAATTTCGGCGAGCGCCTGCTTGGCCGCATGCCGCTGGTGCGCGGCATCTACCGTTCGCTGAAGCAGATTTTCGAGACCGTGCTGTCGAACAAGGGCGACATGTTCCGCCAGGTCGGGTTGGTCGAATATCCGCGCAAAGGGGTCTGGTCGCTGGTCTTCGTCGCCAGCGAGAAGGAAACCGAGATCAACCAGAAGCTCGACCGGGAAGGCGATCCGCTGATTGCCGTATTCATGCCATGTACGCCCAACCCGACGACGGGCTTTCTGATGTATGTGCCGAAATCCGACATTGTGCTGCTCGACATGACAATCGAGGACGGAGCCAAGCTGATCGTGTCGGCCGGCTTGGTGGCGCCGGCGGTCAAAATGGTGACGGTGAATGGCGAGCAGATCCACGGCGCGCTTGCCAATCCGCCGCTCGACACGATGCCTCAGCCGGCACGCAGGAGCCGCACGGCCTCGTCGCGGCCGAACAGATAGAGCAACAGGCGCAGCGCCGTGCCGCGTTCGGACTGCAATTCCGGATCGCGCGACAGGATCAGCCGCGCATCGTCGCGAGCGGCCTCGAGCAGGTCGGCATGCGCCTCGATGCGCGCCACCTGGAAGCCCGGCGTGCCGGACTGGCGGGTGCCGAGCAACTCGCCTTCGCCGCGCAGCTTCAGATCCTCTTCGGCGATACGGAAGCCGTCCTCGGTCTCGCGCATTACCGACAAACGGCGTTTTGCCGTCTCGCCGAGCGGATCCTTGTAGAGCAGCACGCACGATGAAGGCTTGTCGCCACGCCCGACCCGGCCGCGCAATTGGTGCAGTTGGGCGAGGCCAAAACGCTCGGCATGCTCGATGACCATGATCGTCGCGTCCGGCACATCGACGCCGACCTCGATGACGGTGGTGGCGATCAGGATACGGGTGTCGCCCTGCTTGAAGGCGCGCATCGCCTCGTCCTTGTCGGCGCCTTTCATGCGACCATGCACCAGGCCGACGCGGTCGCCGAACAGCGGCTTCAGCGAGGCAAAACGGTCCTCGGCCGACATCAGCTTGATCTCCTCGGATTCCTCGACCAGCGGACAGATCCAGTAGATTTTCTGGCCATCGGCGACGGCGTCGAGCATGCGTCCGATCAGTTCGTCGAGCCGTTCAAGCGGCAAGGTGACGGTGCGGATCGGCTGGCGGCCGGCCGGCTTTTCCGTCAGCTTCGACACATCCATGTCGCCGAATGCAGTCAGCACCAGCGTCCGCGGTATCGGCGTTGCCGTCATCACCAGCATGTCGGGCGCGTCGCCCTTGGCGGTAATGGCAAGGCGCTGGTGGACGCCGAAACGGTGCTGCTCGTCGACGACGGCGAACACGAGGTCACGGAACGTCACCGTTTCCTGGAACAGCGCATGGGTGCCGACGACGATGTCGATGTCACCATTGGCCAGTCCGGTCAGCGTGTCGGCACGCTCGCGGCCCTTTTCGCGACCTGTGAGGACGGCGACACGCAGGCCGGCCCGTTCCGCCAACGGCGCAATCGTTGCCAGATGCTGGCGCGCCAGGATTTCGGTCGGCGCCATCAATGCCGCCTGGCCGCCGGCCTCGACGGCACGCGCCATGGCAAGCAGCGCGACCACCGTCTTGCCGGAGCCGACATCGCCCTGCAAAAGGCGCAGCATGCGTTCGGGGTCACCGAGATCGGCGTTGATTTCGGCAAGCGCCATTTCCTGCGACATGGTCAGCGAATAGGGGAGTGCCACGCGCAGTTGTTCGACTATGCGGCCGTCGCCGACGAGTGGCCGGCCAGATAATCGGCGGACCTTGGCCCGCACCAGCGCCAGCGATACCTGGCCGGCCAAGAACTCGTCATAGGCAAGGCGCCGCCACGCTGCGCCGTCGACAGAGACGTCGATCGGGTCGGCAGGATTGTGGATGCGGTTGAGCGCATCGCTGAAAGCAGGAAAGGCATGGCGGCGCCGGAACTCACCGTCCTGCCATTCGGGTAGCACCGGCAGGCGGGCCAGCGCCTGGCCGATGGCCCGGCGCAGCACCTTGCCCGAGAGCCCGGCGGTCAGCGGATAGACCGGCTCGACCAGCGGCAGGTTTTCCGCGTCACCGGCAAGTGCGATATGGTCGGGGTGAACCATGGTCGGGCGGCCGTTGAACCATTCCATGCGGCCGGAGACGACGACATGCTCGCCTACGGGCATTGCTTTTTCGAGATAGGCGGCATGGGCATGGAAGAAGGTCAGCGCGATCTCGCCGGTGTCGTCATGGGCGTAGACCCGGTACGGGACCGACCTGTTGCCGCGTGGCGGCGGCTGGTGGCGGTCGATGCGGACGTCGAGCGTAACGATGGCGCCTTCCGCCGAGCCGGCGATGCCAGGCCGGTTGCGGCGGTCGATGACAGTATGCGGCAGCACGAACAAGAGATCCCCGGCGCGCGCGGCCCGGTCGCCGAGGTCGGCTGCTACGACTTTTTCGATCAGGGCGCCAACTTTTGGCCCGACCCCGGCAAGCGAGGTGATCGGGACAAACAGCGGATCGAGGAGGGAGGGACGCATGATGTCAGCTTATGTTGCGGCGACTGTAGCGCAAGGCTGACACCGCCTTCTATCCACGCTATATGCGCCGCCTGGGCAAGGATGTTGCAAGATGACCGGAACGAAACGATCAAGCGAGGGGCTCGATGCCCGCCGCCGCAAGCTTCTGTTTCGTTCGTGGCACCGCGGCATGCGCGAGATGGACCTTATACTCGGCAGCTTCGCCGATGCCGAGATCGGCGCCTTGACCGGCGACGAAATCGACCAATATGAGAGGCTCCTCGACATTCCCGACACCGAATTCCTGCCTCTCGTCACTGGCGAACGCCCGGTTCCGGCGGATATCGACTGTACCGTCCTGCAAAAAATCCTGGCTTCGCGCCGGGAGATGACCTTCTGAACAACGTGTAGCCATGAGCCTTATCCCTACGATCGGTCTGCCGAAAGGCCGCGCCGGCCAGTTCATCGTCGATGGCGTCGCCGACGGCTACGAAGCCTTTGCGCTGGTGCAGGCTGCGCACGAGATCGCCCCTGACAAGCCGGTGCTGTTCGTGGCGCGCGACGGCCAGCGTCTGCCGGCGATCGTCGAGGCGCTTGCCTTTGCCGCGCCGGGCCTGCCGGTGCTGGAACTGCCGGCCTGGGACTGCCTGCCTTACGACCGCGTCTCGCCCGGCGCCGACGCCGCCGCAAGGCGGCTCGATGCGCTGGCAGCGATGATCGCGCTGGCGAAGAAGCCGCACCGCGCCGTCATTCTCACCACCGCGAACGCCTTGCTTCAACGCATTCCGCCGGCGGAACTCGTCGAGGCGCAGACCTTTCACGCCAAGCCCGGCAACCAGATCGACATGAACGCGCTGGTGTCACGGCTGGAGACTTCCGGCTTCGAGCGGGTGCCGACGGTGCGCGGCATCGGCGAATTTGCCGTGCGCGGCGGCATTCTCGATCTCTTCGCGCCCGGCTGGACGGAGGCACTGCGCCTCGATTTCTTCGGCGATACGCTGGAATCGATCCGCGTCTTCGACACCGCAACCCAGCGCACCATCGGCCAACGCAAGTCGATGGCGCTGCAGGCGATGAGCGAGGTGGCGCTGACGCCGGAAACCATCAGCCGCTTCCGCCGCGCCTACATCGAAGCCTTTGGCGCGCCCTCGCGCGACGATGGGCTCTATGCGGCGGTCAGCGAGGGCAGGCGGTTTGCCGGCATGGAGCACTGGCTGCCGTTCTTCTATGAGCGGCTGGAAACCGTGTTCGATTACCTGCCGGATGCGCCCGTGGTGTTTGATCATCTGGCGCATGAGGCACTGGCCGAGCGCCACACTCTGATCCTCGATCATTACGAGGCGCGAAAAAAACAGGCCGACGGCGCCTTGAAGGATGCCGTGCCCTACAAGCCGGTGTCGCCGGATCAGCTTTATCTGTCGCCCGAGAACCTGATTGCCTCGCTTGGTCCGCGCGAAGCGATCGACTTCACCTCCTTCGACGCGCCCGATGCCGGTGCGAAAAAGGTGTTCCATGCCGGCTCGCGCCATGGCCGCAGCTTCGTCGAGGAACGCGCCGACCCTAACGCCAACGTCTTCGACGTCGTCGTCAAACACATTTCCGACGAGCGCGCTGCACGCCGCCGTGTCGTCGTCGCCGGCTGGACTGAAGGTTCGCTCGACCGGCTCGGCCAGATCCTGGTCGAGCATCACCTTGGCAATCTGGAGCCGGTGGCGACGCTTGCCGAAGCCGAAAGGCTTGAGCCAGGGCAGGCGGCCCTGGCCGTGCTGCCGCTCGAATCCGGCTTCGAGACCGAGAAACTGGTCGTCGTCGCCGAGCAGGACATTCTCGGCGACCGGCTGATCCGGCGCTCGAAGCGCAAGAAGCGCGCGTCCGACTTCATCGCCGAGGCTTCGGCATTGTCTTCAGGCGATATCGTCGTGCATGCCGACCATGGCATTGGCCGCTTCATCGGGCTGCGCACCATCGAGGCGGTCGGTGCGCCGCACGATTGCCTTGAAATCCACTATGCCGGCGACGATCGGCTGTTCTTGCCGGTGGAAAACATCGAGCTGCTGTCGCGCTATGGCTCGGATTCGGCCGAGGCGACGCTCGACAAGCTTGGCGGCGGCGCCTGGCAATCGCGCAAGGCACGGCTGAAGAAACGTCTGCTCGACATGGCCGGGCAGCTGATCCGCATCGCCGCCGAGCGACAAATGCGGGCCGCACCGGCGCTGGTGCCGGCGGAAGGCCTCTATGGCGAGTTTGCGGCGCGTTTCCCCTATGAAGAAACCGACGACCAGCAAACGGCAATCGATTCGGTCATGGGTGATCTGGGCGCTGGAAAGCCGATGGATCGGCTGATCTGCGGCGATGTCGGCTTCGGCAAGACCGAAGTCGCGCTTCGTGCCGCCTTCATCGCGGCGATGGAAGGCTTTCAGGTCGCGGTGGTGGTGCCGACGACATTGTTGTCGCGCCAGCATTTCAAGACCTTCTCGCAGCGCTTCTCCGGCCTGCCGATCCGCGTCGCCCAGGCCTCGCGGCTGGTCGGCGCCAAGGAACTGGCCGAGACCAAGAAGGGCGTCGCCGAAGGCCAAGTCGACATTGTCATCGGCACGCACGCACTGCTCGGCTCCTCGATCTCGTTCAAGAATCTCGGCCTGCTGATCATCGACGAGGAGCAGCATTTCGGCGTCAAGCACAAGGAGCGGCTGAAGGATCTCAAGACCGACGTCCACGTTCTGACGCTGTCGGCGACGCCGATCCCGCGAACGCTTCAGCTTGCCTTGACCGGGGTGCGTGAGCTGTCGCTGATCGCCACGCCGCCGGTCGATCGCATGGCCGTGCGTACCTTCATCTCCCCTTTCGATCCGCTGGTCATCCGCGAGACGCTGCTGCGCGAGCGCTACCGTGGCGGCCATTCCTTCTACGTCGTACCGCGTATCAGCGATCTCACGGAAATCCATGATTTCCTGCGCGAATCCGTGCCTGAGCTGAAAGTGGCGGTGGCCCACGGCCAGATGCCGCCCGGCGAGCTCGACGATATCATGAATGCCTTTTATGACGGCCAGTACGATGTGCTTTTGTCGACCACCATCGTCGAATCCGGCCTCGATATACCGACCGCCAATACGCTGATCGTACACCGCGCCGACATGTTCGGCCTGTCTCAGCTCTATCAGTTGCGTGGCCGCGTCGGCCGTTCGAAGGTGCGCGCCTATGCGCTGTTCACTCTGCCCGCCAACCGCAAGCTAACCGATACAGCCGAGCGTCGGCTGAAAGTGCTGCAATCGCTCGATACGCTAGGCGCCGGTTTCCAGCTGGCCAGCCACGACCTCGACATCCGCGGCGCCGGCAATCTGCTTGGCGAAGAGCAGTCGGGCCACATCAAGGAGGTCGGCTTCGAGCTCTACCAGCAGATGCTGGAGGAGGCGGTGGCCGAAGTGAAGGATTCCGGCGAGGTGCAGGACGGCGGCTGGTCGCCGCAGATCGCCGTCGGCACGGCGGTGATGATCCCGGAAAGCTACGTCCCGGATCTGCAGCTCAGGCTGGCGCTCTATCGCCGTCTTGGCGATCTCGAAAATACGGAAGAGATCGATGCTTTCGGCGCCGAGCTGATCGACCGGTTCGGACCGTTGCCGGAAGAGGTAAAGCATCTGTTGAAGATCGTCTTCATCAAGGCGCTTTGCCGCAAGGCCAACGTGGAGAAGCTCGACGCCGGGCCGAAAGGTGTCGTCGTCCATTTCCGCAAGCGGGAATTCCCCAATCCGGTCGGGCTGGTCAAGCTCATCGGCGAACAGGGCTCGCTGGCCAAGATCCGACCCGACCAGAGCGTCGTCTTCAGCCGTGACTGGGCGACGCCCGAGAAGCGGCTGGCTGGCTCAGCGGTTGTCATGACGCAGCTGGCGCGGCTGGTGGAGAAGGCGGCGTAGCAGCGCGTGGCTGGTGCTCTGGGCACAGCCGCATCGGCACTTTCGCAGTGCCGTGCTCATTCGCCACGCGACCACTTCCGGTCTAGAATAGGAAATCGGCTTCGTGTATGGAGCCGCGACCCCATATGGGGCGGATTGGCGGGCGATGGCGTCCGTGTGAAAGAGCGTTAGGTGCTTCGATGACGAAATGGTCGCCGAATTCGTGGAGAGCCAAGCCGATCCAGCAGGTTCCTGCCTATCCGGATCTTGCCGCGCTGAGGAACACGGAAGCCCAGCTTGCCACGTTTCCGCCGTTGGTTTTTGCAGGTGAGGCACGCAAGCTGAAGAAGCAGCTTGCAGCCGTCGCTGCCGGTGACGCATTCCTTCTGCAGGGCGGCGATTGCGCCGAGAGCTTCGCCGAGCATGGCGCCGACAATATCCGCGACTTCTTCCGCGTCTTCCTGCAGATGTCGGTGGTGCTGACCTTCGCCGGCGCCCAGCCGGTGGTGAAGGTCGGCCGTGTCGCCGGCCAGTTCGCCAAGCCGCGCTCGTCCGACAATGAGACCAAGGGCGGTGTAACGCTGCCGAGCTATCGCGGCGACATCATCAATGGCATCGAGTTCGACGCCAAGTCGCGCATTCCCGATCCTGCAAGACAGGAGATGGCGTACCGCCAATCGGCGGCGACGCTCAACCTTTTGCGTGCCTTCGCCCAGGGCGGCTACGCCAGCCTGGAGAACGTGCATCAATGGATGCTCGGCTTCGTGTCCGACAGCCCGCAGGGCGAGAAATACGAATCGCTCGCCAACCGCATCACCGAGACGATGGACTTCATGAAGGCCGTCGGCATCACCTCGGAGACCAATTACGCGCTGCGCGAGACGGATTTCTACACCAGCCACGAAGCGTTGCTGCTCGGCTACGAGGAGGCGCTGACCCGCGTCGATTCGACCTCCGGCGACTGGTACGCCACCTCTGGCCACATGATCTGGATCGGTGATCGCACGCGCCAACCCGACCATGCGCATGTCGAATATTGCCGCGGCATCAAGAACCCGCTCGGGCTGAAATGCGGTCCGTCGCTGACGCCGGATGGCCTGTTGCAGCTCATCGACCTGCTCAATCCGGAGAACGAGCCCGGCCGGCTGACGCTGATCGCCCGCTTCGGCTCCGACAAGGTTGCCGACCATCTGCCCAAACTGCTGCGCGCGGTGCAGAAGGAAGGCCGCAGCGTGGTGTGGTCGTCCGACCCGATGCACGGCAATACGATCGAGGCCGCCGGCTACAAGACACGGCCATTCGACCGCATCCTGAAGGAGGTGCAGACCTTCTTCGAGGTGCACCGCGCCGAAGGCACGCATCCGGGCGGCATCCATGTCGAGATGACCGGCAAGAACGTCACGGAATGCACCGGTGGCGCCCGCGCCATCACCGCCGAAGAGCTGCAGGACCGCTACCACACCCATTGCGATCCGCGCCTCAACGCTGACCAGGCGATCGAGTTGGCGTTCCTGGTCTCCGATCTGCTCAAGAAGACCCATCCGGTCCAGCACAAGCAGGCCGTTAACGGCTGATATGATCTGAACTTTGATGTCATTGAAGAAGCGCCGGGCGAAAACCGGCGCTTTTTGTATTCAATCCCGCCGGTGTCGCATTTGCTCGTGCCTAACGCGCGCAAAACTGGAATCCTGCCAGGCGATGGCAATTGCATCGGGAGGCCGACATGGCTGAAAGTCACACCGGATCATGCTTGTGCGGGGCAGTGCGGTTCCAGACACTAGGACCGCTACGCGGTGTCGTCTACTGCCATTGCTCGCAGTGCCGGAAGCAGAGCGGGCATTTTTATGCGGCGACCAACGTTGCCGACCGCGACATTACAATCACCGGCGCGAAGAGCATCACCTGGTACGAGGCCTCTTCGTTCGCCAGGCGCGGCTTCTGCAAGACATGCGGCTCTCTGTTGTTCTGGAAGCCGAGCGATGACGGCTATGTTTCGGTCATGGCAGGGCTGTTCGACGCGCCAACTAGGCTCCAAGGCGAATGTCATATCTTCGTCGGCGACAAGGGCGATTATTACGCCATCGATGACGGGCTGCCGCAGTTCGAGAAGTCGACGCCGTCGATCAAGGTGGCAGCCGGCTGATTCTTTGCAGAGGCCGCCTTATTCCCTTGGTCCAGCCATTGCGCTATCCCCTGCCGGTGATTCCGAAGGGTTTTGGCATGCAGCGACTGATCGACGCTTTTTACAATTCGGTGCGGGCGTTTCGCAAACTGGCCGCCGGCGAGGAGGCCTTCCAGCTGGAGCTGACGCTGCTCGTGCTTGCCTTGCCGCTCGGCTGGTTCCTTTCGGAATCGTGGCGCGGCTATGCGTTGCTGATCGGCGCGGTGCTGCTCATGATCATGATCGAGGTGCTGAACACCGGCATCGAGGCGGCATGCGACGCGTTCAGCCGCGAATTCAACGTCGATATCCAACTGGCCAAGGATTGCGGTTCGCTGGCGGTGCTGATTTCGGTGGTGATCGCTGCCGGGGTATGGGGCGTCGCCGTCATCGAGCGGATCCTCGGGGGACCGATCTGACGTTTCAGACACTACATGCCGGTCAACTGAGGGGCCTGACATGGCCGATACCACCGGATTTCTGTTGCTTGAACGTGAGGGCCTGCCGGACGATCTGCGCTGGCTGGTCGAAAAATATCCGCGCGAGGACTGGCAGGCGCATGCCAATATCCACGGCATAGCCAATATGTGGCTGCAGCGGCACGACATGTTCCGCGAGCTTGGCGGCATGCTCACCAATGGTATCGGCGATTATCGAGAAAGTAGGCTGAACGCGCCGGAATTCGCGCGCTGGTTCGCGCCGCGCCTCAACCATTTCCTCGGCAATCTCGACGGCCATCACAATGTCGAGGACCATCATTATTTCCCGGTCTTCGCCAGGGCCGAGACCCGTCTGAAGCGCGGCTTCGAGATTCTCGATGCCGATCACCACACAATCCATGAGGGACTGGAGCGCAATGCCGAGGCGGCAAATGCCTTCATCCGCACGCTTCAGGAGAGCGAAGACAAACAGCGTTTCGCCGCCGATGCCTATGCCGACGAGAACGGCCGGCTGATCGCCATGTTGACCCGGCATCTTGCCGACGAGGAAGACCTGATCATTCCGCTGATCCTCGAGAAGGGTGATCGCGCGCTCGGCATTGATTGACGATCAGCTTCCCTTGCGGAGTTCCTTCTTGGCGACGATATGGGCCGCGAGCCAGCCGAGGATGGCCACAACAAGGCCGATTGCCAGAGCGATCAGTAATCGCTCGTGACGAGCTAGCGCTTGGCCGACGATGTGCTCCGCGCCCAGCCCGAAGACATAACCGACAGTGCAGAACAGTGCCGCCCAGACCACCGATGAGATGGCGTTGAGGATGACGAAGCGCGCCGCCGCAATGCCCGACAGCCCGGCGGCGATGCCGCCGACCAGGCGGAGGCCATAGATGTAGCGGTTCGACAGCACGAAAATGTTGGGATGAGAGGTGACAAGGCGGTAGGCGTGGCTGAAGCCCGGCCGGGCTCGGAGCCTGATCACGAATTTATGGTCGGCGAAGCTCCGTCCCAAGATGAAGAAGAACGTGTCGCCACCGAAGGCGCCGAGCGCGGCTGCGAGAAACGCCTGCCACGGGATGAAGACATGCTGATGCGCAAAAAAACCGCCAAGAATTGCGGCGCTTTCGCCCTCTGCGACGCAGCCCAGAAAAACCGCGACCAATCCATATTGCTCAATGAGACGATGGATGACTTCCGTCATGAAGACGTTCGCTGCTTCGACAGAATGTCGTCGATGCGCTTCACCTGCTCGGCCAGCCGGGCGATCTCGTCTCGCATGCCGATGATCTGGCTGTGGCGCAGTTCGTCGAGCTTTTCGTGTAACGCCATGATCTCGATCTCGGCCTTGAGATTAACCTCATAGTCGTGGGCGGCGTCGATTCGATCGCGCTCCGTCTGGCGGTTTTGCGCCATCATGATCACTGGCGCCTGCAGGGCGGCAACCATGGAAAGCACGAGATTGAGGAAGATGAAGGGATAGGGATCGAAGGCGGCGCGCGACAAGAGCCAGACATTGCCTGCCGTCCACAGGATCAGGAAGCCAATGAATGCCAGGATGAAGGACCAAGAGCCGCCGATCCGGGCGATGGTGTCGGCCAGGCGATCTCCAAACGTCTGGTGAAAGGCGACGGCCTTGTTGGTGTCCTTGGAGATCGTGGTGCGCTCGAGCGTAGATTGCAGTACCCGGCTTTCGAGCGCGCTGAGGCCGTCCGGCTTTCGCTTCAGCCAGCGGCTTGCCAGGTCCTCGATCGTTTTGTTCATCGTCGCCTCCGTCGTCCGCGATGAGGTAGAAGCTGCCGGTTCCTACGGGAAGTGGTAGATTGACGCGATGGGGTCAGGAAACAATGGTGGATTTTCAGAAAATTCGCGCCCGTGCAGCGAAGCGCAAAGGCGGTGAGGCAGCGCTGACGTCGCTGCTGGGTCCTATGCCCGACAATGCCGCGGTGGCAAAGATTGCGGACGACCGGATCCTGTCGACTATGGCCGAGCGGGTTTTTGCCGCCGGCTTTGTCTGGCGCGTCATCGAGCAGAAATGGCCGGGTTTCGAGGAAGCATTTCTTGGCTTCGAGCCGAAGCGGCTGCTGTTCCAGCCTGACGATTTCTGGCACGATCTCACAGCCGACAAGCGCATCGTCCGCAATCCGCAGAAGATCAAATCCGTACGCGACAACGCAGCCTTCGTCGAGCGCGTGTCGAAGGAGCATGGCAGCTTCGGCAAGTTCCTGGCCAATTGGCCGGCGGATGACCAGGTCGGATTGATGGCCTATCTCGGCAAGCATGGCAGCCGGCTCGGCGGCAATACCGGCCAGTATTTTCTGCGCTGGCTGGAGTGGGACGCCTTCATCGTCTCGGCCGACATGGCGGCAGCGCTGCGCGACGCCGGGCTCGACCTCGCGCAGAGCCCGACATCGAAGAAGGACCTGGGCAAGATCCAAGTGCAGATAAACGCCTGGGCGGCGGAAACCGGACTGCCGCGCCGGCACATTTCGCGCATTCTGGCAATGTCGATCGGCGAGAACCATCCGCCGGAAGCCTTGCGCGAATATATGGGCGAATAGGATCGACTGTTTGGTCCAAACGAACGCCATTGCCCGACGAATTTTGCCGCGCTAAACCCACGGGCATGACAGACAAGACCGCTCCAGACATATTGCGCATCGCCGTCGCCCAGCTCAATCCGACGGTCGGCGACGTCGCCGGCAATCTTGCCAAGGCACGCGAGGCGAGGGCGGATGCCGCCCGCCAAGGCGCCGACCTCGTGCTGTTTACCGAGCTTTTCCTTGCCGGCTATCCGCCTGAGGATCTGGTGCTGAAGCCCGCCTTCCTGAAGGCCTGCGAGCGGGCGGCGGAGGATTTCGCCGGCGATACCGCCGACGGCGGCCCGGGTTTCGTCATCGGCACGCCGTTGAAGCGCAAGACCGGCACGCACAATTCGATCATCTTTGCCGATGGCGGCAAGATCCTTGCCGAACGCTACAAGCTCGATCTGCCGAATTACGGTGAGTTCGACGAGAAGCGCGTCTTCCAGGCCGGCCCCGAGATCCAGGGGCCGGTCAATTTCCGCGGCGTGCGCGTGGGAGTGCCGATCTGCGAAGATATCTGGGGCGAGGTTGCCGTCTGCGAGACGCTGGCCGAAAGCGGCGCGGAAATCCTGCTGGTCCCGAACGGCTCGCCCTATTACCGCGGCAAGGTCGACGTCCGCCACCAGATCGTCATCCGCCAGGTCATCGAATGCGGACTGCCGATTATCTATGCCAACCAGCTTGGCGGCCAGGACGAGCTGGTTTTCGATGGCGCATCGTTTGCCATAGGTTCTGACAAGACGCTGGCCTTCCAGATGAGCCAGTTCGAGGAGACGGTCAACGTCACCACCTGGAAGCGAAAGAATGACATCTGGGTCTGCTCTGACGGACCGATGTCGAAAATCCCGGAAAAGGAGGAGGCCGACTATCGCGCCTGCATGTTGGGCCTGCGCGATTACGTCAACAAGAACGGCTTCAAGAATGTCGTGCTCGGCCTCTCCGGCGGCATCGATTCGGCGATCTGCGCGGCACTTGCCGTCGATGCGCTCGGCGAGGAACGGCTGCGCGCCGTGATGATGCCTTACCGCTACACTTCGAAGGACTCGCTCAAGGATGCCGAGGACTGCGCCCGCGCGCTCGGCTGCCGCTACGACATCGTGCCGATCTTCGAGCCAGTCGAGGGTTTCCTGCACACGTTGACACAGCTTTTCGAGGGCACCAAGGAAGGCATCACCGAGGAAAACCTGCAGAGCCGGGCCCGCGGCACCATCCTGATGGCGATTTCCAACAAGTTCGGCTCGATGGTGGTCACCACCGGCAACAAAAGCGAGATGTCGGTCGGCTACGCGACGCTCTATGGCGACATGAATGGCGGCTTCAATCCGATCAAGGACCTCTACAAGATGCAGGTCTATGCGCTGTCGCGCTGGCGCAACGCGCATGTGCCGCCGGGTGCGCTCGGTCCGTCCGGCGAGGTGATCCCGAACAACATCATCGACAAGGCGCCCTCGGCGGAACTGCGAGAGAACCAGACGGACCAGGATTCGCTGCCGCCCTATCCGGTGCTCGACGACATATTGGAGTGCCTGATCGAAAACGAGATGGGTGTCGACGACATCGTCGCGCGCGGCCATGA
This sequence comes from Mesorhizobium sp. M0018, assembly GCF_040323955.1. Taxonomy (NCBI): domain Bacteria; kingdom Pseudomonadati; phylum Pseudomonadota; class Alphaproteobacteria; order Hyphomicrobiales; family Phyllobacteriaceae; genus Mesorhizobium; species Mesorhizobium sp. M0018. The sequence goes on along the minus strand of NZ_JAMYVL010000007.1, from coordinate 218,494 downwards.
CCGGGCGACGGTGACGCGCGTCGAGCACCTGCTTTACGTCGCCGAATACAAGCGCCGGCAGGCGGCGCCCGGCGTGAAGATCACCAGGAAGAACTTTGGCCGCGACCGCCGCTATCCCATTACCAACCGGTTCAGGGATGGCGGGTAGGCGATTGGCCTGTTTAACGGTTTAGCCATGGCCAACCTTGAAATCAGCTTCGACCCGTCGCGGATCGACTTCCGGGCGACATCCGACATTTTGAAGGCGAGCTATTGGGGCAGCGGCCGCAGCGATGAACTGCACCGCCGCGCTTTTGCCAACTCACTGTGCGTCGGCGCCTATGTCGGCGGCAATCAGGTCGGCTTCGGCCGGGCGATCACCGACCGTACGGTATTTGCCTATCTCGCCGACATAATTGTCTGGCCCGGGTATCGCGGACAAGGCATCGGAACCCGGCTTGTCCAGGCGCTTATCGACCACTCGGACGTCAAGACGGTCACGCATTGGAGCCTGTCGACCAACGACGCCCATGCGGTTTACGAGAAGCTCGGCTTCAGGCCTTCCACCGACGGCCGCTATATGCGCCTCGACCGTATCCCGGCAACCTGAACAGAGGCAGCGCACAACCCGCGATTGTTGCAAAATCGTCTCACTGCTTGGACCAGATGCGCTTTTGGCTATCTACTGACTTGGCGCGGCGTTGAGGCGTCTCTATAAACACCTCTCCGCGATTCCCCTTCAGGAGGAACCGAATGCCAGGATTTGACATCGTTATGCGAGGCCGCGAAGCCTAGGTCTTGGTCAGTGCGCCCGAGATAGCCTCGCGGCAAGGCTGAACCGAGGCCGGTATTTCGCCGCTGCCGGTCGCCGCCCCTCTACAGGGCCGCCAAATACGCCAAACCTCCGCATCTCCGGGCGCCAAACGGCGCCGACGCGGTTTTTCAATTTCTACTTTCGTGGGATCGGGCTCGTTTGCGCCCGAATGACATCATGACTCGTTTTCGAATAGATTTGCGCGCGGGCGCCTTTCGCAGCGTTCTTGGCTTCACGCTCAGCCATTGGCGGCGTCAGCCGTGGCGGCTTGCCGGCATTATGGGCACATTCCTGCTGTCGACCTTGGCCGACGTGCTGACGCCGCTCTATTCCGGCCGGCTGGTGGATGCCGTCGCCAGCAGTGCTGCGGCCGACGATGTTGCGTGGAACGCGGCGACAGCGGCCTTTTCGATGCTGGTGGCCCTGGCGCTCACCGGTGTCGTGCTGCGCAATCTCGCCTTCATGGCCATTGTCGAGCTGACGTTGAAGATGATGGCGGATATCGCCGCCGACGCCTTCCACCGCGTCCAGCGCTTCTCCACCGACTGGCACGCCAACAGCTTCGCCGGATCGACGGTGCGCAAGATAACGCGCGGCATGTGGGCGCTCGACCTGCTCAACGACACGATCCTGATCGCGCTGCTGCCATCGGTCGTCATGCTCGTCGGCTCGACGCTGCTGCTTGGCTGGTTCTGGCCGCTGATGGGTGCTGTCGTTGCCACCGGTTCGGTTCTGTTCATCGCGGTGACGACGATGCTGTCGCTTGGCTATGTCGCGCCCGCGGCAAGGCTTGCCAATGCGTGGGATACACGGCTTGGCGGCTCGCTGGCCGACGCGGTGAGCTGCAACGCCGTGGTCAAGGGTTTTGGCGCCGAGGAACGCGAGGAGACGCGGCTTGCCGAGGTCGTCGCCAAATGGCGCGGTCGCACGCGCCGCACCTGGATGCGCGGCACCGTCAACGGCACCACGCAAGGGACGATGCTGCTGCTTTTGAGGGCAGCGGTCATCGGGTTCTCCCTGCTGTTGTGGTCGTGGGGGCAGGCGAGCGCCGGCGATGTCGCCTTCGTGCTGACCTCATTCTTCGTGCTGCAAGGCTATCTGCGCGACATCGGCACACATATCCGCAATCTGCAGCGCTCGATCAACGACATGGAGGAACTGGTCGACTTCCAGTCCGAACCACTCGGCATCGAGGATCGGCCCGGAGCCAAACCGATCCGGATCACCGATGGCCGTATCACCTTCGACAACGTCACGTTCCATTATGGCAGCCACCGCCTGCCGCTCTATCGCGACTTTTCGGTGGACATCGCGCCGGGCGAACGGGTTGGGCTGGTTGGCCATTCGGGCTCCGGCAAGACGACGTTCGTCAAGCTGATCCAGCGCCTCTACGACGTGACTGCGGGCAATATCCTGATCGACGGCCAGGATATTGCCAATGTGGCGCAGGCGTCGCTGCGCGGACAGATCGCAATCGTCCAGCAGGAGCCGATCCTGTTTCACCGGTCGCTGGCCGAAAACATCGCCTATGCCCGGCCGGACGCCACGCAGGCCGAGATCGAGCACGCGGCGCGGTTGGCCAGCGCGCATGACTTCATCGCCAATTTGCCGAAAGGGTATGGCACGCTGGTCGGCGAGCGTGGCGTAAAGCTGTCGGGTGGTGAGCGTCAGCGCGTTGCAATCGCACGCGCCTTTCTTGCCGATGCGCGCATTCTCATCCTGGATGAGGCAACGTCGAGCCTCGATTCGGAATCGGAGGTGCTGATCCAGCAGGCGATGGAGCGGTTGATGGTCGGCCGCACGACGCTGGTCATTGCCCACCGGCTGTCGACGGTGCGGGCGCTGGACAGGCTTTTGGTGTTCGATCGCGGCCGCATCGTCGAAGAGGGCTCGCATGACCAACTGATCCGGCTGCAAGGCGGCATCTACCGCCGGCTGTTCGAACGCCAGGCGCTTGAACTGACCAAAGGCCTGGTGATCTGACGGTTGCGGTGCCGCGCGTCTTGATAGACGTGCGGCGCTGCAGTCTTTTCTTCGCCTTTGTCATGTTCTATGTCTGCCGCCGAGCGCGGGGGCGCGTCTTGTCAACAGCAAAACCATCCGGTACGCCCCGCTCATGACAGTTACCGTCCGTTTCGCCCCGTCACCGACCGGCCGCATCCATATCGGCAATGCGCGCACCGCTTTGTTCAATTGGCTGTTCGCCATCAAGAACAAAGGCCGCTTCATCCAGCGCTTCGACGACACCGACGTCGCCCGTTCGACGCAGGAGTTTTCCGACGCTATCCTGTATGACCTTCATTGGCTGGGCATCTTCCCCGATGCCACGGAGTACCAGTCGCGGCGGGTCGAAATCTACGATGCCGCACTGGAGAGGCTGAAGGAGGCGCGCCTCGTCTATGCTTGCTATGAGACGCCTGAAGAGCTTGACCTGAGGCGCAAGGTGCGCCGCACGCGTGGCCTGCCGCCAGTCTATGGCCGCGAGGCGCTGACGCTGGCACCCGAGCAGGTGGCGGAATATGAGGCCGATGGCCGGCGGCCGCACTGGCGCTTTCTGCTGCCCAACTTCAGCAGCGATCCGCTACAGCCGGAGCGCACCGAAATCCACTGGAACGACCTGGTGCGCGGCGAAGAGACCGTCGACCTCGCCTCGCTTTCAGACCCGGTTCTGCGGCGTGAGGACGGCACCTACCTCTACACATTGCCTTCGGTTGTCGACGACATCGACATGGGCGTCAGCCATGTCATTCGCGGCGACGACCACGTCACCAATACCGGCGTCCAGATAGCCCTGTTCCGAGCACTTGGCGCGGAGCCGCCGGTGTTCGGCCACCACAATCTCCTGACAACGGCATCAGGCGAGGGACTTTCGAAGCGCACCGGCGCGCTGTCCATCCAGAGCCTGCGTGAGAGCGGCATCGAGCCGATGGCGATCGCTTCGCTGGCGGTGCTCGTCGGCACCTCGGAAAACGTCGTGGCGGTGCCAACGATGGCCGAGCTAGTCGAGCGCTTCGATCCGGCTGCAACATCGAAATCCGCCGCCAAATTCGACCCGGACGAGCTCTTCGTGCTCAACCGCACGCTGCTGCATCACATGCCGTTTTCCGAGGCGCGCGACCGGCTGATCGTGCTCGGCATCTCCGGCGAACAGGCCGAGTCTTTCTGGCTGGCCGTGCGCGGCAATCTCGACAGGCTGGCCGATGCGGCGATCTGGTGGCGTACGCTTCGAGATGGTCCAGAGGAGCCGGCGGAGTTTTCCGACGAGGACCGCGACTTTCTTCGCCAGGCATTCGAGTTGCTGCCGGAAGAGCCTTGGAACGGCACCGTCTGGAAGGACTGGACGGGCAAGATCCGAGCGGCGAGCGGCCGTAAGGGCAAGGCGCTGTTCATGCCGCTCAGGCTGGCGCTTACGGGACAGCCTTCGGGTCCGGAGCTTGCAGATCTGTTGCCGCTGCTGGGTCGGGAAGGAACGTTGGCCCGACGACCCTGACCTTGCGCTGCTCCGGCGGCGGCAGCGATGTCGGCGAGGGCACAGGTTTGACAGCAAGCCGTTTGATCGCCTCACGGTCGAGGCCGCCTTCTGCATTGGCCAAGGTCTCCGGGTCGGCGGCCGGATCAGGCCTGGCAACCGGCAGCGGAACGAACGGGGTGGTCGCCACGTTCGCCTCAGATTGTCCCGGGGTTGGCGGGTTGCCGGCAATGATCTCGAAATTTTGCCCGGCATTGCAGCCGCAGGTCGGCGGCCGCGGCATGTCGGATTGCTTGTAGAGGTAGGCCGTCGGCAGTTCGATATAAGGCCTGCCCGTCACCGAAGACGTCATGGACGCCGAATCGCTGTTCATGCCGCGCGTGTAGAAAACCTGCATCTCGGTGCCGGGGCAGCTCGATTCGCAATTCTTCTGATCGCGCTCGAAATCGCCCAGCGAGGCAGCATTCGACATCGGGAAGAAATAGCCGTCGCAGGTCCGCACACACATGGTGCGGAATTCGCCTTGGGGCTGGCCCATGTCGGCGCTGTTGAGCACGGTGCGGATGTTGCCCGGCTGGCTCAGTTCTTCAGCCTGGTCGGCCTCTTCGGGCTGACTGCCCAAAAGCTGGTCGAGCAGGTTTCGCTTGCCGTTTTCACGGCTGGCTTCGCGGACCGGCGCGGGCGTCCGCGCCGCCGCATCATCGCGGCAGCCATTGGCGTCAAGCAACGTCAATATGCGCGCACGATCACGTCGCGAACCACCGCCGGCAAGGTCGCCGCGCTTGGCCTGCAGGGCGTCGAGATTGGCTGCCATGCGATCGATGGTGGCGTCGAGTGCTGCGCATGCGTTGGCGTTGCGGCGAGACAGCGAAAAGCCGCAGCCGGCGCTGCTGGCCTGGCTGACGGCCTTTGAAATCTGCTGGCGCTGCCGGACGATTGCGTCGTCATATTTCCTGAGCAAAGCCGGTTTGCCGCCGCCACCACGAGAAGCGGCGGCAAGATCGGCTTCAAGCTGGCGGCAGAGGCGCGGAGCGGCCCGCGCCTGAGTGACGGCAATGTCGCACATTAGCAGGGCACCGAGCAGCGCGGCGGCACGCGTCAGCTTCCAACATGCGCCCGTCATCCCTCCGAAACTCCGCCTGCCTGTCGTTCAGAAAGCTACCGCGCTTGCGGTTAATCGTTTGTTTAGCATACCGCCGATTCCAGCTTCAGCCCAAATCGGCGATGGCTTGCGCCAGTGCGCGGCTTCGATCACGACCGGTGCTGTCATATCGACCACGCCACACGACATATTCGGACAGAACCAGAACCGCGACATCCTGGCGTTGCACGAAAAAAGGCGTATTCGCCTAGAAGAATGCCTGGATTCAGTAACGCCCGGAGGCTTGGCATGACCGCGATTACCCGTCGAGCCGCAGTGCAATTTGGTCTTTTGTGCCTGGCGATGCCGGTTGCCATGGCGCAGGAAAAGCCCATCACGCCGGATTGGGGCACCAAATTGGTCGAAGCTGCCCGTGAGCAGATCGGCGTCACCACACTCTACGATCCGACCTATACACGCCTGGCCTATCCGGGCGGGGACGTTGGGCCCGAGCGGGGTGTTTGCACGGATGTCGTGATCCGTGCCTATCGCCGCGCCTTCGATCTCGACCTGCAAAAATTGGTGCATGAGGATATGCGGGCCAATTTTGCCGCCTATCCGAAGGGTTGGGGCCTGAAAGCGCCGGACCGCAACATCGACCACCGCCGTGTGCCCAATCTTGCGGTCTATTTCGAGCGGCGCGGTGCCACCTTGCCCGTCAGCCAAGACCCCGCCGATTATCGGCCTGGGGATCTCGTCGCCCAGATGCTGCCCGGCAATCTGCCGCATATTGCCATCGTGTCGTCCAATCGCTCCACATTGGTACCGACAAGAAGACTGGTCATTCACAATATCGGCGGCGGCGCCAGGGAAGAGGACACTTTGTTTGCCTTCAGGCAGACAGGGCATTTCCGGTTCAAGCCAGTCTGAGAAAGCCCGCGGCTATCCCAGTTCGACGATGGCTTGCGCCTTATGCGCGGCTTCGACCACTGCCAGTGCGGTCATGTTGACGACGCCGCGCGAGGTGACCGACGGCGTCAATATGTGCGCCGGGCTGTCGGTGCCGAGCAGGATCGGGCCGACATGCAGCGCGTCCATCATCGTGCGCAGCGCGGTCAGCGTGATGTTCGCCGAATCGAGATTGGGGAACACCAGCAGATTGGCTTCGCCCTTCAGCCGCGAATGCGGATAGACGCGCTGGCGCAGCTGCTCCGACAGTGCCGAGTCGGCATGCATCTCGCCGTCGCATTGCAGGTCGGGCGCGATGCGCGCCAGGATCGCCGCCGCCTGCCGCATCTTCATGGCGCTTGGCGAATCGCGGGAGCCGAAATCCGAATGCGAAAGCAGGGCTGCCTTGGGCTCGATGCCAAAACGCTGAATCTCCTCGGCCGCCAGAACGGTCATCTCCGCAATCTCCTCGGCGGTCGGATCGACGGAGACATGGGTATCGGTGAGGAAAATGATGCCGCGCTGCGAAATCAGCATGGAAAGCGTCGACAGGTCGCGATCCCTAATGCCGGCGCGTGGCCCGATGATCAGCGTGACGTTGCGCAAATGGCGCTCGAAACGGCCCTCAAGGCCGCAGACCATGGCGTCGGCGTCGCCGCGCTTCAGGGCAAGGGCGGCGATCACCGTATTGTCGGTGCGCACCATGGTGCGTGCCGCTTCCGTAGTCACCCCACGGCGGCCGGCAAGCTCGATCAAAAGGTCGACATAGTGGCGGTAACGCGGATCGTCTTCCGGGTTGATCAGGCCGAAATCGACGCCCGGCTTGATGCGCAGCCCATAGCGTTTCAACCGCACCTCGATGACGTGCGGGCGGCCGATCAGGATCGGTTCGGCAATGCCTTCCTCGAGCACGACCTGCGCGGCGCGAAGCACGCGCTCGTCCTCGCCGTCGGCATAGATGACGCGCTTGGCGCTCGACGTCTTGGCCATCGAGAATACCGGCTTCATGACCAGGCCAGAACGGAAGACGAAGCGGTTCAGCTTGTCGATATAGGCGGCGAAATCGGTGATCGGCCGGGTCGCGACGCCGGTCTCGCAAGCTGCCTTGGCGACGGCAGGGGCAATGCGCAGGATCAGCCGCGGATCGAAAGGCGAGGGGATCAGGAACTCCGGGCCGAAGATCGGCGTCTCGCCGGAATAGGCGCGCGCGGCAACGTCGGACGGCTCTTCGCGGGCAAGCGCTGCGATCGCCCGAACGGCGGCCATTTTCATCTCTTCGTTGATGGCACTTGCGCCGCAATCCAGCGCGCCACGGAAGATGTAAGGAAAACAGAGTACGTTATTGACTTGATTGGGGAAATCGGAGCGGCCGGTGCAGATCATCGCATCGGGTCGCGCCGCCCGTGCCGCTTCCGGCATGATCTCGGGATTGGGGTTGGCCAGCGCCAGGATCAGCGGCTTGGGCGCCATGTGGTGCAGCAGTTCCGGTTTCAGCACGCCGGCGGCAGACAGGCCGAGAAACACGTCGGCGCCGGGCAGAACGTCGGCCAGCGTGCGCGCCTCGGTGTCCTTCACATAGGGGTCTTTCCAGCGGTCCATCTCCTCGACGCGGCCCTTATGGGCGACCCCGAACCGGTCGGTGACCCAGATGTTTTCGACCCGCGCGCCGAGCGAGACCAGAAGGTTGAGGCAGGCAAGCGCCGCAGCGCCGGCGCCTGACGTGACGATCTTGATATCCGCGATGGACTTGCCGGCGAATTCCAGCCCGTTGAGCACGGCGGCGGCGACGATGATGGCGGTGCCGTGCTGGTCGTCATGGAAGACCGGTATGCCCATGCGGGCTTTCAACTGCTCCTCGACTTCGAAGCATTCGGGCGCCTTGATGTCTTCCAGGTTGATGCCGCCGAAGGTTGGTTCCAGCGCCGAGATCGTCTCGACCATGCGCTCGATGCCCGGTGCGTCGATCTCGATGTCGAAGACATCGATGCCGGCGAATTTCTTGAACAGCACCGCCTTGCCTTCCATCACCGGCTTGGAGGCGAGCGGACCGATATTGCCGAGGCCCAGCACCGCCGAACCGTTGGTGACAACGCCGACCAGATTGGCACGGGCTGTATAGTCGGCGGCGGTTGCCGGGTCGTCGCGGATTTCAAGGCAGGGGGCGGCGACCCCCGGCGAATAGGCAAGCGCCAGGTCGCGCTGATTGCCCAGTGGCTTCGTCGCCTGGATTTCAAGTTTTCCGGGACGGGGATGCTTATGGAAATAGAGCGCTGCTTCGTCGAGGTCGGATCGAGCCGCCTTCTTGCTTTCGCCTGTCATGACGGCCGCCTCCTCAGTTCAGTCCGTTCGATGTTTGAGTCTCTTAGCATGCAGCCGAGGCTTTTCGAGAGGTGATATGTCGCAAGCGCGAGCTTACGGCTTGCACCGCCCGCCGGCCTGTACGGTCTGCCATTGAAATGTTGGGGCGATAGGCGCGTTGCTGGAGCGAGCTGCGAGCCGAATGTCTGCTTCAGGTGGTGGTTTGCGGACGATTAGGTATTCTTTCGCTAGTTCGCTGTGGGGCTGTTGCTCCTATAAAGTGCACGAAAGAAACTCTTGGAATAGCGATCGTACCAAGCGGCAGCCCACTCGCCGACAAGTCGCTCTGTCGACGACACCCTACGCCGGTAGTCGACTGTTCGGCGGATACCTCCTTCTTCCTCAAGCTCGATGTCCAGGTGAGTAAACTTTGGGGCCGCATCCGAAAACCTGAGATACATGTATGCAAACACCGCGATATGACGTTTACCCATTGATAAGCAACGATTTTCAATCGCCACCACCGCAGACTGGACTGTGGCGAAATCCTCTAGCCTAACCGCTCGTTCTAGACGAACGAAGTCAAGGAACAATCTCCGGTCAGTAATTGCAAGGTTGCCGTCGGCCGTGTCTCGAACCCCGTGCGACAGCAGTTTTTGCGCAACAAAGCGATAAATAGACGCCATTCGCCGGTCTCATTTTTTCATTTGCGAGGCAGGACATAGCATGCGGACTAACCCTAGTTCTTGTGAACTGGGCGCCCTTTTTGAGCATAATGTTGCCCTGTTTCGGCTTGCCTGAGGGCGCCTGCAATGGTTGAAAGCGGTCAGGGGAAGCGTGTCCTTTTGTCTCGCTCCTGCCATTCAGCAAGTCCAGCCGCTCTTATCCGCTCGATACGGCGGATGGTATGACAAATTGATTTTGCCGCGTATGGCAGGTTTTCAGGAGCTTGCAGGTGACCAAGATAGCCCCGCGCTGCCGCAAGCGAGGTGCGCCAAATCTCTTCGGAGACGTATTTTGTATCCACAACTATGATCCATGCTCTTCCGGCAAGATATAGGACGCGATGCCTTGCTGTGTCGCCAATTTCAGAGCTTTAGAATAGTCGCATAGGTCCGCAAGGGGTGGAAACGGACGCTACGCTCCTGTCGAAAGGCGGCTCCGCAGCGCTTGCAACTCTGCTCGCGAAGTGGGCGCGCTCTCGTCCGACAGGAAAAGCAGAACCTCCGAGGCACCATCATCCGCGAAGGTGAAGTCGTCGCTCATGATTAGCGCATCGGCGATGTAGGCGGCTGCTTGGACCGGTAGGATGCCGTCCGCCAGCCGATCAACCAGCACGTCCACATGTCGACGATTAATTATCGTATCTGGACCGTCAGTGATGATGACATTCCCCACGCCGCCCGACTTGGACGCGGCGGCTACGCATTCATTCACTTCGGCTTCAATCTCCTGCCAAAGCTCGGATGGCGGTTTCTCGCCGTTGAGGAAGGATATGAGGGACGAGTGTTGCATTGGCGGAGCTTATGCTGACGGGCTCCAAGTTCCGCAACCGGTCGTCTTCCACTATTCAGTGGGCATTGAGCATTGGATTCTCGCTAGAACGCGCTGACGTAGAGGCCGCCGTCGACCGGTATGTTCTGCCCGGTCAGGTAACCGGCATGAACCGAGCACAGGAAGGCGCAGATCTGGCCGAATTCCTCCGGTGTGCCGAGCCGTTTGGCCGGAACGTTGGCCGCTGCTTGCGCCTTGCGCGCGGCGGCGGCGGCCGGATCTTCGGGCGTGCCGGCCTCGTGCGGGCCGCGCAGCCGGTCGGTATCGAGTTTTCCCGGCAGCATGTTGTTGATCGTCACGTTGCGGTCGATCACCGTGCGCGCGACGCCGGCGAGGAACGAAGTAAGGCCGGCGCGGGCGCCGGACGACAGGTCGAGGCCGGGGATAGGCACATAGACCGACAGCGAGGTGATGTTGACGATGCGGCCGAAGCCGCGCGCCGCCATGCCGTCGATCACGGCCTGAACCAGTTCGACAGGGGTCACCATGTTCTGGGTGACGCCCTCGAGGATCTTTTCGCGGTCGAGCGCGCGGAAATCGCGAAACGGCGGACCGCCATTGTTGTTGACGAGGATGTCGGGATCGGGGCAGGCGGCAAGCAGCGCCTTCTGGACATCGGGCTTGGATACGTCGCCGACGATTTCGGTCACCTTGACGCCGAATTTCTCGCGCAGTTCAGCGGCGGTTTTGGCCAGCACGTCGGCGTTGCGGCCATTGATCACCAGATCGCAACCTGCCTCTGCCAGTGCCATGGCGCAGCCGCGTCCCAAGCCTTTGCTCGAAGCGCAGACGATGGCCTTCTTGCCGCGAATGCCGAGATCCATGGTAATTTTCTCCTCTGATTGCCGCGGCAACCTATCCGGATGGCTGGACCAATCGCAACCGTCATACGGTTGTTGCATGAATCGGGGCATAGGCTCAGGCGAAAGCAACGGTGACAAATGATGTCCGGCGCAGAGCCTCGCACTTTCCGCAGCATGTTCATCTCCGACGTCCATCTCGGATCGAAGGCGGCGAAGGCCGAATTCCTGATCGATTTCCTGCGCCATCACGATGCCGATATCATCTATCTCGTCGGCGACATCGTCGACGGCTGGCGCCTGAGACGAAGCTGGCATTGGCCGCAAAGCCATAACGACGTGATCCAGAAATTGCTGCGCAAGGCGCGCAAGGGCGCCAGCATCACCTACATCGCCGGCAACCATGACGAGTTCGCGCGACAGTTCCAGGGCGTTCATTTCGGCGGCATTGTCGTCGCCGACCGCGCCATCCACGAGACCGCCGACGGCAAACGCCTTCTTGTCATCCATGGCGACCAGTTCGACACCGTCGTCCATAATGCGCGCTGGCTGGCCTATCTCGGCGACTATGCCTACGACGCGGCGATGCTGCTCAACCGCGTCATCACACGTCTGCGCCAGGTGCTCGGCCTGCCTTACTGGTCGTTCTCGTCCTGGGCCAAGGTCAAGGTCAAGAAGGCGGTGAATTTCATCGGCTCGTTCCAGACCGTGCTGACCGAGGAGGCGCGCCGCTCGCATGTCGACGGCGTGATCTGCGGGCACATCCACCATGCCGCGATCGAAAGCTATGAGGACGTGCAATACATCAACACGGGCGACTGGGTGGAGAGCTGCACGGCGGTGGTCGAGCATTTTGACGGCAGGATGGAGATCCTGCACTGGGCGCATGTCCTGCCGGAGACTCCGGTCGGCAGCGAGGTGCTCGTGCCGATCGACATCAAGGGCAGGGCAGTCCAGGCGGCTTGACCAAATCCGGCCGCATCTCGCTTCAATCGGTTAGTCCAGCGGTTTCATCGACTTTTTCGCCGTGTTAAGCAGCGGCAGGTGTGGCGGGCCGACCCGGCTGAATGCCGTGCCGACGGATCGCCTGTCAATGTCCTCGCTGCCGCCGCTTTCGCCCGAACAGCTCGTCAAGCCACGCCATTTCGAACTGCGCATGAGCTTGATCTTCTTTACGCTCTTCGTTCCGCTCGGGACGCATGTGCCGTATTTCCCGCTGTGGCTGCAGGCGAAGGGGTTCCATGCCGAACAGATAGCCGTGATCCTCGCCGCGCCGATGTTCCTGCGCGTGGCGACGACGCCTTTTCTTACTGCGCTGGCAGACAAAGCGAGCGACCGCGCCAATGTCTATGTTGCGCTGGTCGCCGCATCGCTGATCCTGTCCGCCGGCTACCTCCTGCCGCCGACCTACGCAACGGTACTTGCCGTGTCGCTGGCCCTGACGGTCGTCTGGACGCCGCATTCGCCGATTGCCGATTCGCTCGCCCTTTCAGGTGTTCGCCGCTTCGGCTCGAATTACGCAAGCATGCGCAAATGGGGCTCGATCTCCTATCTCTGTGCCAATCTCGCCGGCGGTTTCATCCTGTCGGCGAGCGGTGCCCAGGCTGTCCCGGTGATCATCTTCGCGGCGCTGTGTGCCGCGCTAGCCGCCGGACTGATTGCGCCGCGCCTTGGCCGTCCACGCCGCGCCTCGCCGCTTTCGGCCGCCGATATCCAGCAATCGGCACCGAAACTCCTCAACCGGTACTTCCTCTATTTTTCGACAGGCGTCGGCGTCATCACCGCCAGCCACGCATTTCTCTACGGTTTCGTGTCGATCTACTGGAAGTCGATCGGCATCAGCGATTCGGTTGTCGGGCTTCTGTGGGGGTGGGGCGTCGTCGCCGAGATATGCATGTTCGTCGTTTTCACCCGCGCTTTCGCCTCCTTCTCGGTCGTCTCGATCATGCTGATTGCCGGGATCGGCGCGATCGTGCGCTGGTTCGCCTTTCCGCTGATCTGGCCGCTTGGGCTTGGCGTTGGCGGGTTTTTCGCGATCCAGACGCTGCACGCGGTTTCGGTGGCGCTGGTGCTGATCGGCCTGCAAAAGATGATCGGTGAGACGGTCGCGGAAGAACGCACCGGGGCGGCGCAAGGCATCGCCTACTTCTCCAATGGCTTCTTCATGGCGGCGGCGACGCTGATTTCCGGTCCTCTTTACGACCGCTTCGGCGCGAATGGCTTCTTTGCGATGATCCCGATCGCCCTGACGGGCCTGGCTCTGATCGGGCTTGCCGCGCGTTCAGCCCCACAGCGCCCGCTCGGGCGGTGACACCAGCGAACCTTGGTAGACGAGACCGGGAACGCGGTCGCGGGCCAGCAGCAGCGGACCGTCGAGATCGACGAAATCGGCATCCTGCGCCAACAGCACGGCCGGCGCCATCGCAAGCGATGTGCCGACCATACAGCCGACCATGACACCAAGAGCCAGTTCGCGGGCGCGGTCGCGAAGCACGAGTGCAGCGGTCAGGCCACCCGATTTGTCGAGCTTGATGTTGACGGCGTCGTAAAGGCCGACAAGTGCTTCAAGGTCCTTCGCCTCGTGCACGCTTTCGTCGGCACAGATCGGTACCGGATGCGCGATGTGGCGAAGAATACTGTCATGTCCCGCCGGCAGCGGCTGTTCGATCAAGGCGATACCGTGCTCGGCGGCAAAGGCAAGGTTTGCGACGATGTTGTCGTTATTCCAGCCCTCGTTGGCGTCGAGAATGATTCGGCTGTCGGGTGCTGCCGCCGTCACTGCACGGATGCGCGCGATGTCGTTGTCGCCGCCGATCTTGACCTTGAGTAGCGGGCGCTGGGCGTTGGCGCGGGCCTGCGCCGCCATCGCCTCCGGCTCGGCGAGCGACAATGTATACGCAGTCTCGAGCGGTCGTAACGGAACGGTTCGTATCGTATGCGCCACCGGTGTTCCGCTGATCTTCGCTTCCAGGTCCCAGAGCGCGCAATCGATGGCGTTGCGTGCCGCGCCGGCAGGCATGGCATCGAGCAGGGCGATGCGGCTGATGCCGTGCGCGATCTCGCTGCGCATCGCCTCGATCGCGTCGCGCACACACTCCATGGTCTCGCCATAGCGCTTGTAAGGGACGCATTCGCCGCGTCCTGTACGGCCGTTTTCGGTGATGGCGCAGGAAATCACCTCCGCTTCGGCCTTCGAGCCGCGCGAAATGGTAAAGGTCCCGGCTATCGGAAAGCGCTCGGCCTCGACCGAAATGACACGCGCCATATTTTTCTGCTCCGGCTGTGCAACAAGGAGGATGTCGGCAAATCGACAGGTCGGCCCCGTCAGGCTAAACAGGACGCCATGTTGACCATCCGCAAACGCGACGCAAGCGGCCCTGCCAAGGAGCCCGACCACCAGCCGCGCATCGCGATCGGCGAGGAGGGCGACGTTCTCGGCTGCGCTTTCTCGGGAACCTGGACGACACGTACCGTGGCGCTGGTCGATGCCGAGATGCGCAAGATCGAGAAGCGCGGCGGCTTCAAGACGCTGGCGCTCGACCTTTCACAAATCGAGAAGATGGACACTGCCGGGGCGTGGCTGATCGACCGCCTGGTCAGCAGCTTCGAAAAAAAGGGCGTCGAGATCACGATGCAGGGGCAGAGCGAGATCGCCTCGATCCTGCTTGGCGCCGTCGGGGACGCCGTTCGTCGCGAGCCCGAATCAGGTCCGGCAAAGCCGCCCAACTTCATCATTCGCGGGCTCGAGGCGGTAGGTCGGCGCGTTTATGAGATGCGCGACGATTTCCTGGCCGCAATGAATATCCTCGGCGCCACGATACGCGGCTCTCAGATGAAGCTTGGCCGCGGCCATGCCGTCAACATGGCGGCGATCTTCAACCAGATCGATCGCATGGGTGTCGGCGCTATACCGGTAGTCGTGCTGATGTCGGCCATCGTCGGTGCGATCGTCGCCCAGCAAGGCGCCTATCAGCTCAGTTATTTCGGCGCCGACATCTTCGTCGTCGACCTGGTCGGCGTGCTGATCCTGCGCGAGCTCGGCGTTTTGATGACGGCGATCATGATCGCCGGCCGCTCCGGTAGCGCGATCACCGCCGAGATCGGCTCGATGAAGATGCGCGAGGAGGTCGATGCGCTGAAGGTGATCGGCCTTAATCCAATCGGCGTGCTGGTGTTTCCGCGGCTCGTCGCGCTGGTCGTCGCGTTGCCTTGCCTGACGATCATCGCCAACTTTGCCGCACTGGGCGGCGGCATTTTGGCTGCATGGCTCTACTCCGATATTGCACCGGCAGCGTTCATCGACCGGCTGCGTGTCGCAATCGACCTCAGCACCATCTTTGCCGGCCTGATCAAGGCGCCGTTCATGGCCATGATCATCGGCATAATTGCCTCGGTCGAGGGCATGAAGGTTGGCGGCAGCGCCGAATCGCTTGGCCAGCATGTGACCGCCTCAGTGGTGAAGTCGATCTTCGTGGTTATTATCCTCGACGGGCTTTTCGCCATGTTCTATGCAGCGATCGAGTTCTGACATGGCGCTGCCGGGCACAAACACGACCAAGGTGGCGGCGAAGGCCAAAGAAGACGAGATCGTGCTGTCGGCGCACGACATCACGGTGTCGTTCGCCGACCAGGTTGTTCTCGACAAATTGTCGCTCGATATCTGGCGCGGGGAGATTCTCGGCTTCGTCGGTGCCTCGGGTGCCGGCAAATCTGTTCTCTTGCGCACCATCCTTGGCTTGACGCGCAAGCAATCGGGAACAATCAAACTGTTCGGCGTTGACGTCGAGAAGGCAACCGAAAGGGAGCGCCTTCGCATCGACATGCGGCTTGGCGTGCTGTTCCAGCATGGCGCCCTTTTTTCGGCGCTGACGGTCCTCGAAAACGTTCAGGTGCCTATGCGCGAATATCTCGATTTGCCGAAGAAGCTGATGGACGAACTTGCCATGCTCAAGGTCGAGCTGGTCGGATTGCCGCCGGATGCGGCGCAGAAATTCCCCTCCGAGCTCTCGGGCGGCATGATCAAGCGTGCTGCGCTGGCGCGCGCCCTGGCACTCGACCCGGACATCGTTTTTCTCGACGAACCGACGTCCGGGCTCGATCCGATCAGCGCGGCTGAGTTCGACGAATTGGTCGTCAAGCTGCGCGATACGATGGATTTGACCGTGTATATGGTCACGCACGATCTCGACACGCTGTTTACGGCGTGCGACCGCGTGGCGGTGCTTGGCAAAAAGAAAGTGCTGGTCGAGGGCACGATCGACGACATGCTCAGGAGCGAGGAACCCTGGGTAAAATCCTATTTCCGCGGAAAACGCGCCCGGCAACTTGATCTTGCGGCGCGCGCATAGCCATAAGTGAGCAATGGAAACCAGGGCCAACTACGTCATTGTCGGCATTTTCACGCTGGCCGCGATCCTCGCGGCTTTCGCTTTCGTCTATTGGACGGCGGCAATCGGCGAAAAGGGTGAGACGACGGTGCTGCGCGTGCGCATTCCAGGCTCCGCTTCGGGGCTCGGCCGTGGCAGTTTCGTGCTGTTCAATGGCGTCAAAGTCGGCGACGTGCGCCGTGTCTATATCGACGTCGACAATCCGACCGCTGCTATCGCCGACACCGAAATAGACCGGAATACACCTATCACCAAGTCGACGCAGGCCGATATCGGGCTTGCCGGCCTCACCGGCCAGGCCAACATCGAGCTCAAGGGCGCCGACCCCAAGGAGCCAAAACTTCTCGACGAGGCGGAAAAGGAAGGCCGTGTCGCCGAGATCGTCGCCAATCCGTCGGCGGTCACCAACCTGCTGCAGACGGCGCAGAACATCTTCACCCGCGCCGACAAGGTCCTTTCGGAGCTCGAAGGCTTCACCAAGGATGTTCGCGGGCCGCTGACGCAAACCGTCAACAATGTCCAGACCTTCTCCGATGCACTGGCCAGGAATGCGGACGGCGTCGACAAGTTCCTGGCCAGCGTCAGCTCGCTGGCGGACGAACTGAAGGGTGTTTCGGGCAAGCTCGACGGCACCCTGAAGGCGGCGGAAGGGCTACTCAACGCCGTCGACAAGGACCAGATCAAGAGCATCGTCGCCAATGTCGACACAGTCACTTCCAACCTCAAGGAAACCAGCAAGCAGTTCGACACGGTCATCAAGAACGTGGACACCGCGGTCGGCTCGATCAACGACTTCGCCCAGAAGACGCAAGGCACGCTGGCCAAGGTCGACGGCGTTCTCGACGGCATCGATCCGGCTGAGGTTCGCACCGCGCTTGCCAATATCCAGAAGGCCAGCGAAAACGCCAACGAGGCTGCCGCCGACATCGCCAAGGTGACCAACAAGTTCGCAAACCGAGCCGACGACATCGATGAAACCATCAAAGACGCGCACCAGCTCGCAGGACGCCTCAACGATGCCTCGGTGCGAGTCGACGGTATCCTTGCCAAGGTCGACAAACTGCTCGGCTCCGGTCAGGCCGACGGCGTCATGGCCGATGCCAGGGCGACGCTCAAATCGTTCAAGCAGGTCGCCGACACGCTGAACGCCCGCCTCGGCACCATCACCGACAATCTAGCGCGGTTCTCGGGACAGGGGCTGCAAAACGTCGAATCGCTGGTCCAGGACAGCCGTCGTTCGATCAACCGCATCGAAGAGGCGGTGACCGACCTCAGCCGCAATCCACAGCGGATCCTGTCCGGCGGCGAGGGTGAGGTCCGGCAGTTCGACGGCAGGGTGCGCCGTTGACTTCGGCCTGCGCCCACCGCAAGAACATAGCTTGCGGATGCGCGTTGTTTCCACGATCCGGGGGGGATCGCGTTTGAAGTCGATCAGTTCAGGCAGCGTCAGATCGAGTGGGTTCAAGGCCGGAGCGGCACTGCTGGCGCTTTCGCTCGCCGGCTGTGCGGCGCTGGGCGGCAAGCCGGCGCCGCTGGATACGTTCGAGCTTTCGGCGCCGTCGCTGGAAGCGCGTGCCCACAGCCGCCGCCAGATCCTCATCGCCCAGCCATCGGCGCTCAAGGCGCTGGACAGCCAGAACATCGTCATCAAGCCATCGCCGCGATCGATCCAGTATCTCAAGGGCGCGCAATGGGCCGACCGGCTGCCGATGATCGTACAGGCGCGGCTGGCAGAGACGTTCCAGCGCTCGGGCAGCTTCACCGGCGTCGGCAAGCCAGGCGAGGGGCTGGCGATCGACTATCAGGTGATCGTTGAGATCCGCTCGTTCGAGGTGCGTGTCGATGGGGGCGAACATGCCGAGGTCGAGCTGTTCGTGCGCCTATTGAATGACCGCAACGGTGAAGTGCGCGCTTCGAAGACGTTTAGCGCCATCGCGCCCGTTTCGGGCAATGGCAACCAGGCCTATGTCGGCGCGCTCGATGCCGCGTTCGGCGATGCGGCCGGGCAAATCGTCCGCTGGACGGACACCGTGATCTGAACCGGGCTAGCTGCTGTGAGGCGGCTGGAGACCGAAGCAGCTCACGGAGCGTATTCGACAAGCGTATGATCTTCGCCCGCGAGTTCATCGTTGATGATTGAGGCTATGGTTTCCCAATCACCTCCAGCCAGCCCTGCGCCAATTTTCGGGTAGCCGATTCTTTTGCCCGCGAATTTACCTTTGACGGCCTGCATGACTTTTCGAATTGCCTGGTAGTCGGCTTTCACGCCTTTGCCCTGCCAATGGAACTGAGTGTAGCCGTTGACAACATGGAAAATGCGGCTGCCTCGCTTGATTTCGGCAACGGATATGCTTCCCAGCTTGGCTGGGTCACCCTTCAATGTCGCGCAATCCGCAGCATATGCTTCGGGAAAAGGCTGCTTTATGGAAAGAGCAATTCCTTTGCCCATCTGGCACTGGCAGTTGCATCCATGCACAATGACATCGAACGTTCCGTCGAGCGCAAGCTGAAGCAGATCACCGCGAATTGTCTGCATTGCCACGAGATACCGGCCTCTGCTCTGGGCGCAAACATCCGACCAAATCAGGAGATTTGCGGACTATCTTTTTCAGTATCGGGTCTAAGCAGAAAGGGCAGAGTGCACTTTCTGTTTTCCTGTCCCGCCGCTTAGTGCAGGCGGCCGCTGGCGTGGGCCAGCATGGTGTAGACCTTGCCGGTATCCGACGTCAGGTAGGTCTGTGCCATGATGTTGTCGCGGTCGTTGCGCGACACGTCCTTGAGCAGCTTTTCGAAATCGTCACAGTAACGATCGACAGCAGCGCGGAACTCCGCCTCCGACTGATATTTGCGGCGGATCTCGTCGAACGTCTGCTGGCCCTTCAGCGTGTAAAGTCGGCGCGTGAAGACGTCGCGCTCGCCGCGCCGGTAGCGGTTCCACAGCTCGATCGAGGCATCGTGATCGATGGCGCGTGCGATATCGACCGAGAGCGAGTTCAGCGATTCCACGACATGAAGCGGCGACCGCGCAGCGGGAGCTGGGCGCGGCGCTTCGGCAGGCGCTGCCGGCTTGGCGTCGTCTTCGCGTGATGCACCGGTCAGGAGGTCACGCACCCAACCGCCCTGCGGCGTGCGGCCGTTGGGGTCGCGCTGGCGCGGCGCTTGGTCTGCCGGACGTTCGAGGTCGAGCGTGCCGCGCAGCGCCGTCTCGCCCGAAGGCGCCTGCGGTGCACGGCGCTGTTCGGGAGCCGGAGCCGGGCGACGTGGCGGTTCGGCGGGGCGTGCGGCAGGCGCTTGCGGCGCCGGACGCAGGTTGCGCTGTTCCGAACTGTCGGCGCTGCGGCCAGATTTCGCAACGATTTCAGAAAGTTCCTTCAGCGCGTTGATCTGCTCTGAAACGGCACGGCGGATAGCCGTGGTTGATTCCTTTGCCTCTTCCGGCATCTCGATGACGCCTTTCTTAAGCTCGGCCCGGGTGAGGTCGAGCTCGCTCTTGATCGAGCCGGCGGTACGCCGCATCTCCTCGGTCGCATCGGCAAAGCGCTTGGTTGCCGAATCGACCACTTCGGAAATCGCGGTACGGATCTTGTCGGCGGATTCCAGCGTCTTGCCCTCGGCGTTCTGCAGCGTCTGGCCGACCAAATTCTCGAACGAGCGCATGACCCTTTCGAGATCTTCCGACTTCTTGACAAGGCCGACGGCGAGGTCCTCCAGCGACGATTGCCTTTCGAGCGTGTGCTCAAGATTGCTCTGGGCCGAGCTCAACAGGTCCGAGGCACTGGAAAGCAACCGGCTGTGCTCGTCGAACTTGGTGGCGATTGAAGCAACCTCGCGTAAGGTCGACGACGACAGCTCGGTGAGCCGCGTCGTGTTCGAATCGACCAGACGCGCCGAACTGGCGAAGGTCTGCGCGGTCTTTTCCGTGGTCGCCGCGAAGCTTTGCGTGCTCCCGGTCAGGCGTTCGTCGACCTGGCCGAGATTGGTCGCCGCCTGCTCGATCAATTGACCGAGCTGCGAGCTGGAGGTGGTCATGCGGCCGATGAGGTCGGCAACGCTGTCGGCAAGCGTCGAGCGCGCGCCTTCGACGGCCGACAGGGTTTCGGCCGTGCGGCTGGCGATGGCGTCGACGAGGGCGGCGTTTTGATTGCGCAGCTTCTCGGTCGCACGTTCGGTGACCTCTTCCATGCTCTTTTGCAGCTCGGAGCCGCCCTGGGCGAAGCGCTCGACCAGAGGCCGCGCCGTCTCGTCCAGGATTTTCGATATTTCTGCCGAACGGGCCGCAAGCATCGTACTGAGCTCGCGAGTATTGGCACCGATGGTCTTTGCAGCGTCATTGGTGCTCTGACCGATATGCTGGCCGACCGCCGTAAAGGTCTCGGCGATGGTGTTGGCACGCGAGACCAGTTGCGCCTCGGCACCCGAGACTTGTTCGTTGAGCTTTTGGCCCATTGTCTCGGCGGAGTAGGCGAGCCGGTTCTCGACGCTGGCGACCTGCTCCTCGACGCGGGCCGCTGTGGCGGCAGCACTCGATGCCAGGCGTTCGTCGGCACCGGCAAGCAGTTGCTCGATTTCACGGGCATGGACGGCGAGTTCCTGGCCAGTCTGCCTGGCGCGTTCGGCAACCCGCTGCTCGGTGCTGGTGAAGGCACCGACAATGTTGTCGGCATGTTCGCCGATTGCGGTGCTGCTGTCAGCGATACGGGACACCAGGCGATGATCGGCCTCCTCGAAGATGCGGCCGATCTCGGACGCACGGGCCGAAAGTGCTTCGGAGCCTTCAGCAATGCGCGAAATAAGTTGCTGGTCGGCGGCATCGAAAATGCGACCGAGATCCGACGCGCGTGCCGCGAGCGCTTCGGCGGATTCACCGATGCGCACGCCCAGCCGCTCGTCGGCCGTTTCGAAATTGCGCAGGATGTCGCCGGCACGTGCCGCCAGCGACTGGGCCGTTTCGATGGCGCGAGAGACCAGCCTGTGGTCCGCCGCGTCGAAGGTGCCGGCAATCTCACTTGCTCTGGCTGCCAGCTGATCGGCCGTTTCCTGGGCACGCGCGAGCAAGCTGTTCGACGTGTCGTCGACGCGGGCAATCAGTGCGCTCGACGTATCCTCGGCGCGGGCGGCGAGGCGACGATCCGCCTCTTCAAAGGTGCGGGCGATGTCCTCCGCCCTGGCGAGCAGGGCGGCCGAGGTCTGCTCGGCGCGCTCGGCGATCTTGCGGTCGGCATCGCTGAATGCCGCGCCCGCCTGCTCATGCAGCGCGCTGGTAACTTCCATGACCTTCTCGCGCAGCGCGCCGGCGACGAAGACCGCGCTTCTTTCGAGCACACTGCGCACGTTGTCGACACCCGTCGACAGCGCCCGCTCCATTGTGCTGGCGCGCTCTTCAATGATGCCTGTCTGCCGGCTGAACGCCTGCTCGATCTTTTCTACGTCCGCAGCGATCGCATCGGAGATGTCGGTGCTCCTGGCGGCGATCTGGTCGATATGGCCGGACAGCGAACGGTCGACATCCTTGCGCGTTTCGGCGAGCCTGGAGAGATCGTCCTGCAGTGCGCGGGTCAGCATGTCGCGACCCTCGCTCAGCTTGCCGACATGACCGGCGACAATCTCGTCGACCTCGCTGCGGCTCATTGCAAGCCTCTCCAGGTCGGCTTCCAACGCGCGCCTGAGGATGTCGCGGCCTTCCGCCAGTTTCTCGACCTGGCCGGCAACCAGCCCATCGATGCTCGAGCGGCTTTCGGCCAGCTTGGCGAGATCGTCCTCGAGCGCCTTCGACAGGGTCGAGCGGTCCTGGACGAGCTTCTCTGCGTGGGTTGCGACAAGGCTGTTGACGTTGCCGAGATCGGCTTCCAGCGCACGCGAAAACTGCGCGCGATTATCGGTCAATAGCTGCGACTGATCGGCGATGGCGCCCCTGATCGTGTTGAGATCGGCCTCCAAGGCGCGCTTGAGGATATCGCGGCCTTCGGCCAGTTTCTCGACCTGGCCGGAAACCAGTCCGTCGATGCTCGAGCGGCTTTCGGCCAGCTTGGCAAGATCGTCTTCCAAGGCGCGCTTGAGGATGTCGCGACCCTCAGCCAGCTTCTCGACCTGGCCGGCGACCAGCCCGTCGATGCTCGAACGGCTCTCTGCCAGCCTGGCAAGATCGTCCTCGAGCGCTTTCGACAGGGCCGAACGGTCTTCGGCAAGCTTGTTCATATGTTCGGAGACGACGCCCCGCACGGTCTCGAGATCGGTCTCCAGTGCCCGCGACAGCTGACCACGGTCTTCCGCCAGCTTTTCGGACTGGCTGGCGATGACGCCCTTGACGGTGCTCAGATCGGCTTCGAGCGCACGCTTGAGGATGTCGCGGCCCTCTGCCAGCTTTTCGACCTGGCCGGCAACCATCACATCGATGCTCGAGCGGCTTTCGGCCAATTTGGCGAGATCGTCTTCGAGCGCCTTCGAAAGGGTCGAACGGTCTTCGGCGAGCTTGTTCATGTGATCGGAGACAACGCCCCGCACAGCCTCCAGGTCGCTCTCCAGTGCCCGCGACAACTGGCCACGGTCTTCCGCCAGCTTTTCAGACTGGCTGGCGATGACGCCCTTGATCGCGTTTAGGTCCGATTCAAGCGCGCGCTTGAGGATGTCGCGGCCTTCGGCCAGCTTCTCGACCTGGCCGGCAACCAGCCCATCGATGCTCGACCGGCTTTCGGCCAGCTTGGCAAGATCGTCTTCAAGCGTCTTCGAAAGCAGGCTGCGGTCGTCGGCGAGCCTGCCAGAATGATCGGCGATCAGGCTCCTGATGTCGGACAGGTCGTTATCGAGTGACTGGGAAAGCCCGCTGCGGTCTTGCGTCAATTTCGCCGAATGGGCCTCAATGAGGCCATTGATGCCGGCGATGTCGGCTTCCAGCGCACTGGCGAGTATGGCGCGACCCTCGGCGATCTTTTCGACTTGACCGGCGACGAGGCCGTCGATGCTGGCGCGACTCTCTGCCAGTTTGCCGAGGTCGGCCTCGAGCGCGCGCGAAAGGATGCTGCGGCCTTCGGCGAGCTTGCCGACATGCCCGGCAACCATTTCATCAATTATCGTGCGGGCTTGCACGAGCTTTCCAGAGTCTTCGTTCAAGGCCTGGGCAAGCCTGTTGCGACCCTCTTCAAGGCTTTCGAGATGGCTGCCCAGCGAAGCGTCGATCGCTGCGCGCGATTCATTGACCTTGCGCAGATCCTCTTCAAGGGCGCGCGAGATCAGGCCGCGGCCTTCGGCTAGCTTCTGCACCTGGTTAGCCACCGCTGCGTCGATTTCGGCGCGACCTTCGGCGAACTTCGCCAGATCGGCCTGCATTGCCGCCGCCATCCGGTCGCGGCTTTCGGAAAGCTTGCGGCTGTGGTTCTCGACGGCTTCCTCGATGCCGGCGCGAGCATCGGCAAGCCGCTCGATGTCCGTATCGAACGAACGCGATACGACATGGCGCGCCGCTTCCATGCGCCCGGCGAAATCGCCGGCGCGGGCTTCAAGCATGGTCGAGGTCGATGAAATGATGTCGGCCATGTCGGCGCCGATCTGGGTCTTGCCCTGATCGATCATCGCCGACAGCGTCTCCTTGCTATCCTGGAAGGTGTGGGCGATTTCGCGGGCGCGCTCGACCAGCGTCTCGTTGATCTGGCGTGCGCGAGCCTCCAGCGCGGCGTTGAGCTTCTGCGTGCCGGTGTCGAGCGCCTCGGCGCGGGTCTGGAACTCGCTGATCAGCGCCTGGCCACGTTCGGCAAGCGTCCGCTCGATGCCGTTGAGGCTGGCTTCGAATTCCGAATTGAGTGTGCGGGCGGCACCGCCGAGCAGCGACACCATGCCGCTCGTGCGGTCGTCGAGCAGGTCGGTCAGTGACCGCGTCAGGCCATCGGTGGTGTCCGTCAGCTTGGCGATCCGGGTGTCGAGCAGGCTGGCGAAGGCCTCGCCCGACGTCGACAGCCGATCGGTGATCGATTCGAGCCGGCCTTCCACCGAATCGAAGATCGACATCGAGCTTCCGTTGATCCTGTCGATCAGCGTGTCGCCGGATTCGTTGATCGTCATCGACAGCTTGGTCGAGGCGTTGAGAATGCTGTCGCGAATGATATCGCTGGCGGCGTTGATCTCGTCTTTCAGTGTCTCGTGGGCGCCGGTGATCGAGGCGCGCACGCGCTCGGCATGGGTGACGACCGCTTCGCGCTCGCTGCCCAGCCCGTCGACCAGCGAGCGGATGCGGGACTCGTTCTCTGAATAGGAGCGCTCGATCTGGTTCACCTCGCTGTGGACCAGCGTTTCGAGCTCGACGGCACGCGCAAGCGTGCGTTCGATGCCTTCGCCCATGGCTGCCACCTCGCGGCGAACCGCTTGGCCGATCATCATGACGCGATCCTGGGCAAGATTTTCCGGCTCGGCCAGACGGAAGGCCACCTCGGTCATCGACTGCGCGGCAAGGCGCATCTCCTGAGCGCGGCGAATCATCACTGCGAATGCCCAGAACAGGATGACGGGCACGATTGCCGCGACCGCCAGGCCGATCAGCTCCGGACGGGCGAAAAACTGATCGAAGGTGCGGATGTTCCAGATGCCAGGTCCGAACAACAGGTTCGCAAGGCCGCCAGCGCCGGCGATCCAGGCCAGCGAAACGAAAGCCACGACCCAGTAGATCGTGTTCGAGGCGCGCCGATTGAGGGTGTGCAGGAGCGTCTTATAGTCTTTTTGACGATCGTCGTTGGCCGGCGAGAAAGCTGCCGGCTGCGAGCCATTGCGCGTTGCGACAGGACGCAACTCAGCCGGCTTGGCCTTTGGCGCGGGATTTGCGATCTGGCTTTGATTGGCGGCAGGTGCCGCGTTCTGGGTCTGGTCCGGGGCAGGCGCTTCGTTCTGGCTGCGACCTTCGCGCGCCAGCTCGTCGGCGGCTTGCGATATTTGCGCTTCGAGATCTTCCATGGATGCAGCCATGTCGAAGTCGCCGCCGGCATCGCCGCTCAGATCGATATCAAGTGCCTTTTCAAGTTCCCTGGCTACGTCGCTGTCGAGCGTTCTTGTCGTCGTTGGTTTCTTCGCCATGCCTTCGCTACCCTGTACAAGCTGCCGCGGGACTTATGGTTCTGCTTATTGATTCTGCCTAGCGTGTCCCGCGCAGGAGGCTGAAAATGGACCTGTCGTATCGTAATGACACAGCCGGGTAAAGAAAACATGCATTCCGCCCGATACGTAAAACTTTAAATATAAGGTTAACACAGCCGTGATTCCGGCGCCGTTATCGCGACATTTTTCCGGGCCAATCATTAACCCGTTGTCCACCGGATACGCCTAGTTTTTGCGGCGGTCGAAGAACGGAGTCTCAAAGTGATACGTGGCGAAAACGGCATTGCCTTCTCGATGCCCGGCGGCGACGTGTCGGGGACAGCCGGGGCGCGGCCGATCGACCTGGCGCATCTTGCGCGCCAGACGATGGGCGATCGGAGCCTCGAGCAGGAGGTGCTGGCTCTGTTCGTGCAGCAGGCGCTGTCGGTGCGCGACAAGATCGTCGATGCGGATGTCAGGCAGCGGCTGCTATTGGCACACGGGCTCAAAGGCTCGGCGCGCGGGGTCGGCGCCTTCGCCATTGCCGATTGCGCCAGCGCGATCGAATGCCGGCCCGAAGACGCCAGCACGCTGAAGCGGCTTGGCTCGCTGATCGAAGAAGTGCGCGACTTCGTCGCCGCCATCAGCCGGTAGCGCTTATTCCCAAAACGCCACACAGCGGCGCTTTGGCGCCGCAGTTGACTTGTCCGGCAGAGTGATTATGTCGGCTCAGACTCCCTTCAGGTGACAAATGACCAAGCTGACCTTCATCGCCCATGACGGCACGCATTTTGACGTGGATGCCGAAAACGGCTCGACCGTCATGGAAAATGCGATCCGCAATGCGGTGCCGGGAATAGAAGCGGAATGCGGCGGCGCCTGCGCCTGCGCGACCTGCCATGTTTATGTCGACGAAGCCTGGACGGCGGAGGTCGGCGAGCCGGAAGCCATGGAAGAGGACATGCTGGATTTCGCCTACGAGGTCCAGCCGAACTCGCGGCTGTCATGCCAGATCAAGGTGCGCGACGCCCTCGACGGGCTGGTCGTGCGTGTGCCGGCCCGCCAGGGCTGAAGCCGATTTTTGCGGCTGCCGCTTGGCAGCGGACCAATGGTCATGCAGTGTCGCGCCGTTTTCCCATAAAGGCGCATGCTTCATGACCGCTATCACCAAGACGGACGTACTCATTGTCGGGGCAGGGCCTGTCGGCCTGTTTGCCGTATTCGAGCTCGGCCTCTTCGACATGAAGTGCCATCTGATCGACATACTCGACCGGCCCGGCGGGCAATGCGCCGAACTCTACCCGGAAAAGCCGATCTACGACATTCCGGCTTGGCCCTCGATCTCGGCGCAAGGCCTGGTCGACAAGCTGCTTGAGCAGATCGCGCCGTTCAAGCCCGAATTCACCTATAGCCGCATGGTTTCGAGCCTGGAAAGGCTGGACGACGGCAGCTTCCGCGTCATTACCGACGAAAACGAGGTGTTCGAAACCAAAATTGTGGTGATTGCCGCCGGCGGCGGTTCGTTCCAGCCGAAGCGGCCGCCGATTCCAGGCATCGAACCCTATGAAGGCAAGAGCGTGTTCTACTCGGTGCGCCGGATGGAGGACTTTCGCGGCCATGACCTCGTCATCGTCGGCGGCGGCGATTCGGCGCTCGATTGGACGCTGAACCTGCAGCCGGTCGCCAAGAGCGTGACGCTGGTGCACCGGCGGCCCGAATTCCGCGCAGCGCCCGACAGTGTCAACAAGATGTATGCCATGCAGGAGATGAAGCAGCTGGAATTCCAGGTTGGACAGGTGACTGGCCTGACCGGCAGCGACGGCCAGCTAGTCTCGGCCACGATCAAGGGGCCGGAGGGCGATGTCGAAGTGCCGTGCACGCGGATGCTGCCGTTCTTCGGCCTGACGATGAAGCTCGGCCCAATCGCCGAATGGGGGCTCAACCTCCACGAGAACCTGATCCCGGTCGACACCGAAAAATTCCAGACGTCGGTTCCCGGCATCTTCGCCGTCGGCGACATCAACTGGTACCCCGGCAAGCTGAAGCTGATCCTGTCGGGCTTCCACGAGGTCGCCTTGATGGCGCAGGCAGCCAAGCGCATCATCAGCCCCGGCGAGCGCATCGTATTCCAGTATACGACCTCGTCGACCAGCCTGCACAAGAAGCTCGGCGTGGTCGACTGAAGCTCGCCGGATTTCGCCGGACAGGTCTATTCGGCCAGGGTTGGGGCCACAGCCTCGGCATGGCCGCGAAGCGTTTTCTCCGGCATCAGCCAGAGCGTGATGAGCGACAACAGCAAGATCGCGGCCGCGGCAAGAAAGATCATCACGAACGGCATGGCCGAGGCGATATGGCCGGCCGGCTGCGTGCCTTCGCTGGCCAGCGGCAGCCCGTAACCAAGGGCGACGGCACCGAGCATAGCGACGCCAAGCGCGCTGCCCAGCGAGCGCAGGAAGGTGAGAACGCCGGTCGCCACGCCAAGGTGCATACGATCGACGGCGTTCTGGACCGAGACGGTGGCAACCGGAAAGGTCGTGCCTGTGCCCAGGCCTACGCAGGTCGTCAACACCTCGACGAGCAACAGTGAGGCATGCCCGGCGACCAGGCTGAGCACGCCGAGGCACAGGATCGAGAAAACAGTTCCGATCATGGCAATGCGTTTATAGTGAAAAAAGCGCGGGATCATTCGCGCGCTGAAGGTCGCACCGGCCACCGTGCCGAGCATCAGCCCAAGCAATGCGGTGCCCGATTGACTGACCGACAGGCCGACGACCGACTGCAGGTAGACCGGCAGATAGACCGACAAGCCGACATTGGCGGCCTGCAGCAGGAACATCGACAATGTGCCGGCGAGAACGATCGGATTGCCGAGCACTTCGAGCGAGATCAGCGGTTCGGCCGCGCGCATGAGCCGCAGCGCGAACGCGCTCCAGAACACCGCCGAGCAGGCGAGCAGTCCAAGGATTTCAGGCGACAGCCACGGATACTCGCTGCCGCCCCAGTTCAAGGCAAGCAGCAGCAGCGAGGTGGCCGCGACCAGAAGCAGCGCGCCGAGGCCGTCGATGCGGTGATGTTTTGCGGCGATCGGCAGCTTCTTGAGCGGGTTGTTGATGATCGCCATGGCCAGCAGGCCCAGCGGAATGTTGATCCAGAAGATCAGCGACCAATGCAGATGTTCGGCGAAGGTGCCGCCGAGCAGCGGCCCGGCGATGCTGGCGACGGCCCATGTGCCCGAGATCCAGGCGGCGTATCGGGCCCGCTCGCGCGGCGGCACGAGGTCGCCGATCACGGTCTGCGTCAGGGCGAACAGACCGCCGCCGCCGGCGCCCTGGATCGCCCGGCCGACAACCAGGACCAGCATGTTAGGGGCCGTGGCGCTGACCAGCGAGCCGGCGAGAAAGATCAGGATTGCAGCATAGACGGTCGGCCGGCGACCATAAATATCGGAGATCTTGCCGTAGAGCGGCGCCACGGCGGTCGCGGTCAGAAGATAGCCGGTCACGATCCATGGCAGATATTCGGCATGCCCGAGCAGACGTGCCATCGTCGGCATCGCCGGCGCGACGATGGTCTGGTCGAGCGCCGCCAGCAGCATCGACAAAAGCACGCCGCCGATGATGGCGTTTTTCTCGGTTTCGTTCAGCGGCGCGTTGGTTTCCACCATCGTTTGCTTGTCGACAGCCTGGTCCATATCCGTTCATCCATTATGCCTGCGTACACGTCCGCGACGGGCTGGGAAGCATCTAGTACGCCGATTGGCGTTTGCCGGAGGCTGATCCCTGCGAACCTGGCATATGTCGTTCGCTATAGGCCGATTTCGACAGCGGCTCGAAAGTTTTCCGAAGCTGGCACTATGTTTCGGCAAAATTGGCTTTGTCCGACGACGCGGAGTTCAGCCGGGAGCGAGCCGGCCGTTCTCAATGCGCTCGATGCGATAGTGCAAAAGCCGCAGGATGCGGCTTTGGAAATTGGCGCTTTCGACGCGATCGAAGCGCATCTGGTCCTGGTCGTGTTTGGCAAGCATGGCCGCAGTGATTTTTGCGGCCTTGGCCTTTGCCAGTTCGCAGGTCTTTTCCGGGTAGCTCGCCTTCAAGGCGTCTTCTAGTTCGCGGCCGTGGTTCTTGGCAATCTCGACGTGGCGTTCCTCATGGCGCTTGATGTCGGCGGACAACGTATCCCAGAACAGCCTGACGCCGGCATCGGCTTTGCGCGGGCGGCGCCACTCAGGAAGGATGACCTTGACCTTGACGGTGACGACAGCATCGGCAATCCAGCACGAGCCCGGCTTTTGCGCATAGCTGACGCGGGTGGTGAACGCCATCTGGGTAGCTCCCGGATGCCGCGACCCGGTGCTTTTCACCTGAGGGCCGAGTTTCGACAGCTGGGTCTCGATGTCGTCGAGCGTCCTGCCGCCGATCGGGAAATAACTATATGTCTTGACGAGAGTTGCAGCGCCGGCCGGGAATGCGGTCAGAGCGAGCATCAGGGCGCAAAGGAGGGATCGTTTCATCGTGTTGCCTCTTTCCCCACCTTGCTTTACCGCCGTCCTCGGCGCAACGGAATTGATCCCCCGCCACGCCGCGGGATCGAACATGGTTGATGGGCAATGATGACAGGGCGATGGCAGTTGGCGCACGGACGCCATCTCGACCTTGGCGGCAAGGCCGTGGTCGTCGGCATCCTCAACATCACGCCGGACAGTTTTTCCGACGGCGGCCTGTTCGATGCGCCGGAAAAAGCAGTGGCCCAGGCGCGCCGCATGGTCGAGGAGGGGGCCTCTGTCATCGACATCGGCGGAGAATCGACACGTCCCGGGGCGTCTGCGGTCTCCGCAAAGGAGGAACAAACCCGCATACTGCCCGTCATCGAGGCGCTGGTGAAGGCCGGCGGAACGCTGATCTCGGTCGATACCTATCGCGAGGATACGGCCCGGCTTGCCGTCCAAGCCGGCGCGCATATCGTCAATGACGTCTGGGGCCTGCAGCGCGAGCCGGGCATTGCCCGCGTCGCGGCCGAAACCGGCGCTGGCCTTGTCGTCATGCACACGGGACGGGACCGGCAGAAACTGCCGGACGTGATTGCCGATCAGCTCTTCTTCCTCAGGAAGTCGCTGGAAATCGCGCGGCGGAGCGGTGTTGCCGACGATCATATCGTGCTCGATCCGGGCTTCGGCTTTGCCAAGGAGACGGCAGCGGAAAATCTTGACCTGATGGCACGGTTTTCCGAGCTTCATGCGCTGGGTTTTCCACTGATGGCCGGCACATCGCGAAAGCGCTTTATCGGCACCGTCACCGGCCGCGACGCAGCCGCAAGAGGCGCCGGGACCGCGGCCACCAGCGTCATCCTGAGGCTCAAAGGCGCGCATCTCTTTCGCGTCCACGATGTCGCAATCAACGTGGATGCGCTGGCCATCGCCGATGCTATGCTGGCACGTGAGATCGGGGAAAGCTGAGCCATGTATGTCATCCGCATGAAGAACTGCGCCTTCTTTGCCCGGCACGGTGTGCTGGACGAAGAAGAGACGCTCGGCCAGCGCTTTTATGTCGATGCGGCACTCATGGTGGATCCCGGGCGGGCGCTGGTCGAGGATTCCATTGAGGACACCGTCAATTACGGCATCGCCTTTGCGGTCATCGAGAAGATCATTACCGGCGAACGGCGCTTTCTGATCGAAGCGCTGGCGCTCGAAGTGGCGAGGGCGCTGACGGCGCGGTTTCCGCAGATCAAGAAGGCCGAGATCACCGTGCGCAAGCCGAACGCCCCGGTGCCGGGTGTGCTCGATCATGTCGAGGTGACCGTTGTCTGGCCAGAATAGTAACAACAACAACACCGTCTATCTCAGCCTTGGTGGCAATCTCGGTGATCCGGCGAAGTCAATGGCTGCGGCACTGGGCATTCTGGATGCCAACGAGAGAACGCGCGTCGTTGCCGTTTCGTCGCTCTACCGCACGCCGCCCTGGGGCAAGCTCGATCAGCCGGATTTCCTCAACGCGGCGGCCGAAATCTCGACCGCGCTCGCGCCACGGGCTTTGCTCGACCTTTGCCTCGACGCCGAGCGAAAACTGAAGCGGGTGCGCGAGGAGCGCTGGGGTCCACGCCTGATCGATATCGACATTCTGGTGTTCGGCGACCGCATCATCCACGAGACCGGACTGGAGGTGCCGCATCCGCGCATGCTGGAGCGCGCCTTCGTGCTGGCGCCGCTGGCAGAAATTGCGCCGGAGCTTGTGGTCGACGGCAAGAGCGTATCGGAGCGGCTGGCCGCCGTCGACACATCGGGCATTGAACGGCTGGCGTCAGGCCGGGATTGGTGGAAAACCTGATGCTGTCGCCATCGGTGCCTGAAATCAGCCGGAGAACCCACCTCCGTCGAGGAACATTTGTTCGTCCGGTGTCGTCTCGCGGCCAAGCATCCTGTTTCGATGCGGAAAGCGGCCGAAGCGCTGGATGATGTCGCGATGCTCGATCGCATATTTCAGATAGATCGGGGCTTTGGCGGCGGTAAGCTCTACCGATTTGAGCTGATCGGCGAGGTCCTCCGAATGCTCATAGGGCAGATAGAGAAAAACGCGGAGCTCTTCGTCGAGTGCCAGGTCATGGCCGGCAGCGATCGCTTTCCCGGCGAAATGCCGCGCCAGCGGGTCCGTGGCGTACATGTGGCCGGTGGCGCGAAAGCAGTTTCGCGGAAACTGGTCGAGCAGGATCATCAGTGCCAGCGACCCTTCGGCGTGTTCGGACCAGCCGTCGCATTCGCGGCGGGCGGCGGCAAAGTGCAAATCGAGAAACCGGGTGCGGAAGTCGGCATCAAAGGCGTCGTTCTTCTCGAACCACGCGTCCTCCCCGGCGTCGCGCCAGAATCTGGTGATGGAGACAGCGCGCTCGTCCAGTTCGTTCATCATTCGCGTCTTTCCAACGTTTAATCGGCCGGCTCGGATTTCTGCAGCACGCCGGCCGTCTCCTCGTTGAGCGCCTGGCCCACGCGCCGTGGCGTGCTGAGCGGCGTCGGGATGGGGGTGCCGATATTGCCTTTGAGGAAGCGCCGCCCGGCGCGGATGCCTTCTGCCTGTTGAAGTTCGAAACGGGCAGCATCGCGGCGGCGGACGTCCTCGACTACCTCGGCGACCTCTTCCGGATCGACGCCGAGAGCTTCCAGTGTCGAGCCGCCGAAGACAAGCGCCGATTCGAACGTCTCGCGGAGCTGATAGTCGACGCCGGCACGAATGAGCTGCAATGCCGTGCCGCGGTCGAAAGCCCGCGCCAGCACCGTCAGCAACGGAAACTCCGCCTTGATGAGCTCGGCGATGCGCACGGCGGCATCGGGCTTGTCAACGCAGATCAGCACGGCGCGTGCGCGCCCGGCTCCCGCGGCACGCAGGATGTCCAGCCGCGTGCCGTCGCCGTAATAGACCTTGAAGCCGAAATCGGCCGCCGCCTGGATCATCTCGACCTCATTGTCGATGATCGACACATCAATCCCGCGCAACAAAAGCGGCTGGCTGGCGATCTGGCCGAACCGGCCAAAGCCGATGATCAGCACGCTGCCGGTTAGGCCTTCGGCGACATCGACGCCTTCAAGCGACTGCTCGTCGCGTGGCGTCAGATACCGCAATGCTATGATCGCTAAGGGCGTCAGCACCATGGAAATGATGACGATGGCGGTCAGCATCGCATTGGCCTGGCTATCGATGATACCGACAGCCGCCGCTGCGGAATAGAGGACGAAGGCGAATTCGCCGCCTTGCGCCATGAAGACCGCGCGCTCGAGCGCTTCCCGGTGGCCGGTTTTGAGAATGCGGGCGACGATATGGATGCCGATCGCCTTCATCATCATGTAGGCGACGACATAGATGGCAATGAGCTGCCAGTTGACGACGACCACATGCAGGTCGAGCGACATGCCGACGGCGAGGAAGAACAGTCCGAGCAGAATGCCACGGAACGGTTCGATGTCCGCCTCCAGCTGATGGCGGAAGGTCGATTCCGACAAAAGCACGCCGGCCAGGAAGGCGCCCATCGCCATCGATAGGCCGGAAAGCTGCATGGCGAGCGCCGACCCGAGCACGACCAGAAGGGCGGCTGCGGTCATCACCTCACGGGCGCGCGCATCCGCCAGGATACGGAAGAACGGATTGAGCAGATAGCGTCCTGCAAGCACCAGCCCGACGATCGCGGCAAGGCCGATGCCGACCTCCGTCAACCGATCCGACAGGCTCATGTCGGCGCCGCCCGGCGCGAGGAAGGCGATCAGCGCCAGCAGCGGCACGATGGCCAGGTCTTCCAACAGCAGGACCGAGACGATGCGCTGGCCCTTGGGCGTGGCCAGGTCGCCGCGTTCTTCCAGCAATTGCATGACGATTGCCGTCGAGGTGAGTACGAAACCGGCGCCGGCGACGAAGGATTGCGCGATCGGGAAACCTCCCGCCAGGCCGACGCCGGTCAGCAGGACCGCGCAGACGCCGACCTGCAGCGCGCCAAGCCCGAAGATCTCGCGGCGCATGCCCCATAGCCGTGACGGCTGCATCTCCAGCCCGATAATGAACAGGAACATGACGACGCCGAGTTCGGCGACATGAAGAATGGCTTCCGATTCGGAAAAAATGCGCAGCCCGAACGGACCGATCACGACGCCGGCCGTCAAATAGCCGAGGATGGAGCCAAGTCCGATACGCCTGAAGATCGGCACCGCAACGACGCCGGCGGCAAGCAGCGCCACCACCTGGATCAGATCGCCGTTTGATGCCTCTGCCGCCATGCCTGCCGTTCCGCTCTCTTGCAACAAGCGGCCAAGATAGGGGCTTCGGGGCGGATCGAACAGTGCGAATCCGGCGCGTTGTGAAGGCGATATTGCAGGCGCACTGAACAGGATAATGGGCTCCCGCGCGTTGCTTGTTCCAGCAATCCGGCGCTAAGGACCCGGCTTCGGCCAGTGAAGGGCGAGCGACGATCAAGTCGCGGCCCTTTCAGGCGGTGACAACCAAGTATCAGGGCGGCACGACAGCAGCCGAGGCCTGCAAGGCCTATGACGAGGTGATTGCCGCGATCAAAGGCTGAGCACTTATTTGCAAATCAAAAGAGGGCGGCGCCGTTTGGCCGCCGCCCTTCTCACGCTGAAAGCTCAGTTCGGAGTTATGGAGCCGACCTCGACTGCATCGATCCGCTTCAGCTTCATGCCGATGACCGGGACCAGCTGCTGGTCGACGCGCACGGCAACGGTCACTGTCATCGAATTGTCGTCGGGGACAAGCGCCTGCATCACGCCGCGCAACTGATTGCGATTGATGGTGAAAACCACCTTGTGCGCATCGACGACATTGCCGCCGATAATGTCGAGGCCGGAGCCGGCGGCCCCGCCCATAAAGCTACCCTTGTAGCCCTGCCGGCCCTTGTGTTCGATCGTTGCCGACATCTGCTGGGTGAACATGCCTACCCGACAGCCGCCGTCGAGCGACATGCCGACCTTGCCGTCAGGCGTCGAGCCGATGAAGCTGCAGGTGAATTTCGTGCCCTTGTATTTGCCGGCAACGATTTCCCCGGGGCCGACCCATTTGCCTTCGACCGACCGAAAGAACTGCTTGTCCGGTTCCGCCGCCGAGGTCTTTCCGGCAATGCCGACGGTTGCGACAAGCGCGAGCGCCACGGGCAGCCCGCTGGACAGAATAACGCTTTTCATCGACGACACCCGGCAACAAAGAGACTGGTTTGGACGCTTCCGACCATGGACAAGATTGGTTAATGCTTTGTCACCCCAAGGCAATAGTCACGTTCCGGAAGCGGATGTTTCTTTTTCTTTCTTTGCTGCAAAGGAGGTCAGCGCGGAGAGGAAATCGCCCAATCCGGGCCGCCTGACCGCGTAAAAGGGCAGGGGCCTTGCGGTTTCCATCGCTGCAATGCCGATGCGCGCAGTCATCATGCCGTTGACGACGCCTTCGCCGAGCTTGGCCGAGAGCCGGGCGGCAAGGCCGTGGCCGACGATCTGCTGGACGAAACTGTCGCCGACGGCGATCGACCCGGTGACCGCGAGATGGGCCAGAACGCTGCGCGCCAGGCGAAAAAAGCCAAGCGTGCCGGGGCGGCCGCCATAAAGTTCCGACAGCCGGCGAATCAACCGGCCGGCTTCGAACACGACATAAGCGACGTCGACCAGCGCGCGGGGGCTGACCGCGGTCACCAGGGAGACGCGCTTCGCCGCTTCGAGGATCATCACCCTGGCGCGGGCATCGAGCGGGCCGAGTATCTCGGTCTCGGCCAGGCGCACCAGATTGCCGCCGTCAATGATCTCGCCGCGCAATTCGGCCAGCGAGCGCCTGCCGGCCGCGGTTTCAGGCTTGGCCGAGACAAAGACCGACAACTCGTCGACCACGGCGCGGGCGGCCTTCGGATCGTCACGGGCAATTGCATCGAGCGCCCGCTTCTGCAACTTTTCGACCTCGGCAAGGCGGGCAATCGCCATGAATTCGCGCACGAGGATGATCAGAAGCGCCAGGATGGCGATCGCGGCCATAGCGGCAGCCAGCCAGCCCAGCCACTCGGCGCGCTCGAACAGGTCGCGAATCAGCTGGTCGGTCCAGAGGCCGACGGCGAGCGAAACCAGAACGCCCAGCGCGCCGAAGAACAGGCTGCCAAGCAGCGAACGTTTTCGCGGCGCAATCGCCGGCGGCGGTTCGGCGGCGACGATATCGGGCTCGTCGAAGACGTCGATCTCCGCCGGTGTGACCACGGCAAGATCCGCCGTCACGGTACGCGGCTTTCGCGCCGGCGCGGCCCCGGACGCAGTATGGTGAGCCGTCGAATCTTCCTTCTGCTGGGGCTCCGGCTCGATGCGAAAGGCCGCCGGTCTGCGGGGCGCACTCATGCGAGATGATCTCCGATCAGGAACTGCAGCGCGCGGTCGAGCCTGATATGCGGCAGCGACAGCGTGACGCCCTCGGCGGTGCGCTCGAGTTTCGGCGGGCGAAAGCGCACGAAGCGGATCGCGGGGTCGTCATCGTTCTGCCGGCGGGTCGATTCGGAAACATCGAACACCGCATCAACTTTCTCCGGCAAGTCACCGGGAAATATGGCTGTTTCTGTCTTTCCGTCAAAGGTTTCGCCATCGATTTTTTCGCCGCGCAACGGCATGCCGATAATGACCGGCAAAGTCTCGCGGCCCTGCTTGACCGTGCCTTCCCGGGTCGCGCGCATGGCAGCCATAGCGACGACGTTGACGTCGGCGCCGGTGAAATTCGCCCGCGCCACGGCTCGGTCGGCTAGCCGCCGCACGATCGCCTGCAGCCGGTCGTGGCTTTCGTGGTGCAGATGGTCGGCCTTGGTCGCGGCCACCAATATACGGTCGATACGCCTCGAAAACAGGTCGGTCAGGAAATTGCCCCGGCCGGGCCGGAAACAGGACAGGATTTCGGTGACCGCGCGCTCTAGATCGGCCATCGCACCGGGGCCGGCATTCAATGCCTGCAATGCGTCGATCAGCACGATCTGGCGGTCGAGACGCGTGATGTGTTCGCGAAAAAACGGTTTGACGACATGCGTCTTGTAAGCCTCGTAGCGCCGCTCCATCATAGCCTGCAGCGATCCCGAGCGGGCGCGCCGGCCGCCCAGATTCGGCAGCGGCGCGAAGGTGAGAGCGGGCGAGCCTTCAAGATCGCCGGGCATCAGGAAGCGGCCGGGCGGCAAGGTCGAAAGCGCCCGCTCGTCGAGTTTACAGGCCTTGAGATAGGCCGCGAAGCTCTCAGCGAGACGGCGCGCCGTCATCTCGTCGGCCTCGGCGTTGGGGTCGACCGGATCGGAGAGCGCCCGCCATTCCCGCGAAAGGTCGACACGCACCGCCAACACGGCCATCTCGAAGGCCTCACGCGAAAAATCGGCGTAGGACTTGCCGAGCAGCGGCAGGTCGAGCAGCCATTCGCCGGGATAATCGACGATGTCGACCGACAATTTGCCGGCGGAAAACATGCGGCTCCAGCCAGAGGCCGATTCGTATTCGATGGTGAGCCTCAGTTCGGAAATCGCACGCGTCGAATCCGGCCAGACGCGATCGTCGACAAGAGCCGCGATGTGATCCTCGTACTGGAAGCGTGGGACCGCGTCGTCCGGCTGCTCTTCGAGAAAAGCCCGGGCGATGCGCCCCGATTTTTGTGCCTCAAACAGCGGCAAGCGTCCGCCATGGACGAGATTGTGCACAAGGGCCGAGATGAACACCGTCTTGCCGGCGCGGGACAGTCCGGTCACGCCAAGACGCAGCGACGGAGCGAAAAGCCCGGCAGCGCGGCCTGACAACGTATCCAAGGCAATCTTCGCCTCGTCGGTAAAAGTCGTCAGCGATGATGCCAAATCTGTTCTCGCGGGCCGGCCAGGATCCGATATAGGCTTTGATGCGCGGCTTTTAAATGGCCTCAGATATCGGCAGGCGTCAGGAAGGCTTCGAGATAGCCGGTGCCTGGCGCAGCCTCGGCAAGTCTGCCGTTGAACCGGACCACCGCAAGTGCGGAGGTCGGGAAGCCGTGGTTCAGCATGGCCCGCGCGGTCTCGTCGCCGTCGCCTGAGAGCGCCATGGCGAGATCCTCAATCATCGGATTGTGGCCGATGACGAGCAAGGCATCCAGCCCGCCATTCTGCCGGATGGCAGTGAGGTACGCGGCGGCATCGTCGCTGTAGAGGGTGTCACAGAACAGCACCCGGCCCGTGTCCGTGTGGCCAGCCAGGCTTTCCAGCGTCTGGCGGGCGCGCTTGGCGCTTGAGCAAAGGGTGAGGGCCGGTGCGTATTTGCGGGAACGCATCAGGACGCCCATCGCTTCGGCATCGGCGAAGCCGGATGGATCGAGCGGGCGGTCGAAGTCAGCCACGCCAGGCAGCGCCCAGCCGGCCTTCGCATGCCTCAGCAGGTAAAGTCTGGTCACCGGATCCCCGTTGTGCCGGGCACCGAACCCGTCAGCACGCCGCAGGATTTGCCATCAGAAGAGCTCCGTGCGCAATGGCAAGCGCCCCTCAAGCATAGCGAATCATGTACGGATTCGGTCGTATTCTTCGCAAAAAGGGCATCGCCGACGCCGTTTTGTCCGAGACTAACAATTGCGTGAAACTGTCGTCGATTGACCTTGTGCAGCTTTCGGTCCGCGAATATATAGGCGCCAAATTTGGGGTTTGTTGGGTGAGTCGAATGAACGACATCGTTACCGCCGATTACGTACCCTCCGAAGACGAGCCGTTCATGAACGAGCGGCAGAAATCCTACTTTCGCATGAAGCTCGTCACCTGGAAGAACGACATCTTGCGCGAAGCGCGCGAAACTCTCGAAATCCTGCAGCAGGAAAACGCCAACCACCCCGACCTCGCCGATCGCGCCTCCTCCGAAACCGACCGCGCCATCGAACTTCGCGCCCGCGATCGCCAGCGAAAACTCATCTCCAAGATCGATTCGGCCCTCCAGCGCCTTGACGAAGGCACTTACGGTTATTGCGAGGAGACGGGCGAGCCGATCGCGCTGAAGCGGCTCGACGCGCGCCCGATCGCCACCTTGTCGATCGAGGCACAGGAGCGCCATGAGCGGCGCGAGAAGGTCTACCGCGACGACTGAGTCGCCGGGAAAAACAGCGGCATCGGTAAAGCGTTCACAATGGCCGGTTTTCCGGCCATTTTCATTGGCGGTTCGCTATCGGCCTATCTTTTCTGATTGGACAACTCGCCGAGGAGCTTCGTCATCTCGTCGTCGAGAGAGGGTGATGCCTTCGCCACCGGCTTGCTCGGCGTTTGGCTGAAGCGTGGCTCGTCGAGGGAAACCTCCAGCTCCTTCATCAGCGCATCGTCAATCGACTCGTGCTGTGCCGGCGGCTCGTATCTTGCCGGGGAGTCCTGTCTTGCCGGCGGCTGCGCATGCCGCGAGGCACTGGCGTTGACGGATCCATAACTTGGCAACGGCGTGACGTTCGATGCCGGTTTCGGCGCCGGCGCCGGCATTGTTGCCGGCATCGTCGCCGTCTGGCGGGCTCGGACAGGGGTCGCGGTTACGCTTGCCGGCTGCGGTGGCGCTTGCCTCACCGGCGCGGCTGTGGTCGAAGCAGACCTTGCTGCCGGCTGGTGGCCGTTGTCTCCGGTCAATGCCGGGCGCCGCAACGCCGAGAGCCTGATGTCGCGCTCGACGACGACGTCGGTCGGACCACCGATCAATAGCAGGTGCTCGATATCGTCACGGCGCACCAGCACCAGCCGCCGGTGACTGTCGACCGCTGTGGCATCCATGACAGCCAGCCGCGTCTTGCGGTTCCTGCCGCCGGCGACGAATGTCCCGAACGTCAGGCTGCGGATCAGCCTGATGATAAGAAGAATGATGAGCAGAAGGACAAGTACTGCAAACGTCCATAGGATTGCTGCGGCATAACCAGGACCCGCCACGCCATCCAGCCATTGCAGCATTGGTTCCCCCAAAATCAGCTTTCGAAGAGAAGCGACACTAGACTGTTGCGGCTGGCCACCGCAAGTTGCCTTTCACGCTTCGTGAACAGCTTGAAACGCCGGGAGCCGAACGGCGTCATTTTTAGCGGACATCTGCAGCCGGGCCTTTTCCCAACCCTGAGAATATGATTCAACCGACACCGGAATTCACGAGCAGGGGGCACATGGCCAAGGAAGCGCGCGGCGATTTCTATCCGGTACCTATCGTCGACCAGAACACGCGACCGGGAGCGGTCACCCGGCTTATCGTCTTCATCGTCGTCCTGACTGGGGCAGCGATCGTCTTCGGCCTTTTCCGCGAGCGCCTTGGCGATCCATTCCTGCTTGGCATGCTTGGCGTGCTGGCGATGATCGGCGTCGGCTTTCTATTCGCCACTGCGATCGGCTTCGTGCACATCACGCCGCGCTCGACAAGCGACGAACTGTCGAAAGCTTTCGTCGATTCGATGTCGCAAGGTCTCCTGGTCACCGACACCAAAGGCCGTATCATCTACGCCAACCGGACCTATGCCGATATGACGGGTGCCGAGTCGGCCGCCGACCTCAAGACCGTCGAAGGTTTGCTTTCAGACGTTCCCGAGGCCTCGGTGACCATATACCGGCTGGCGTCAGGCCTGCGTGACGGCCAGCCTGGCGACGGCGAGTTTCGGCTCGCGCAGTCCATTCGGCCAGGCGCCGAACCCGGCGCTCGCTGGTACCGCGTTCGGGCCCGCGCCTTCAGCGTTCCCGGCCAGCGGCTGCCCATGCTTGCCTGGCAGCTTGCCGACATCTCGCGGGAACGGGCCGAGCAGGAGCGGTTCTTTCTCGACCTGCAAAAGGCGATCGATCACCTCGACCATGCGCCGGCCGGTTTCTTTTCGGCCGACCAGGAAGGCCGCGTAACCTATATCAACGCGACCCTTGCGGAGTGGCTGGGCATCGACCTGGCCAGCTTCACTCCCGGCGCCATCACGCTGCCGGAGATCGTCGCCGGCGACGGCATGGCGCTGGTCCGGTCGGTCAAGGCCGACGCTGGTACCACGCGCAATGCCGTTATCGACCTCGATCTGACAACAATGACCGGCGAGGCGCTGCCGGTGCGCTTCATGCATCGTGTCTCGGCCAGCCGAGAGGGTCTCAACGGCCCGACTCGCACCATCGTGCTCAACCGGACGCAAGGCGAGGACGCTTCGGCCGACCTCCGCGCATCGGAAATACGCTTCACGCGGTTCTTCAACTCGACGCCGATGGCGATAGCCGGCGTCGACCATGCCGGCCGCATCCTGCGCACCAATGCGCCATTCCTGTCGCTGTTTTCCTCGGTCGTCGACCGCGACGCGGTCGATCGGCGTGTGCGGCTGGATACGGTGATCCACGAGCGCGACCGGCCGGCTTTCGCCGCGGCCTTCGAAAAGGCACGCCAGCAACAGGCTGACATCGAGCCGATCGATACGGTGCTGCCCGGCAATGAGGAGCGTCACATACGCTTCTACGTCAACGCGGTCGCAGACGGTACCGGTGGCGAGGGCGCCGAGGAATCGGCCATCGTCTATGCCGTCGAGACCACTGAGCAAAAGGCCCTCGAGGGCCAGATGGCGCAGAGCCAGAAGATGCAGGCGGTCGGCCAACTCGCCGGCGGCATCGCGCATGATTTCAACAATGTGCTGACCGCCATCATCATGGCCTCGGACCTGCTGTTGACCAACCACCGGCCGTCCGATCCGTCATTCCCGGACATCATGAACATCAAGCAGAATGCCAACCGGGCGGCCTCGCTGGTGCGGCAGTTGCTGGCCTTCTCGCGCAAGCAGACGCTGCGGCCGGAGGTGCTCAACCTGACCGACGTGCTCGCCGATCTCAGAATGCTGCTTGCCCGGCTGGTCGGCAACGATATCAAGCTCAAGATCGACCATGGCCGCGACCTGTGGCCGGTCAGGGTCGATATCGGGCAGTTCGAGCAAGTGGTGGTCAATCTGGTGGTCAATGCGCGCGATGCGATGCCGGCCGGCGGCGACCTCACGGTGCGCACCCGCAACGTCAGCGCCGGAGAGTGCAAGACCTTTTCCTACCGCGAACTTACTCCGGCCGACTATGTGCTGGTCGAGGTCGAGGACAGCGGCAGCGGCATCGCGCCTGATGTGCTGAAAAAGATCTTCGAGCCCTTCTTCACGACAAAGGAGGTTGGCAAGGGAACCGGACTCGGCCTGTCCATGGTCTATGGCATCATCAAGCAGACAGGCGGCTTCATCTTCTGCGATTCCGAAGTCGGCAAGGGATCCGTGTTCCGCATCTTCCTGCCGCGGCACATTGCGGAGGCAAGGAAGGCGGGCGAGGCTGGAGAAGTGCCGGCCGCCCCTGCCAAGATCACCGACTCAGCCAAGGATCTGTCGGGCTCGGCCACGGTGCTGCTGGTTGAAGACGAGGACGCCGTGCGCATGGGCGGCATGCGGGCGCTGAAATCGCGCGGCTACACCGTCCACGAGGCGTCGTCGGGCGTCGAGGCGCTTGAAGTCTACGAAGCGCTCGGCGGCAAGGTCGACGTCGTGGTGTCGGACGTGGTGATGCCGGAAATGGATGGCCCGACGCTGCTTGGCGAATTGCGCAAACGGCAGCCCGACATCAAGTTTATCTTCGTGTCCGGCTATGCCGAAGACGCGTTCGCCAAGAACTTGCCGGCCGACGCGCATTTCGGCTTCTTGCCGAAGCCGTTTTCGCTCAAGCAATTGGCCACGATCGTAAAGGACATGCTGGAATCCTGACCCTTCCAACGCTCCGCTTGCGCAATGTCGTGAGACTGCCATGATTACAGGCGAAACGGGCGACGGGTTTTGGAAAGCATGCCGTGACGCCACACAACGAGGCTAGCAAAGGCGACTACGCAAGCACGGTGCTGCTGCCGGGCGACCCGCAGCGCGCTGAATGGATGGCGGAGACCTTTCTGGAAGCGCCGCGCTGCGTCAACCGCCGCCGCGGCGCGCTCGGCTTTACCGGGTTGTTTCGCGGCAAGCCTGTCAGCATCCAGTCCACCGGCATCGGCGTCCCGTCATTCCTGGTCTACGTGCACGAGCTGCTGGACTTCTACGGTGCGAAAACGTTGATCCGCACCGGCACCTGCGGTGGCCTGACCGCCGAGATGGCGCTGCGCAGCCTGGTGATCGCACAATCGGTGCGCGGCGAAAATGCGGAGAGCGGCCAGGTTTTTGGTCTCTATCGTGCCGATGCCGGCCCCGATCCTGCATTGTTGGCCCAGGCGTTGGCCCGCGCTTCGGAACTCGGCATCGACCATCGGGCCGGACTGACGATCTGCAGCGATATTTTTTATCATCCGCTGGGGCGCGAACGCTTTGCCGAAGCACAGGCACAGGGGGCGCTCGCCGTGGATATGGAAACCAGCGCACTCTACCGCATTGCGGCCGATTTCGGCGCCCGGGCGCTGTCCATCCTGACCGTCGTCGACAATGTGGCAACCGGCGAGCAGACCGACTATTCCGAACGCCAGGGGCTTTTCACCGATATGACCCGGCTGGCGCTCGACATGGCGGCGGAGAGCTAGGCGGCTTCTACTTCGGAGTACGGAACCTCGCCAGGTTCCTTTTCAACGCTTCGTGCAGGTCGAGGCGGTAAAGGCGCCGTCTGGCTGCTTCATGATGATGTCGAAGGACGGGGTGGTTCCGCTTTCCAGCGTCGCTTGCGTAAGCGAGATCGAGTTGCCACCGCTGGTGTAGCCGCCCAGCGGACCCAGCCAGGTAATCACCCCGTCTGCATCCATCTGGTAGTTATAACTCTGCGGCGCGGTGCCGAAGCTAACCGGACCGCTATAGACGTTTCCCTTGATGGTAATGTCGCCGAGGCTGAGGAACATGCCCAGCAGATAGACTTCGCAATGATAGGAGCCGTCCGGCAGCTTGCCGTCGCTGAAGCCGGCGCGCGCTACGGTCGTCGTCGCCA
This sequence comes from Mesorhizobium sp. M0018, assembly GCF_040323955.1. Lineage (NCBI taxonomy): Bacteria > Pseudomonadati > Pseudomonadota > Alphaproteobacteria > Hyphomicrobiales > Phyllobacteriaceae > Mesorhizobium > Mesorhizobium sp. M0018. The sequence continues at coordinate 174,738 of NZ_JAMYVL010000007.1, read as the reverse complement.
GCAGAAGCATGGTGATGAAAATGCAAGACGTTCGGAAGGCCATGGCGTCGCTCGTTTAAGGGTTCGAACTTGCCCCATTTCGCTGCGGCGCTGCAATCCTCGCCAGCGCTCATATGATGCTGCTCAAAATTCGGGCATTGGCCTGTATATGAGTAAAACTTAGGCTGATACGAGTGATCTTTTCTCATTTCAAACCTGGCAGGCGAGGTTCATCTCCTGCGGCTAATACATTAACCGACTGACAGGGCTGGGAAATCTCAAACCCTCCGATCTTTCGCCGGTGATTGGCACAGCCGTTGCATGGTCTGTTCCGATGCAGTTAACCAGCTTGGGAGTTTAAAAGTATGAGGGGCAGTTTCTCGACAATAACAAAAATGTTTTCGGCCGGCGTGGTCACCGCCGGCCTGCTGATGAGCGTTCCCGCCAAGGCGGCCGACGACACCATCAAGGTCGGCATCCTCCATTCGCTGTCGGGAACCATGGCGATCTCGGAGACGACGCTGAAGGACGCCATGCTGATGCTCATCGAAGAGCAGAATGCCAAGGGTGGCCTGCTCGGCAAGAAGCTCGAGGCGGTGGTCGTCGATCCGGCTTCCAACTGGCCGCTGTTCGCCGAAAAGGCGCGCGAGCTGATCTCCAAGGACAAGGTCGCGGCGGTGTTCGGCTGCTGGACCTCGGTGTCGCGCAAATCGGTGCTGCCGGTGTTCAGCGAACTCGACAACATCCTTTTCTATCCCGTCCAGTATGAGGGCGAGGAGAGCGAACGCAACGTGTTCTACACCGGTGCGGCGCCCAACCAGCAAGCCATTCCCGCGGTCGACTATCTGATGAGCGAGGACGGCGATTCGGTGAAGCGCTGGGTTCTCGAAGGCACCGACTACGTCTACCCGCGCACCACCAACAAAATCCTCGAGGCCTATCTGAAGGCCAAGGGCGTCGCTGCGGAAGACATCATGGTCAACTACACGCCGTTCGGCTTCTCCGACTGGCAGACCGAAGTTTCGGCGATCAAGAAGTTCGGCTCGGCCGGCAAGAAGACCGCCGTGGTCTCGACCGTCAATGGCGACGCCAACGTGCCGTTCTACAAGGAGCTCGGCAACCAGGGCATCAAGGCCGAGGACATCCCGGTCATGGCCTTCTCGGTCGGCGAGGAAGAGCTTGCCGGTCTGGACACTGCGCCGCTGGTCGGCCATCTCGCCGCCTGGAACTATTTCGAGAGCGTCGACACGCCCGAGAACGCGAAGTTCATCGCCGACTGGCACAAATTCATCAAGAACGACAAGCGCACCACCAACGACCCGATGGAAGCCCATTATATCGGCTTCAACATGTGGGTGAAGGCGGTCGAGAAGGCCGGCACCACCGATCCGGACAAGGTAATCGACGCCATGGTCGGCGTCTCGGTGCCGAACCTGACCGGCGGTTATTCGACGATGATGCCGAACCATCACATCACCAAGCCGGTGCTGATCGGCGAAATCCAGGCCGACGGCCAGTTCGAAACCGTTTCGCAGACGCCCGGCCTGGTGATGGGCGACGAGTGGTCCGACTATCTGCCTGACTCCAAGGACCTGATCTCCGATTGGCGCGCGCCTCTGTCCTGCGGCAACTTCAACGTTGCCACCGGCAAATGCGGCGGCAAGGGAACCAACTGATCCTCCCGGTCTGTCCTCCCAGACCCGCAAGCCTCCGGGCAGGCTCCTCCTCCAGCCTGCCCGGAGGCAACATTCAATCTTCAAGAGCCACCAGAAACCAATGATCCTGATCCGCGCGATTGGCCTGATGCTGCTCCTTCTCCTGGGGACGCTGCTGCCGTCGAACGCCAGCGAAGCAGATCTGCGCGTCGTCATCGCCAAATTCGCCACCGCCGCCAATTTTCCGGCGATAGAAGCCGTGGTGCGGGAGCTTGCGGCTTCCGGCGATCCGGCCGTAGAACGGCCGCTTGCCGCGCTTGCGGAGGGCAGCCTTTACGTGCGCAAGGCCGATTCACTGGTTTTTGTCGGCAAGGAGAGCGGCGACGGCATCGAGCTGCTCGATGCGCTTACCGGCGAAGGATCGGGCGAAGCTGCAAAGGCCGACATCACCAAGATCAAGGTCAACAACACGCTGCGCCGCGTCATTCGCGATGCGTTGGGCACGCTGACGCTCGGCTCCAAGGACCCGGCCGTGCGCATTACCGCCGCCGACACAATGTTCAAGACGCCGGACGCGGCAAACATCGAGCCGCTCGACACCGTGATCGCCAATGAGAGCGTGGCAAGCGTCAAGGCGCTGCTAGAACAGGCCCGCGCCGCGTCGATTCTCGTTTCCGACAGGCCGGAGGCCGACAAACTGGGCGCAATCGCGCTCATCAGTGCGCGCGGCGACCGCGATGCGGTGTCGCTGCTCACGTCGGTAGAGGCCAGTTCCGAAGGTGCGGTGAAGGACGCGGCGACCGCGGCGATCGCCGACATCAATTCGACGCTGGCGCTGTGGGATGCCGGCCAGAACATCTGGTACGGCATATCGCTCGGATCGGTGCTGCTGCTGGCGGCGATTGGCCTTGCCATCACCTTCGGCGTCATGGGCGTCATCAACATGGCGCATGGCGAGATGGTCATGCTCGGCGCCTACACGACCTTCGTCGTGCAGGAGGTTATTCGCAATTCCTTTCCCGGCCTGTTCGACTGGTCGCTGGTCATCGCCCTGCCGCTGGCCTTCCTGGTGGCGGCGCTCGTCGGCCTTGTCATCGAGCGCGGGCTGATCCGCTATCTCTACGGTCGGCCGCTGGAAACCCTGCTGGCGACATGGGGTGTGTCGCTGATCCTGCAGCAGGCCGTACGCACCATCTTCGGGCCGACCAACCAGGAGGTAGGCAACCCGTCATGGATGTCCGGCTCGTTCAATATCGGCCAGCTTGCCGTGACCTGGAACCGGCTCTGGATCCTGGTATTCGCGCTCGGCGTGTTCGCGGTGCTGCTCTACGTGATGAAACGCACGCCCTGGGGGCTGCAGATGCGTGCCGTCACCGCCAATCGCCGCATGGCTGCCTCGATGGGCATCAGGACGCCTTGGGTCGATGCGCTAACGTTTGCACTCGGCTCCGGCATTGCCGGCATCGCCGGTGTCGCGCTCAGCCAGATCGACAACGTCTCGCCCAATCTCGGCCGCGGCTACATCATCGACAGCTTCATGGTCGTCGTTTTCGGCGGCGTCGGCAATCTTTGGGGCACGCTGGTCGGCGCTTTCTCGCTCGGCATCGTCAACAAGTTCCTCGAACCTTATGCCGGAGCAGTGCTCGGCAAGATCGTCGTCCTGGTGCTGATCATCCTGTTCATCCAGAAACGCCCGCGCGGTCTGTTCGCGCTAAAGGGCAGGTCGGTGGAAGCATGATCACGGGACGCTTCTTTGCCGCCGGCGCCGACCGCCGCGTCGCCATCACCATCTTCATCCTGCTGGCGGTTGCAATCGTCGTGCCGCTGCTCAATCTTGCGGTCTCGCCGACAAGTGCGTTTTACGTGCCGTCCTATATCGTCGCGCTCACCGGCAAATACCTCTGCTATGCACTGCTCGCCTTGGCGCTCGATCTCGTCTGGGGCTATTGCGGCATCCTCTCGCTCGGCCACGGCGCCTTCTTCGCACTCGGCGGCTATGCGATGGGCATGTATCTGATGCGCCAGATCGGCTCGCGCGGCGTCTACGGCAATCCGCTGCTGCCGGATTTCATGGTGTTCCTTAACTACAAGGAATTGCCATGGTTCTGGTATGGCTTCGACCACTTCTGGTTTGCCGCGGTCATGGTGCTTGCGGTGCCCGGCCTGCTCGCCTTCGTCTTCGGCTGGTTTGCCTTCCGCAGCCGCGTCACCGGCGTCTATCTGTCGATCATCACCCAGGCGATGACCTATGCGCTGCTGCTTGCCTTTTTCCGCAACGACATGGGTTTCGGCGGCAATAACGGCCTGACCGATTTCAAGGACATTCTAGGGTTCAACGTGCAGGCCGACATGACGCGGTCGGCGCTGTTCGCGGCCAGCGCCGTCATGCTGGCGTTTGCCGTCTTCGTCACCTGGGCAATCGTCGGTTCCAAGTACGGCAAGCTTTTGATGGCGGTGCGCGACGCCGAAAGCCGCACACGCTTTCTCGGCTGGCGGGCGGAGAACGTCAAATTGTTCGCCTTCACCGTGTCGGCGGTGATGGCCGGCATCGCCGGTGCGCTTTACGTGCCGCAGGTCGGCATCATCAACCCTGGCGAATTCGAGCCGTCCAATTCGATCGAGGTGGTGGTGTGGGCGGCCGTCGGCGGGCGCGGCACCATCGTCGGGCCGATCATCGGCGCGCTTCTTGTCAATGCCGGTAAATCCTGGTTCACCGGCGTGCTGCCTGAATTCTGGCTGTTTGCGCTGGGCGGACTGTTTGTCGCCGTCACGCTGTTCCTGCCCAAGGGCATCATCGGCATGTGGGATTCCTGGCGCGGCAACGCCAAGGCGCTGCGGGCGGCCTCGGTTGCCGAAGAAGCCGGCATCGATCCCGATGCGCCGGTGCCGCCGAAAACCGACCGCTCGGCGGCGAGAAGGCCGGGCGACTGGTCGGCCTCCGGCGCCGAACCGCAGCCGGCGGAGTGATGGCCTGATGTCGAAGAGCAACACCATCCTCTATCTCGACGGCGTGTCAGTTTCCTTCGACGGGTTTCGCGCCATCAACAACCTTTCGCTGGTGCTCGACAAGGGCGAGATGCGGGCGATCATCGGCCCCAACGGCGCCGGAAAGACGACGATGATGGACATCGTCACCGGCAAGACGCGGCCCGACGCGGGTGAAGTTTTCTTCAACGGTGAGGTCGACCTAACCAAACACGACGAGGCCGAAATCGCCATGATGGGCATCGGCCGTAAATTCCAGAAGCCGACCGTCTTCGAAAGCCACACGATCGAGGACAATCTGATGCTGGCGCTGAAAGGCCCGCGCTCGATCTTCCCGGCACTGTTCCATCGTCGCTCGGCCGCGGACGTGCGGCAGATCGACGACATCCTCGGCATCATCCGGCTTGGCGACAAGCGTGACGAACTCGCCGCCAATCTGAGCCACGGCCAAAAGCAATGGCTCGAGATCGGCATGCTTCTGGCGCAGGATCCGAAGCTGCTGCTGGTCGACGAACCGGTTGCCGGCATGACCGACGCCGAGACCGAGGAAACCGCGCGGCTGCTCCGGGATATCGCGCGCGACCATTCTGTCATCGTCGTCGAGCACGACATGCATTTCGTGCGCGAGCTCGGCGTCAAGGTTACCTGCCTGCACGAAGGCTCGGTGCTTTCCGAGGGCAGCCTCGACTTCGTTTCGGCCGACGAGCGCGTCGTCGAAGTCTATCTGGGGAGATGAACATGGTCTGGCGCGTTCCGTTCCATCATTTCGACCTTTCGTTCTTCAGGCGTTGGAGAAAGCGCTGACCATGCTCGAAGTCTCCAATGCCACGCTGCACTACGGCGCTGCCCAGGCGCTGCGCGGCGTCTCGCTGAAGGCCGGCGCCGGCAAGATCACCTGCGTGCTCGGCCGCAACGGCGTCGGCAAGACCAGTTTGATGAGATCGATCGTCGGCCATCACCGGCTGACGAGCGGAAGCGTTGCCTTCGAGGGGAAGGCGCTCGACCGGAGCGCGGCGTATGATCGCGCCCGGTCGGGCATCGCATTCGTGCCGCAGGGCAGGGAGATATTTCCGCTGCTTACGGTGCGGGAAAACCTCGAATCGGGTTTTGCGCCGTTGAAGCGCGCCGATCGCAACATTCCCGGTCACGTCTTCGAATTGTTTCCGGTGCTGAAGCAGATGCTCGCGCGCCGCGGCGGCGATCTTTCCGGCGGCCAGCAGCAGCAGCTTGCCATCGGCAGGGCGCTGGTGATGCGGCCGAAGCTGCTGGTGCTCGACGAGCCGACCGAAGGCATCCAGCCGTCGATCATCAAGGACATCGGCCGCGCCATCCGGTATCTGCGCGACCAGGCCGGTATCGCCGTGCTTCTGGTCGAACAATATCTCGACTTCTGCCGGGAATTGGCCGACGAGGTCAACATCATGGACCGCGGACAGATCGTCCATACCGGCCCCGCCGAGGATCTCGACCGGGCGGACGTCCGCAAATTCCTGACTGTCTGAATTCTTATTGATTCCATTACTTTGCAACTCTGGCGCGCTGCAGATTGCGTGCTAGATTTTGCTTGGCCTTGGTGAGTCGGCCGCTTTCCGTAGCAGTTTCAACTTGGCAGATCAGGGGAAGGCGCGGCTGCGTCCGCACGCTTGCGCGCAAGCCCTTCCAGCGATCTGTTGTCGTCCAACATTTCGGGTGCTTGGGAGCCAGGGCCAGACGATGGAGCGCTATGTCGAGGACTACCAGAAACGACGGCTCACGGAGCGCGTCGATATCCTGACAGCCATCAACATTCTGAAATCGCAGGGGTATGACCACGACGAACTCATCGCGGAGATCACCAAGGTCTTCTATGTCGATCTCGATGCCTTTAACGAGATCGTCAGGGTTGATCGGCGTCCGGACGAACGCGCCGCATAGCCGGTAGTTTAGGACCAAGCCAGGCGGACCACCGACAGCGGGGCGTCAGCCTGCGACCCGCTTCATCAGCGCGATGGCGCCGAATGGAGCGCGGACCTTGCCCTCTGTGATGAAGTAGACGAACACGTCGCGTGGCTTGACCGGGGCGTCGGTTGAAGGATCGGCGCGCGACAGGTCGGCCGGCACCTTGCCTTCCGCCCAGGTTTTTGCGCGCGCCGCCCATTCGTCGAGCGCCTTTGGCGTGTAGCAATCGGGATTGTCGTCGCTGCCGGTCTGCAGCCGCGCATAGATGAAATCGCCGGTAACGTCGGCAATCCCCGGATATTTGGCGTGGTCGGCATAGACGATGGCGGCCTTGTGCTTTCGCGCCAAGGCGGCGAACTCCGGCACGATGAAGCTGTCGTTGCGCACCTCGACCGCGTGGCGAAGCGCAACGCCGTCCTGCTTTTCCGGCAACAGCTTGAGGAAGGCCTCGAAATCGTCCGGGTCGAATTTCTTGGTCGGCGCGAACTGCCACAGGATCGGCCCGAGCTTGTCGCCAAGTGCCGCGACGCCCGACCCGAGGAAGCGCATGATCGATTCCCCGGCCTCGCCGAGCACGCGGCGGTTGGTGACGAAGCGGTTGCCCTTCAGCGAATAGACGAAACCATCCGGCGCCTCGTTGGCCCATTTGACGAAGGTCGGCTCCTTGAAGCTCGAATAATAGGTGCCGTTGACCTCGATAGTGAGCACCTGCCGGCTGGCATAATGCAGTTGCTTGGCCTTCGACAATTTGTCCGGGTAGAAGGACGTGTCCCACGGCTCGAAGGTCCAGCCGCCCATGCCGGCGCGGATTGTTCCTGATTGAGTCATGGTCGTCCTCCCGGTTTGCAGAAAAGGATCACGCGATGGCGGTCGTCTCGACGGCTTTCGCCATGTCGACGATCGTCCATCCTGGCCGATATGGATTGGGCCGGCGACCCGTTTCGCGAAAGCCGTAGGCCTTATACAACGAAACGTTCCGTTCCATTCTGGCATTGGTGTAGAGTCGGATTTCCGGCAAGCTCCACAAGCGCGTCTGTTGCTCGGCCCAGTCGAGCAGCCCGATGCCGAAACCCTTGCCCTGAAAGGCGGGCGCAACGGCGACGCTGAAGATCATTGTATGGTCCGCATGTCGTTCGAGAACGATCAACCCGGCCGGCTGTCCGTCCTGCTCCGAAAGCCAGACCTCGCCGCGTTCTATGCGCGGCGCATAGTCCTCGGTGACGGGGATCGGCGGCGCTCCGAACAGGGCAGTGTAGGGCGCGTAGGCGTCGGTGGTGAGCGAGATCACCATGGGGAGATCATCGGCCCGAGCGGCTCTCATGATCAAAACTGGCCCGCGCCGGCAGCGGCCGCAATCACCTTGTCCATACCGGCCGCTATCGCGGCGACGGCATTGCGACTGGCGTCGCCCAAGCCGTGGCGCTCAGCGAGCCAGTGCGCGTCATTGTAGGAGAGCCAGACCTTGCCTTGCTCGTCCTCCCAAGCTAGTGCCTTGACCGGCAGATCGATGCCGGCAAGCTGCCGGTCCTGCATCAGCGGCGTGCCGCCTTTCGGGTTGCCAAAAATCAGAAGCTGGGTCGGACGCAGGGAAGCTTCGACAATGCGCGCACCGGCGGCGTGGTCAATGCGGGCGAAGACCAGCAATCCTGCACGTTCCACAGTCCCGACCAGGCGATCGATCGTTTCGGCCACGCCGAAGCGGCTTTGGACCGTGATGAGACCGTTCTTTGCCATCACTCCGCCGCTTCGCGCTTGCCTCCGGGGCGCCGCTCCAGCAAGTCCCTCAGGAACTGCCCGGTATAGCTGCGTTTTTCGCGGACGATGTCCTCCGGCGTGCCGGACGCCACCAGCTCACCGCCGCCGTCACCACCTTCGGGGCCAAGATCGAGTACCCAGTCAGCCGTCTTGATCACCTCGAGATTGTGCTCGATGACGACGACCGTGTTGCCCTGGTCGACCAGCTCGTGCAGCACTTCGAGCAGCTTGGCTACGTCGTGGAAATGCAGGCCGGTGGTTGGCTCGTCGAGGATGTAGAGCGTCTTGCCGGTCGCCTTGCGTGATAGTTCCTTGGCGAGCTTGATGCGCTGCGCCTCGCCGCCCGACAAAGTCGTTGCCTGCTGGCCAACATGGATGTAGCCGAGGCCGACCCGTTTCAGCGTCTCCAGCTTGTCGCGCACGCCGGGCACGGCGGCGAAGAAATCGACGCCTTCTTCGACCGTCATGTCGAGAACGTCGGCGATCGATTTGCCCTTGAACAGGACGTCGAGCGTCTCGCGATTGTAACGCTTGCCGTGGCAAACGTCGCAGGTGACGTAGACATCGGGCAGGAAGTGCATCTCGATCTTGATGACGCCATCGCCCTGGCAGGCTTCGCAGCGGCCGCCCTTGACGTTGAACGAGAAGCGGCCCGGCTGGTAGCCGCGCGCCTTGGCCTCCGGCAGGCCGGCGAACCAGTCGCGGATCGGCGTGAAGGCGCCGGTATAGGTGGCGGGGTTGGAGCGCGGGGTGCGCCCGATCGGCGACTGGTCGATGTCGATGACCTTGTCGAGGAATTCCAACCCCTCGATGCGGTCGTGCTCGGCCGGATGCTCGCGCGAGCCCATGATGCGGCGCGACGCCGCCTTGAACAGGGTCTCGATCAGGAAGGTCGACTTGCCGCCGCCGGATACGCCGGTGACGGCGGTAAACGTGCCGAGCGGGATTTCGGCGGTGACGTTCTTCAGGTTGTTGCCGCGCGCGCCGACGACCTTCAGCCGGCGGTTCTTCTTGGCCTCGCGGCGCCGTGCCGGCGTCGCCACTTCGAGCTCGCCCGACAGGTATTTGCCGGTGATCGAAGCGGGCGTCGCCATGATCTGCTGCGGCGTGCCCTGGGCGATGATGTGGCCGCCATGAATGCCGGCCGCCGGGCCGATATCGACGACGTAGTCGGCATGCAGGATGGCGTCCTCGTCATGCTCGACGACGATGACCGTGTTGCCGATGTCGCGCAGATGCTTCAGCGTGTCGAGCAGGCGGGCATTGTCGCGCTGGTGCAGGCCGATCGACGGCTCGTCGAGCACATAGAGCACGCCGGTCAGGCCGGAGCCGATCTGCGAAGCCAGCCGGATGCGCTGGCTCTCGCCGCCCGACAACGTGCCGGAGTTGCGCGACAGCGTCAGATAGTCGAGACCGACATCGTTGAGGAAGCGCAGCCGCTCGCGGATTTCCTTGAGCACGCGCACCGCAATCTCGTTCTGCTTGTCGTTGAGCGAAGCGGGCAGATCGGTGAACCACTGGTCGGCCTTGCGGATGGACAGCTCGGTGACCTCGCCAATGTGCTTGCCGGCGATCTTGACCGCGAGCGCCTCGGGCTTCAGCCGATAGCCGCGGCAGGCCGGGCAGGGCGTGGCCGACATGAAGCGCTCGATCTCCTCGCGCATCCAGGCGGATTCGGTTTCCTTCCAGCGGCGCTCGAGATTGGGGATGACGCCCTCGAAGGTTTTCGTCGTTTTGTAGGAGCGCAGACCGTCATCATAATGGAAGGTGATTTCGCGCTCGCCGGTGCCGTGCAGGACGGCTTGCTTTGCCTCCTCGCTCAAATCCTTGAACTTGTCGCCGAGCTTGAAGCCATAGGCAATGCCCAGCGCTTCCAGCGTCTGCGCATAGTAGGGCGAGCTCGACTTCGCCCAAGGGCTGACGGCGCCGGCGCGCAGCGAGACATTCTCGTCGGGCACGACCAGGCTGGCATCAATGGCGCGTTGGCTGCCGAGCCCGTCGCAGGTCGGGCAGGCGCCGAACGGATTGTTGAAGGAGAATAGCCTGGGCTCGATCTCGGGAATGGTGAAGCCGGATACCGGGCAGGCGAACTTTTCCGAGAACAGCATGCGTTCATGCGTCTCGTTCTTCGATTTGTTGACCGAATCCTCGCCGGTCTGGCTGGCGTCGAGCGGCTTGTCGGCAAATTCCGCCACTGCCAGCCCGTCGGCCAGCTTCAGCGCGGTCTCGATGGAATCGGCGAGCCGCGTCGCCAGATCGCCGCGCACGACGATGCGGTCGACGACGACGTCGATGTCGTGCTTGTACTTCTTGTCCAGCGCCGGCACGTCGGCGATCTCATAGAAGACGCCATCGACTTTGACGCGCTGAAAACCCTTCTTCTGCAGCTCCAGCAGTTCCTTGCGGTACTCGCCTTTGCGGCCGCGCACCATCGGCGCCAGAATGAACAGCCGGGTGCCTTCCTCGACAGCAAGCACCCGGTCGACCATCTGCGAAACCGTCTGGCTCTCGATCGGCAGGCCGGTGGCCGGTGAATAGGGTACACCGACGCGGGCGAACAAAAGCCGCATATAATCGTAGATCTCGGTGACGGTGCCGACCGTCGAACGTGGATTCTTCGAGGTGGTCTTCTGCTCGATGGAGATGGCCGGCGACAGGCCGTCGATCTGGTCGACGTCAGGCTTCTGCATCATTTCGAGGAATTGCCGTGCATAGGCCGAAAGGCTCTCGACGTAGCGGCGTTGGCCCTCGGCGTAGATGGTGTCGAAGGCAAGCGACGACTTGCCCGACCCCGACAGGCCGGTCATGACGATCAGGCTGTCACGCGGCAGGTCGAGATCGACATTCTTCAGATTGTGTTCGCGTGCCCCGCGAATGGAGAGATATTTATGGTCGGCCATCGCCGGTCGCCGCCTCAGAATCTGGAATTCGTGGGATGGGCGGGTTTTCCCGACCATCCCCTATGTAGGTAATTTCGCCGCCTTTTCGAGAGACGCCACAACTCTCGACCAAAGCGTTTAACCGCCTTTCGCGCGAACGGGCAAGCGGAAAGAACAAAGGCCGAACACGCTCCTGACAAAAGCTGCCCGCGCAGCCGGCTTCACAAAGCGTCTCGCGATCACATTTTTCGGTAATCGGCTATTCAAGGTTGACGTCCCCGCGTCATGGGGGCAGAATCCACACGTCAACGAAGCCGGCCGTCTTTCGATGGCCTCGCGGCCTGGGGCTAGCCTGCGAGACGCCGCGGGTTATGCGATGAGCGCTTCGACGACGACAGTCGCAACGAACAGAAGGAGAGCAGAGGCATGACTCCACCGGATTGTTCCTTGAGGCTCCACGTGTCGCTGGAGCCGCGGCAGGTATAAGTGGCCAGGGTCAGGCGTTTTCGCTGCCCGCCAAACGGACCTGCCGATTCCCATAAAATCAGAGACTGCTAGTCGGATCGTCGGCTGAATGCCGCGAAGCATCCGAAATAAAATGCCGGCAGTACACTCCCGGCAATTTGGATTTTAGATCCAAGAAGCCCCGTCAGTTGCAAAAGCAATGGCGGGGCTCTTCGTTTGAAGCGCAATATTTGTGGTTCACACCAGGCGAACTTAGCGGCTGGAGGGCCTGATCCCGCCGGTAGCGACATCGATGGTGATGCTACCGGAAATCCGAACGTCGGTATCGCCAATCTTGAAGGTGCCGTTGCCGCTGCCTGGAGCCACGTCGTCAGGCTCAGGCTGCGGCGCTGGCTCGGCGATGCGATAATCGCTGGTCACACCGGGCAGGGCGCCCTTTTGCGAAGACATCGAATTATCTTGGGCAAGTGCCATACCCACCAGCATGTTCGTGCCGGCTACGGTAGCGATAGCAAAGCATAACAGGCTGGATGAGCGGCTGGCGGTCATCGCCGGACTATAGTGCCGCGATAGCGTCAAGACCAGACCGATGGCGCTGAAATTGCGGGGGCTCAATCGCCTCAGTTCCGTCCGCCGGCCCGGCTCGTTCATGCGGCCTGCTTGCGAGTGTCGAAAACATAGTCGACGAGGCCCCAATCCTTGGCCTCCTGCGCGGTCATGAAAAAGTCGCGGTCGAGCGTGCGTTCCACTTCTTCGTAGGTGCGGCCGCAATGGCGGGCGTAAAGATCGGTCATGCGCCGCTTGGTGCGAAGGATGCCCTCGGCATGGCGCTGGATATCGGAGGCTTGGCCCTGGAAACCGCCGAGAGGCTGATGCAGCACGATGCTGGTGTTGGGTAGCGCGATGCGCCGCCCCGGTGTGCCGGCCATCAACAGGAACGAGGCCATCGAGGCGGCGAAGCCCATACAAACCGTGGAGACCGGGCAGCTGATATACTGCATCGTATCGTAGATGGCGAAACCGCTGGTCACCACGCCGCCCGGCGAGTTGATGTAGAGCGAGACCTCCTTGTCGGGATTGTCGGATTCCAACGACAGAAGCTGGGCGCAGACCAGCGCCGAGGTGCCGTCGTCGATCGCCCCGTTGATGAAGACGATGCGCTCGCGCAGCAGCCGCGAAAATATGTCGAAGGCACGTTCGCCGCGGCTCGACTGCTCGATCACCATCGGCACCAGATTGGCAAGGCCGCTCATCGGTTGTCTCCGTTGACTGTTGTCGTTCAGGCCGCGCGCAGGAAGAGGCGCGGGGTGTTTGCGGCGATCTGCTTGTGCCTGGGAGTGCGCGCTTCAAAGGAAAGCCGGCAACCGGCGCCTGCCATCGCGATCTCCGGCACTGCTGCCCGAGCAAAACCATCATGGACGATGCGCAGATGCGTGCCGCCGGAAACGGTGCGGTCGAGCGTAAAGGTGACGATGCTGTCCACTGGGCTGTCGTTCATTGCGCTGTCCAGGGGGCTGCCGGGCGGCACCTGCGTATCGCCGGGCGCCGGCCGCTCCCGCCAGGAATAGCGCAGCAGCCGTCCGGGATCCGCGTCGAGGATTTCGCACTCGATCGGCGCATTCGGCGCTTTAAAGGCAAAGCGGTTGCCGATTTCGGGCTTGATGTCGTTCGGCATCATCCAGGCCGCGAGCAGGTCCGGCACCGTCAGCGCCCGCCACACCTTTTCCGGCGGTTCGGGCAGCTCGCACTCGAACTCGATCTTGTCTGCGGCCATTTCGGCGCGTTCTTTGCCTCGGCTGGTCATTGGTCCATGCCCTTCAAAACCGTCTTGAGCCTTTCGATGCGCTCTGGCCAGAACGCACGGTAGCGTTCGATCCAGCCGAGCAGTGGCGCAAGCCCCTTCGGATCGACGCGGTAATAAGCGTTGCGACCGGCCCGGCGCTCGACCACGAGGCCGGCGCCGCGCAGCACTGCGAGATGTTGCGATACCGCCGGCTGCGATACCGGTATGCCAGTGCGCAGTTCCGACACCGTCATCTCGCCGTCGGCGAGCCGCTCATAGACGGCGCGACGCGTTGGATCCGCCAGTGCCCGAAAAATGTCTGCTTCGATCATGCCGAAAGCATAAGTCAATACTTATCGGTTTGGCAAGCCGTGTTTTTTTAAGACAGGCGGTGTTTTTTAAGACAGGCGAGGTTTTACAAACTCGCCGGAAACCAGCGTCTCACCATGTCGGGGGATCCGTTGAACGTCGCCTCGAAAACTGGTGACGCGAGCACAGCATGAATATGAAGCAATTCGGAGCCGATGTTTCGGAAGCCATGTTGCCTGTGCGCGGCAACAACAAGCGACTGTCCGGCAGTCAAGACGAGATGCTCTTCGTCGATCCACATCTCGGCTCTGCCAGCGATGACGGTAAGCACTTCCTCGACCGGGTGCCAATGTGTCGGGGCGCCAACCGCGGGTTCGACCCATTGTTCGAATATGCAAAGTTGAGTTGCGCCGTTGCAGGCCGAGACATGCATGCGGGTCTTTACTCCCGTCCGCCACTCTTCTTGCGGCTGATCGTCATGCGCAACCATCTTCATTGAGTTCGCCTCGATCCCATGGTCTGTGGAAATTCGACGCCAAGACACTACTTCTTACTGACAACTATTGACAGTGCAGGGCCTCTCCTATAGAACGAAAAGAGAACAAAAACGTTGTGGGAAAAGGCAGCGACGGCAGGCAGGGATTGTCCATAGCCTGTAAGGTGCGGCGACAAAAATCTGGTTTCGGATGAGCGCGGAGAAGTATCATGGCGGGTAGTGTCAACAAGGTCATTCTGGTGGGCAACCTCGGGGCGGACCCTGAAATCCGCCGCCTGAATTCGGGTGACCCGGTCGTCAACATCCGCATCGCGACGTCGGAAAGCTGGCGCGACAAGACGTCCGGAGAGCGCAAGGAAAAGACCGAGTGGCACAATGTCGTGATCTTCAACGACCAGATCGCCAAGGTGGCCGAGCAGTATCTGAAGAAGGGCATGAAGGTCTATGTCGAGGGCCAGCTGCAGACGCGCAAATGGCAGGACCAGACCGGCAATGACCGCTATACGACCGAAATCGTGTTGCAGAAATTCCGCGGCGAGCTGCAGATGCTCGATGCGCGGGGCGAGGGCGGCGGCCAGGTCGGCAACTATGCCGGTGGTGGTGCGAGCCGCGGTTCCGATTTCGGCCAGTCCGGCCCGGGCGAAAGTTTCAATCGCGGTGGCGCCAACAAGGGCGGCGGCGGTGGTTCGTCGCGCGAGCTGGACGACGAAATCCCGTTCTGATTTCTCGGGCGGACTGCCCTTGCGGCGAAAAGCGCCGGCACCTTGGCCACGAAATGGCGTCCCGAAAATCTGTCTTGGATTTTCGGGACGTTGTGCGTTTGAGCGGTGAAAGGACGTATCAGGTGAAGGCAAGGGTCAAATGGGTCGAGGAGCGCACTTTCGTTGGCGAGTCCGCCAATGGGCACAAGCTGGTGCTAGGCACTGCGTTCGGGCCGGAGGGCAAGACGCCGGGGCCGAGCCCAATGGAACTGGTGCTGATCGGCACTGGCGGCTGCTCGGCCTATGACGTGGTCCATATCCTCGAAAAGGGGCGCGAGGCGGTCGAAGATTGCGTGGTCGAACTCGATGCCGACCGTGCAGAAGCCGATCCCAGGGTGTTCACCCGCATTCACGTGCATTTTGTCGTCAAGGGCCGGGCGCTATCACACGCCAAGGTGAAGCGGGCGATCGGGCTTTCGATCGAGAAATACTGCTCGGCCTCGGCAATGATGGCCAAGACTGCCGAGATTACCCACGACTTCGAAGTCATTGAAACGACAGCGAAGTAGGGCTGTTCCTACGTCGCCATCAGCGCCTTGATGCCGTCGGCGACGAACTGTACGGCGAGCGCCGCCAGGATGACGCCGAGCAGCCTTGTCAGGATCGAACGGCCGGTTTGGCCGAGGATACGGTCGATGCGCTCTGACAGCACGAACACCAGGTAGGTGATGACGAGGCAGATGGCGATGATGCCGACAAGGGCTGTCTGCGCGCCCAAACCCTGAAACGAGCTTGAGAGCAGGACGGTCGCCGAAATCGCGCCGGGACCGGCAATGAGCGGGATCGCCAGCGGAAAGGCGGCGATGTTGTGGATCATGTCCCTGGTGATGGCGACGTCGCCGATCTTCTCCTTGCGGTCCTGCCGGCGCTCGAACACCATTTCGAAGGCGATGAAGAACAGTAGAAAGCCGCCGGCGACGCGGAAGGCCGGCAGAGTGATGCCGAAGACTGACAGGATCGACGCGCCGGCGATTGCGAACAAGGCCATTACCAGGAAGGCGATGACCGAGGCGCGCACGGAGACCTGGTTGCGCTCCTCGCGGTTCATGCCGCGGGTCACGGCGAGGAAGAGCGGCGCCAGGCCGGGCGGATCGATCGTCACCAGTATGGTGACGAAGGCGTTGAACAGGCTGTCGAAGCTCGGCATGCTGACCCTCCCCGCCGGCAAAGCCGGATAACGGGATTGGTAGAGCAAAGCAGAGCCAGTGGAAACCGTGCGGATCAGGGGCTGACGGCCCGGCGCGCCAGAAACTCGACTTCGAGACGCCAGGCGGCGCCGTCGTCCTGTGAGCGTTCGCCCAGCCAGCGGAACGAATTTTCGGTGATGCGCGAAAAGCTCCAGCGCACAGCAGATCCGGTGCCGTCTGCGCCTTGCTGGATGATGGTGTCGCCCTCGGCACGGCCGAGCTGGCGGCTGTAGTACTGATTGCGCGGATCGCTCCAGAAGATGTGCCAGGCGTCAACGCCGGGATCATAGACACGCAACGTCGTGCCATAGAAGGTCCATTTGCCGAGCGAGGGCGAGGGGCCGGCGTCACGGGCAGGCAGGATCCATACGTCCTGGATCGCGCGGCCTTCGAGCACCCAGCCGAAATGCACTTCGCCGCGCCCGGTCAGCACCTGACCGTCCTCGAGATGGCGCGTGGCGTCGAACGTCCAGGCGCCGACGAAGCGGCCATAAAGATTCAGTTTCTCGGCAAGGGCCGGTACGGGCCCATCGCTGTGCAGGACCTTGGCAAAGGAATTGGACATGGCTTCGCTCTCATCTTGTCAGGAGACCGGCAAGCATAGACGCCGACAGGGGTTCTGCGCTTGGGAAAAGTTGCTATGTTTCGGCGATGACGACGAGCGCGCACAGGCTGGCGTCGGGCCGAGGCTGGCAGGTGTCGGATGTCATCTGCACCGCCAGCGCCGCCGACAGGCCATTCGAGGAGGAGCATCGGGATTTCTGCGTTGCCGCCGTAACCAACGGCACCTTCCGCTATCGTGCGCGCGAGGGCACGGCGATGCTGGCGCCGGGCGCGCTCCTGCTCGGCAATCCCGGCACATGCTACGAATGCGGGCACGAGCATGGCGCCGGCGACCGTTGCCTCTCCTTCCATTTCGGACCGGCCTATATGGAGCGGATCGTCGCCGACGTGCCGGGCGCCAAGACGCTCGATTTCGGAACGCCGCGCCTGCCGCCCTTGCCGGCGCTGGTGCCGCTGCTTGCCGAAGCGGAGGCGGCGCGCGAGATGGCCGACGCCGGCGTGTTCGAGGAACTCGCCCTGCGCATTGCCGGTGCCGCGGTAACTGCGGCTTGCAGCGCTACGGATCGGGGACGGACGCCGAGCCGCCGTGACCAGAAGCGTGTCGCCGAAGCGGTGCGGCGCATCGAAGTCGATGCCGACCGGCCGATCTCGCTTGCCGAACTCGCCGACTCGACCGCCACCAGCCCTTACCATTTCCTGCGCACCTTCCGGCACGTTGCCGGTATGACGCCCTACCAATTCCTGCTGAGAGCGCGGCTGCACAGGGCAGCCGTGCGGCTGCGGACGTCGGATCAGACGATTTCGGCGATTGCCTTTTCGGCGGGATTCAACGATCTATCAACCTTCAATCGCCGTTTCCGGCGGCTGATGGGCGAGGCGCCGGGTACTTATCGCGCCCGCCGGCGACGCCCGTGAAAGGGTACACGGCCATATCGTCGCAATTGGTTTATCCTTTTGAATTTGCCGCTAAAAACCACACTGGAAAACTGCCGCGATTGTTGGAGTTTCAGGCTGGCTTCCTATATAAGCACCAAGTGATTCCTGATTAGATTGTGATCCGATTTGACCGACCAAAAGACACCGCGCGGCGCCGACGGCGGCCCCACCGGCATCGAGCCGATATCCATCATCGAGGAGATGCAGCGCTCCTATCTCGATTACGCCATGAGCGTGATCGTCAGCCGCGCGCTGCCGGACGTGCGCGATGGCCTCAAGCCGGTGCATCGCCGCATCCTCTACGCCGCCTATGAGAGCGGCTATCACTGGAACCGCAAATATGTGAAATCGGCACGCCCGGTCGCCGACGTGATGGGTAAATATCATCCGCATGGCGACGCCTCGATCTACGACGCTTTGGTGCGCATGGCGCAGGATTGGTCGCTGCGCGTGCCGCTGATCGACGGGCAGGGCAATTTCGGCTCGATCGACGGCGATCCGCCGGCGGCGATGCGCTACACGGAATCGCGGCTGACCAAGGTCGCGCATGAGTTGCTGGAAGACATCGACAAGGACACCGTCGATTTCCAGGACACTTACGATGCGTCGGGCAGCGAACCGAAAGTCCTGCCGGCGCGCTTCCCGAACCTGTTGGTCAACGGCTCCGGCGGTATCGCCGTCGGCATGGCCACCAACATCCCGCCGCACAATCTGGGCGAGGTCTGCAACGGCGCCATTGCCCTCATCGATAATCCGGCGATCGACCTTCCGGCGCTGATGGAGATCATTCCGGGACCGGATTTCCCGACCGGCGGCATCGTGCTTGGCCGTTCCGGCATCTACAGCGCCTATTCGACCGGCCGCGGCTCCATCGTCATGCGCGGCCGCGTCAACGTCGAGGCGCGCGGCAACGATCGTGAATCGATAGTCATCACCGAGGTTCCCTATCAGGTGAACAAGGCGTCGATGATCGAGAAGATGGCCGAGCTGGTGCGCGACAAGCGCATCGAAGGCATTTCCGACATTCGCGACGAGAGCGACCGCCAGGGCTACCGCGTCGTCATCGAACTGAAGCGCGACGCCGTCGCCGATGTCATCCTCAACCAGCTTTACCGCTTCACCCCGCTGCAGACGTCCTTCGGCGCCAACATGGTGGCACTGAACGGCGGCAAGCCGGAATTGCTGACGCTGACCGACATGCTGAAGGCGTTCGTCGCCTTCCGTGAGGAGGTGATCAGCCGGCGCACGAAATTCCTGCTGCGCAAGGCGCGCGACCGCGCCCATGTGCTGGTCGGCCTTGCCATCGCTGTTGCCAACATCGATGAAGTCATCAAGCTGATCCGCAGCGCTCCGGATCCGCAGACGGCGCGCGAGCAGTTGATGGAGCGGCGCTGGCCTTCGGGCGACGTGGAATCGCTGATTCTTCTGATCGACGATCCGCGCCATCGCATCAACGAGGATGGTACCTACAATCTCTCCGAGGAGCAGGCGCGCGCCATCCTCGAACTGCGCCTGCAGCGCCTGACCGCGCTCGGCCGCGACGAGATCGCCGACGAGCTGAACACGATCGGCGACGAGATCAAGGACTACCTGGACATCCTCTCGTCCCGCGCCCGCGTCCAGCAGATCGTCAAGGACGAGCTCATCGCCGTGCGCGACGAGTTCGGCACGCCGCGCCGTACCGAGCTCGCCGAGGGCGGGGCGGACATGGAAGACGAGGACCTGATCCAGCGCGAGGACATGGTCGTCACGGTCAGCCATTCCGGCTACATCAAGCGCGTGCCGCTGTCGCTCTACCGGGCGCAGCGCCGCGGCGGCAAGGGCCGCTCCGGCATGTCGACCAAGGAAGAGGATTTCGTCACCCGGCTGTTCGTCGCCAACACGCACACGCCGGTGCTGTTCTTCTCCTCGCGCGGCATCGTCTACAAGGAAAAGGTCTGGCGCCTGCCGATCGGCAACCCGCAATCGCGCGGCAAGGCGCTGATCAATATGCTGCCGCTCGAACAGGGCGAGCGCATCACCACGATCATGCCGCTGCCGGAGGATGAGACGAGTTGGGGCGAGCTCGACGTCATGTTTGCCACCACGCGCGGTACCGTGCGTCGCAACAA
Organism: Mesorhizobium sp. M0018; assembly: GCF_040323955.1. Taxonomy (NCBI): domain Bacteria; kingdom Pseudomonadati; phylum Pseudomonadota; class Alphaproteobacteria; order Hyphomicrobiales; family Phyllobacteriaceae; genus Mesorhizobium; species Mesorhizobium sp. M0018. Next base: position 154,935 of record NZ_JAMYVL010000007.1, on the reverse strand, counting down.
GCTGTCGGACTTCGTCCAGGTCAACCGCAACGGCAAGATCGCCATGAAGCTGGACGAGGAAGGCGACGAGATCCTCGGCGTCGAGACCTGCACCGACAATGACGACGTGCTTTTGACGGCAAGTTCCGGCCAGTGCATCCGCTTTCCGGTCAGCGACGTACGCGTCTTCCAGAGCCGCAATTCGGTCGGCGTGCGCGGCATTGCGATGGCAGATGGCGACCGGGTGATCTCGATGGCGGTGATCGAGCATGTCGATGCGCCGCCGGCGGAGCGTGCCGCCTACCTCAAGCGGGTGGTGGCCGAACGCCGGCTCGCTGCTGACATCGCGGCCGGCGAGGAGGAAGAAATCCAGCTCACCAATGAAGAGGTCGGCGAAGAGGCAGAGCTTTCCGACGACCGCTATGAATTCCTCAAGGCGCACGAGCAGTTCGTGTTGACGGTGACGGAATATGGCTACGGCAAGCGTTCATCGTCCTACGATTTCCGCCTGACTGGCCGTGGCGGCAAGGGTATTCGCGCCACCGACGTCTCGAAAACGGCCGAAATCGGCCGCCTAGTGGCGACCTTCCCGGTCGGCAATGACGATCAGATCATGCTGGTTTCGGATGGCGGCACCGTTATCCGTGTTCCAGTGAACGGCATTCGTTTCGCCAGCCGCGCCACCAAGGGCGTTACCATCTTCAATACCGCTGAGGGCGAGAAGGTCGTTTCGGTCGAGCGAATTTCAGAACCGCAAGCGGATGAAGAGATCGAAGAGAATGCTGAAAGCGGCGCTGTTGCCGATGCCGATGGTAGGGAGCCCGATACTTCCGTCGAGTGAGTTTGGCACGACGACGCCAGCCCTGTGGGCCGGCGTGTGAAGACACCCGCAATCTAGAAGCGGCGATAAGGCCTGCGGTTGCCGAAGCCTTCGAACCGCTTGGTATTGGCCTTGGCGCGGACGCGCTGTGCTTCCTGATGCAACCCGAATACGGTGGCGATCAGCATGGCGACGGTCATTGCGGTGGCGAGCATGTAGATCAGCATGTGCGTGTTCTCCTGCGCCTAACAACGATTAGATGGGTGTTTGGTTTCATCTCCTGCAGCTGCAACTTAGTGAACACTGCGTGAAGCTGTTGTCAGCGGCACATTCATCTGTCGTTCACGTCGGCCAAAAGGTTCACGGCGCGGGCTGGCGATCGGATTTGCCTTTAGGAGAGAGGCTCGCTAGAAGCACCTGCCATGACCGAACGCATCGCCCTTTATGCCGGCTCTTTCGACCCGCTGACCAACGGCCATCTCGACGTGCTGAAGGCGTCGCTGGCCGTGGCGGATACAATCTATGCGGCGATCGGCATCCATCCCGGCAAGAAGCCGTTATTTTCCTTCGAGGAACGGGTTGGCCTGATCGAAACGGCCGCGAAGGCGGAATTCGGTAGCGACGGTGCGCGTATCAAAGTAGTCGCCTTCGACGGGTTGGTAATCGACGCGGCCAGGAAGCATGGCGCCTCGATCATGATCCGCGGCCTGCGCGACGGCACCGACCTTGACTATGAGATGCAGATGGCCGGCATGAACGAGACCATGGCGCCGGAGCTGCAGACGGTGTTCCTGCCCGCCAGCCCTTCAGTGCGCACCATTACCGCCACACTTGTGCGCCAGATAGCTTCGATGGGAGGCGACATCCGCCCCTTCGTGCCGGCGGCCGTGGCCGGCGCGCTCACCGCCAAATTCGCGAAATAAATGCATGTCACCCAAAAGTGGAACCCGGCTTCGGGTAACGACATGCATGAACGAAGATATTCGGAGAAAGATCCCATGCAGCTGAAAAAGCTTGCCTTCTTGCTTGCCGTGCTTGCCGGTCTTGTGACCGCATCCGTGTCGGCCTTTGCCGCCGATCCGGAAAACACCATGATCGTAACGCTGAAGGACGGCGACGTGACCATCGCGCTGAGGCCCGACCTTGCGCCGAAGCACGTCGCGCAGATCAAAAAGCTGGTGCGCCAGGGCGCCTACGACAACGTCGCCTTTCACCGCGTCATCGACGGCTTCATGGCGCAGACCGGCGACGTCAAGTTCGGCAACATGAAGAGCGGCTTCAATGCCGACGCTGTCGGCACCGGCGGCTCCGATCTTCCTGACCTGCCGGCCGAATTCTCCAGCACCGAGCACTACCAGCGCGGCGTGGTCGGCATGGCCCGCTCCGACGATCCGAATTCCGCCAATTCGCAATTCTTCATCATGTTCGCGCCGGCACCGCCGCTCGATGGCCAGTACACCATCGTTGGCAATGTCGTCAGCGGCATGGAGTTGGTGGACCACATCAAGAAAGGCGACGAGGCGCAGAACGGGACGGTGACCGACCCCGATCGCATGATCAAGGTGCGCATCGCCGCGGACGGCAAGTAACCCCAATTGTTCAAAAGGATATTTCTGACATGGCCGAAATCAAGGACCGCGAGAACGCGCTTATCATGGACACGACCAAGGGCAAGGTCGTCATCGAATTGTTTCCAGATCTGGCGCCCGGCCATGTCGGCCGTATCAAGGAGCTGGCGCGCGAAGGCGCCTATGACGGCGTGGTCTTCCACCGCGTCATCGACGGCTTCATGGCGCAGACCGGCGACGTGAAGTTCGGCAATTCCAACAAGCCGTCTTTCGCGCCATCGCGCGCCGGCACTGGCGGTTCCGACAAACCCGATCTGAAGGCCGAGTTCTCCAACGCCAACCACGGCCGCGGCACCTGCTCGATGGCGCGCTCGCAGAACCCGAACTCGGCCAATTCGCAGTTCTTCATCTGCTTCGACGATGCCGCCTTCCTCAACCGCCAGTACACGGTATGGGGCCAGGTCATCGAAGGCATGGACAATGTCGACAAGATCAAGCGCGGCGAACCGGTGCAGGATCCTGACAAGATCGTATCGCTCAAGGTCGCGGCCGACGTGAAATGACCAGCCGGGCTGTCGCGGCCATCGCAATTATGCTCGCCGCGGCGGCCACTCCGGCGCTGGCAACGGAATCGATCGTCTGCAGCGCCGACGGCGGCGCGGCATCGATTGATGTTTTGATGGGACACACGGCCGTCATTGCGGTGGCGCGTGTGTGGCTGGATGCCGGCGGCAAGACATGGACCACGGACGGACAGCCAGGCTCAACGAAAGTCATCGTTGGACAGGCATTCGAAGACGGCGAGCGCTTGCTGATCGATCTCACTGATGAGGGCCTCAGCTCGATCGTCGCCAAATTGCGGCTGGTCAAGGCCAGCGAGCAGTCCAGCTTCGCGATGGGCGGCACGTTGAGCATAGACGGTGTCGGCGCCTGGGCGGTGACCTGCCCGGAACCTTGAGGCGGGGATCTCTTGCGCGTCGACCTTTTCGACTTCGATCTGCCGGAGGAGCGCATCGCGCTTCGCCCAGCCGAGCCGCGCGACAGTGCCAGGATGCTGGTGGTCAGGCCGGGTGAGGGGCTCGAAGACCGGACGGTGCGCGACCTGCCGGCCCTGCTCAAGGCCGGTGATGTGCTGGTCTTCAACGACACCAAGGTCATTCCGGCACAGCTGAAAGGCATCAGGCGGCGCGGCGAGGCGGCGGCGCAGGTCGAAGCCACGCTGCATATGCGGATGGCGCCCGACCGCTGGCTCGCCTTCATGCGTCCGGGCAAGCGCATCGCCGCCGGCGATCGTATCCATTTCGGTCATGACGCCAATTCCTGCCTTCTCGGCCAGCTCGACGCGACCGTGATCGAGAAGGGAGAAGGCGGCGAGGTGCTGCTCGGCTTCGACCTGTCAGGTCCGTTCCTCGACGAGGCGCTGCATGCAGTCGGCCACATCCCGCTGCCGCCCTACATCGCCTCCAAGCGTGACGACGACGAACGCGACCGCAGCGACTATCAGACCATTTATGCGAGGGAGGAGGGCGCGGTCGCCGCGCCGACGGCAGGGCTGCATTTCACGCCGGAGCTGTTTGCGACGCTCGACGCCAAGGGCATAGAGCGCCGTTTCGTCACGCTGCATGTCGGCGCCGGCACGTTCCTGCCGGTGAAGGCGGACGACACCGCCGACCACAAGATGCACGCCGAAACCGGTTCGGTCAGCCCGGAAACCGCCGAGGCGCTGAATGCGGCGAAAGCAAAAGGAGGGCGCATTATCGCCGTCGGCACGACATCGCTGCGCTTATTGGAGAGCGCGGCTGGCGAGGACGGCAGGCTGGCCGCATGGTCAGGCCCGACAGACATCTTCATCACGCCCGGCTATCGTTTCAAGACCGCAGACTTGCTGATGACCAATTTCCATCTGCCGCGTTCGACGCTGTTCATGCTGGTTTCGGCCTTCTGCGGTTTGCAGACGATGCGGGCGGCCTATGCGCATGCCATCGAGAATCGCTACAGGTTTTATTCCTATGGAGACGCAAGTCTTCTGTTCAGGGAGGATACCGATGGACGATGACCTGGAAACCTTCGACCGGGAAGCCTTGATCGCCGAGGTCAGGAAACTGCGCGCCGGCATCCGCCAACACCGCGACGCCACCGGCCATGATCTGTGCTGGCACCATCCCGACCTCTGGTCACTTTTGCCCGAAAAGACCGACCCGGCGATTGCCGTGCCGCCGTGGCCGAAATTCATGCGCGGCTGCATCCGCTACCGGCAATCACTCGACAAGCAGGCCCCGGACGCGCCGGTATTCGACAAGGAGTTCGATGGCTAGGGAATTCAATGACTGACGCATTCACCTTCAAGGTGCTGGCGACCGACGGCAGGGCGCGGCGTGGTGCAATCACCATGCCGCGCGGGGAAATCCGCACGCCTGCCTTCATGCCGGTCGGTACCGGCGGCACGGTGAAGGCCATGTATATGGATCAGGTGCGCGGCGTCGGCTCGGACATTATCCTCGGCAACACCTACCACCTGATGCTAAGACCCGGCGCCGAGCGCGTGGCGCGGCTCGGCGGCCTGCATGAATTCGCCCGCTGGCCGCATCCAATCCTGACCGACAGCGGCGGCTTCCAGGTGATGTCGCTGTCGAAGCTGCGGAAACTGACCGAGAACGGCGTTACATTCCGTTCGCATATCGACGGCGGCGCCTACGAGATGTCGCCGGAGCGTTCGATAGAGATCCAGGGGCTGCTCGATTCCGACATCCAGATGCAGCTCGACGAATGCACGGCTCTGCCGGCCAAGCAGAACGAGATCGAGCGTGCCATGGAGTTGTCGTTGCGCTGGGCCGAGCGTTGCAAGACGGCATTCGGCGAGCAGCCCGGCAAGGCGATGTTCGGCATTGTGCAAGGCGGCGACGTGCCGGATCTGCGGCTGCGCTCGGCGCAGGCGCTGAAGGCAATGGAGCTGAAGGGCTACGCGATCGGCGGGCTGGCTGTCGGCGAGCCGCAAGCGGTGATGCTGGAGATGCTCGACATCACTTGCCCGGAGCTGCCGGCTGACCGGCCGCGCTACCTGATGGGCGTCGGCACCCCGGACGACATTTTGAAGTCGGTGGCGCGCGGCATCGACATGTTCGACTGCGTGATGCCGACGCGGGCAGGGCGCCACGGCCTAGCCTACACACGGCGCGGCAAGGTCAATCTGCGCAACGCCCGCCATGCCGACGATCCGCGTCCGCTCGATGAGGCAAGCGACTGCCCGGCCGCACGCGACTATTCGCGGGCCTATTTGCATCATCTGGTGCGCTCGCAAGAGGCGCTTGGGGCGATGCTCCTGACCTGGAACAATCTGTCCTATTACCAGCAGCTGATGCGCGACATTCGTGAAGCGATCGAGGCTGGCAGGTTCGCCGAAGAAGCCGAGATCATCACGCAGCAATGGGCAAACGGTGACCTCGCCGTCCGGTAGGCATGCTCGCCAGGAATCCGGCTCCAGGGAGGAGTTGTCCCTGCCATGAACTGTTTTGAAACGACTGCCCAATAAGCATTGCCGGACGACATCGGGCGAGGATCAAGAACCTGTTCGTTTCGCGGCACGTTTCAGTTCCTGGCACGACGGTGCGGACGAACGGCATCGCCGAGCCTTCGCCTTCGACCCCCATCGCGGTTCAGCGATGGACGGCTGGGTCGTTGCTTGCGATTCTGGCGATCGCAGTGACCGGCCTGGTCTTGCGCTTGCTTGGCGCGCGCGGCGACCTTTGGCTGGACGAGATCTGGAGCTTTGCGCTGATCGAGCCGCTGACCTCGATCGACCAGATATTCTGGCGCGTCAATCACGACAACAATCATTTCCTCAACTCGGTCTATCTCTATCTCATTGGCCCCGATGCTTCGCCGCTGATCCAGCGAGGTCTGTCGATAGCATTAGGTGTTGCCACGATCGGTGCGGCGGCAGCGAGCGCCGCATCGCGCGGACGACAGGCGATGATTGCCACAAGCCTGTTGTTTGCCGTGAGCTACCCAATGGTCCATTACGGCTCGGAGGCGCGCGGCTATGCCGGCCTTGTGCTGTTCACGCTGCTCTCGGTGGTTTTTCTGGAGCGCCGGCTCGACAATAGACGGTGGTCTGGCGCGGCCTTGGCAGCGGCGATCCTTTTCGGCTTCCTGTGCCATCTCACAATGATCGGAATGGTGGCGGTCCTCGCAATCTGGACCGCCTGGCTCGCCTGGCAGCGTACGGCGAAGGTCGGCCGCGTCGTTGCGGACCTGGCGTCGATCTTCCTGCCGGGCTTGCTTGCCGTGCTGCCGCTGGCTGTCGGCGTGTTTGTCGGCTGCAGGCTGTTCGGCTTCAGTGTCGGTGGTGTTTCGCCATTCTCGATTGCCGCCTTCGCGCAGGGCTATGGCGGGATGATCCGCTCTCTGTTCGGCCTGCCACCCTGGTTTGGCGACGGGCCCTATATCGTTGCCGCCTGCGGTCTTGTCGGCCTCTCCCCCGGTGTCTGGCGCGGTCGTCGAGCCAGCCTTTATGCCATCGGGATTATCGGACTGCCTTTGCTCATGGCGGCGGCGCATCTGCCCAACCTTGAGTTCCCGCGCTATTTCATCATCAGCGGAACATTGCTGCTGCTCTGGGCCGGCGAGATGATTGGCCGCGGCCTGGATGCTCGCGGAACTGCCAGGCTGCTTGCGATGGGAGCGCTGGCGATCGTGGTGAGTGGAAGCATTTCGTCGCTGCTTCAGTTCTATCAATATGGACGCGGCTCCTACGCCGCTATCGTTGATGAAATGACCAGGAACGGCGCAACCACCTATGCCAGCGACGGTAATTTCCGCACCCCCATTGTCGTCAACTATTTTGCGGCGCGAATGGATCGTCGGGCATTGCTGGTCACAGACGACGGGATGTGCACCGAACGGCCCGCCTGGCTGGTCCTCGAAGGGGACGTGGACAAACAAGCCGAACATGTCCAACCTACGGCCGCATGCGCTCTGGCGTATGAACGGGCCGATGCGTCGAGGCATTGGGGGTTTTCAGGCCTGAGCTGGACGCTCTACCGGCGACAGGATTGAAACACCCCTTTAGGTGCTGAGCGACGTGGACGCACGCAGGCTGCAGCCGGTGATCCGAAAGCTGCCGTCAGGCTGTAGTTCGAGCGTGTAGACCGCCTCGTAGTCCTTGCCATCCGGGCCGACGATCAGCACTTGCTGGATGATCGAGGTCGGGCTCGTCTCGCGAACTTTGCCGAAGGAGTAGGTCTGCGGTTGGCGCACCGGCGGATAGCCTTTTGTCACCATGTTCATGAAGGTATCGACGGTCGGAAAGATGCGTTTCACATTCGGTGCGGCAAAGCTGTAGGCCGTCATTCCGTCATTGGCGATGAACGCCCTCAACTGCCCATCGATGACTGTCTGCGCCGCTTTGACTTCGGCGTCGCCAGCAAAGGCCTGGGATGCGAAAATGAATGGAACGACTGCGAATGCGAAAAACGCGCGGCGCATGGCCTGTCTCCGTTGTCCCTGAGAAATCGCTGCCTGAAGGTACATGATACCATACGCTTTGCAGTGCTTCAGGGTTTCAGCCGAGCGCAAACATTCGGCGTGGCAGTCCGTGTCCGAGCCGAGAAAGCATTGTCGAGGCGAGAACAGCCTGAGCGATTGCCGATGCTTGAAAGCCGGGCGGCAGTCTGCCACAAGGGCCGCTCGATTAGAGCGTGCGATGTGAGCAGGACCAGGCAATGAAGGCATTTTTCGTGCAGATAAAATGCGATCTGGGCAAGGCCTACGACGTTGCCAGCGCCCTGGCCGATGCCGAGATCGCTTCGGAAATCTACTCGACAGCCGGAAACTACGACCTGCTCGCCAAATTCTATGTCGACGACGAGGAAGACATCGGCCACTTTGTCAACGAGAAAGTGCAGATTCTTCCCGGCATCAAGGACACGTTCACGGTCGTCACCTTTCGCGCGTTTTGATCCGCATCCGGCATCTGCCCGGACACCAGGCAAAGCCTGATCAAGGCCCTATTGGTGCTGCCTTAATTTTAGGCAAGTGCGATATACTGATCGCCGGCGCCCAACAAATCACCGATTGCGCTTGATTTTCTCCAGCCAGGCCAGTGAAATGGCGCCACAGGGGAGTATGCGATTGGCAGCGTTCGATGAAATGCTTCCGGAAGTTTCCGGGCTGAGAAAACCGTATTCGGCTTACGATCGCTGGCTGAAGGAACAGGACCCGGCCAGACTTACCGAGAAGATGCAGGACGCCGAACGCGTCTTTCGCAAGACAGGCATCACTTTCGCCGTCTACGGCGAGCAGGAAGCATCGGAGCGGCTGATACCCTTCGATATCGTTCCGCGCATCATTTCGGGCAACGAATGGCGACGGCTGACGCAAGGCATCGAGCAGCGCGTCCAGGCGCTGAACGCCTTTCTCGACGACATCTACCATCGCCAGGAGATCTTACGCGCCGGCCGGGTGCCGAAGGAGTTGATCGCCAAGAACGAGGCGTTCCTGCCCGAGATGATCGGGGTGCGGCCGCCGGCCGGCGTCTATACCCACATCATCGGCGTCGACATCGTACGCATCAGCGAGAACGAGTTCTACGTGCTGGAGGACAACGCGCGCACGCCGTCCGGCGTCTCCTACATGCTGGAGAACCGCGAGACGATGATGCAGCTCTTTCCCGAGCTGTTCCAGCAGATCAAGGTGCGGCCGGTTGAGAATTACCCGCAGCTCTTGCGCCAGTCGCTGGCGGCAGTGCGGCCGCAAAGCACCAAGGGCGCGCCGACCATTGCCGTGCTGACGCCGGGCAGCTTCAACTCGGCCTATTTCGAACATGCTTTCCTTGCCGACCAGATGGGCGTGCAGCTTGTCGAGGGGCAGGATCTGCGCGTCGTCGATGGCCATGTCGCGATGCGCACCACCGAGGGCTACAAGCAGATCGACGTGCTTTACCGTCGTGTCGACGACTCGTTCCTCGATCCGCTGACCTTCCGCCCCGACTCGGCACTTGGCGTGCCGGGCATTATGGACGTCTACCGCGCCGGCAACATCACGATCGCCAATGCGCCGGGAACCGGCATCGCCGACGACAAGGCGATTTATTCCTACATGCCCGAAATCGTCGAATTCTATACCGGCCGCAAGGCGATGCTCGGCAACATCCCGACCTGGCGCTGCTCGGAGCCGGACAGCCTGAAATACGTGCTCGAGCATATCGATGAATTGGTGATCAAGGAAGTCCACGGCTCCGGCGGTTACGGCATGCTGGTCGGCCCGGCGGCGACCAAGAAGGAATGCGAAGAGTTTTCCAAAAAGGTCGCGGCAAAACCGTCGAACTACATCGCCCAGCCGACGCTTGCGCTGTCGACCTGTCCGATCCTGACGGACAAGGGGCTGGCGCCGCGCCATGTCGATCTGCGCCCCTATGTGCTGGTTTCCGACCGCATCCAGATCGTGCCCGGCGGGCTGACCCGAGTAGCGCTCAAGGAAGGCTCGCTGGTCGTCAATTCCTCGCAAGGCGGGGGCACGAAGGATACGTGGGTGTTGGATGATTAGAGTGAAAGTAGTGAATAGTGAATAGTGAATAGTGAATAGGTAAGGATGTGGGTCGTTGATGTTGGTGAAATGCCCTGAAGTGAAGCGCGCGGAATCGTGCCCTGGAATCCGGATAGTCACCATTCACCATTCACCTTTCACTATTCACCACAGGACCGCCTGACATGCTTCTCGGCCGCACCGCCAACGGGCTCTACTGGATGAACCGCTACATCGAGCGGGCGGAAAACATGGCGCGGCTGGTGGATGCCGGCTTGCGCATGGCGCTGACTCGTACTCAGAACGCTTCGGAGGAGTGGAATTCGGTGCTGCTCAGCGCCGGTTCGGACGCCAGCTTCACGCAGAAATATTCCGACTACACCGCCGCCAATGTCGCCGACTATCTGCTGCGCGACACATCGAACCCGTCGAGCACGATGTCGTCTATCGAAACGGCCCGTAACAATGCCCGCATGGTGCGTACCGCACTGACGCGTGAGACCTGGGAAAGCATCAACGAAGCCTGGATGTCGCTGAAGCGGATACTGGCCAAGCCGATCGACGAGCGCGACCTGCCCAACGCGCTCGACGCAATCAAGCGCGAGACGGCGCTGATCCGCGGCTCGTTCTACGGCACGATGCTGCGCAACGAGATTTTCGATTTCTCGCAGCTCGGCACTTATGTCGAACGCGCCGACAACACCGCGCGTATCCTGGATGTGAAATACTACGTGCTGTTGCCGTCGATCTCCTGGGTCGGCTCGACGCTCGACAACTACCAATGGGAATCGATCCTGCGCTCGGTGTCGGCGCACCGTTCCTATCGCTGGGTCTATGATGCCGACTACAAGCCGAGCAACATCGCCGATTATCTGATCCTCAACGTCCGCATGCCGCGCTCGCTGACCTTTTGCTACCGCTTCCTGACGGAGCATCTCAAATTCCTGGGTGACGACTATGGGGAGCGCCACGCCTGCCATGCGACGGCTGCCAAGACCCAGGCCATGCTGACGGCCGGGTCGATCAAGGATATTTTCGACGCCGGCCTGCACGAATTCCTGGCCAATTTCATCCGCGACAACACCAGGCTCGGCGACGAGATCGCGCAGGATTACAGGTTCTATTGAGCATGACCCCAAAAAGCGGAGACCGGTTTTCGGAAAAGGTCATGCTCCAGGGACGAGTGCGATGCGGCTGAAGATCACCCACCTGACGGAATACCGCTACGATGCGCCGGTGCATTATCTGTTGCAGCGTTTGCGGCTGCTCCCGGTGAACGGGCGCACCCAGACGGTGCTGTCCTGGGCGCTGAGGATCGAAGGCGCACGCGAGGAAGTGCGCTTCACCGACCATTTCGGCAATGATACCCGGCTGTTGAGCGTCGAGGGCGAGCGCGACTTCATCACCGTCGAAGCAGCCGGCGAAGTGGTGACGCGCGACACCGCTGGCGTCTGCGGACCGCACCAGGGTTTCGCGCCGCTCTGGCTGTTCGGCCAGGAAACGCCGCTGACGACGATCGGCAGCGGCATTCGCGAGCTTGCTGCCTCGGTCGGCAAGGGTACCGACATCGAAAGGCTGCACCGGTTGATGGCGGTGATCGGCGAGCGCGTCGCTTATACGCCGGACACCACCAACGTGACGACGCCGGCCGAAGAGGCCTTGGCGCTCAAGACCGGCGTTTGCCAGGACCACAGCCACATCTTCGTTGCCGCGGCGCGTGCCATGGATTTTCCGGCCCGCTATATCAGCGGCTACCTGATGATGGATGCGGCCATCGAGCAGGCGGCAAGCCACGCCTGGGCCGAGGCGCATGTCTCGGGCCTCGGCTGGGTCGCCTTCGATGTCGCCAACGGCATTTCTCCGGACGAGCGTTATGTGAAGGTGGCGACCGGCCGCGATTATCGCGACGCCACGCCGGTATCTGGAATTCGGCTGGGACAGGCGGAAGAACAGCTTGCGGTCACCGTCACCGTGGAGCAGTAATCCCCGGCAAGATTGTTGCCAAAGAGATTCGATGACCTATTGCGTCGGCCTGAAGATCGATCGCGGGCTCGTGTTCATGTCGGACACGCGCACCAACGCCGGCATGGATTCGATCTCGACCTTCAGGAAGATGCATGTCTGGGAAGAGCCGGGCGAGCGCGTCATCGTTTTGATGTCGGCCGGCAATCTGGCGACGACGCAGGCCGTGGTCAGCCTGCTCGACGAACGCACCAAGGCAGTGGCGGAGCGCCGTGCCACACTGCTCGAAACGCCCTCCATGTACCAGACAGTCCGGTTGGTCGGAGACACCGTCAAGGAGGTCATCGCCAGTTCGTCGCCGGCGGGCGAAAAGGCGGATTCCTACTTCAACGCCTCCTTCATCCTCGGCGGTCAGATCAAGGGCAGCGCGCCGCGCCTGTTCATGATCTATCCGGAAGGCAATTTCATCGAATCCACCGAGGACACGCCGTTCTTCCAGATCGGTGAGACCAAATACGGCAAGCCGATCATTATCCGCGCTTATGAAAGGACGATGAGTTTCGCCGAGACGGTGAAGTTACTGCTGGTGTCGTTCGACTCGACGCTGAAGTCGAACCTGTCGGTCGGCCTGCCGCTCGACCTGCTGTTCTATGAAAAGGACACTTTCAAGGTCGGCCTCAAAAAGCGAATAACCCAGGACGATCAATATTATCGTACGATCTCGGATAGCTGGTCGAACGCGCTGAAGACCGCCTTTGCCAGCCTGCCTGATTTTCCCGAATGAAAACCTTCGTTTTTCGTGCTCTTTGATCGCGGCTCGATGAGGCGCTACGGAGGCGAAGATGAATAGCAACGAATTCCGCGAATGGTCGCTGCGAGCGGCTGAATGGGGCGCCGACTACAGAAACAGCCTTCGCGAAAAACCGGTGCGGCCGCTTGTCGAGCCGGGCGAAATCTTCAAAAGCATCGATGCCGCGCCGCCGGAAGACGGCGAAACGATGCAGGCAATCTTCGCCGATTTCGAACAAAAGATCTTGCCGGGCATGACGCACTGGCAGCATCCGCGTTTCTTCGCCTATTTCCCGGCTAACGCGGCACCGGTCTCCGTCGTGGCCGAGTATCTGGTTTCCGCGATGGCCGCGCAATGCATGCTCTGGCAGACCTCGCCGGCGGCAACCGAGCTCGAGACGCGTGTCGTCGACTGGATGCGGCAGGCGCTTGGTTTGCCGGAGGGATTTTCCGGCGTCATGCAGGATTCGGCTTCATCGGCGACGCTTGCCGCCGTGCTGACAATGCGCGAGCGCGCGCTCGACTGGCAAGGCAACAAGAACGGCTTGCAAGGGCAGCCGGTCGTGCGGATCTATTCTTCCGACCAGGTCCATACTTCTATCGACCGGGCGATCTGGGTGTCGGGCATCGGCGAGGCGAACCTCGTGCGCATTCCGGTCGCCGGACGCTTCCGCGCCATGCAGACGGCGGCTCTGGAAGCCGCGATCGTTACCGACCGCGAAAACGGCATGCTGCCGGCGGGCATCATCGCCAGCGTCGGCGGCACAAGTACCGGCGGCACCGACAATGTGGCGGCTGTTGCCGAGGTGGCGAAGCGGCACGGGCTCTACCTGCATGTCGATGCCGCATGGGCCGGCTCCGCCATGATCTGCCACGAGTTCCGGCATTTCTGGACCGGCGCCGAAAATGCCGATTCCATCGTCTTCAACCCGCATAAATGGTTGGGGGCACAGTTCGATTGCTCGATGCAGTTCATCCGCCAGCCGGAAGACCTGGTCCGCACGCTGGCGATCAAGCCCGAATTCCTGAAAACGCATGGCCGCGACGGGGTCATCAACTACTCCGAATGGTCGGTGCCGCTCGGACGGAGGTTCCGCGCTCTGAAACTTTGGTTCCTGCTGCGTGCGCATGGCTTGGAAAATCTGCGGAACATGATCCGCAACCATGTTGCCTGGAGCGAGAGCCTCGCCGCGCGGCTGGCTCGGGAACCGGATTTCGAGATCGTCACGGAACCGATGCTGTCGCTATTCTCATTCCGCCATCTCGCGGCTGCGGCCATCGACTCTGACGAGCACAATTTGCGGTTGGTCAGCGCGATCAACGATGACGGCCGCATTTACCTGACGCAGACCCGGGTGGACGGGCAGGTGGCGATCCGCTTTCAGGTCGGGCAGTTCGAAACGACTGCGGCGGACGTCGATACTGCGTTCGAGGTCATCACTGAGATCGCGCGTGGGCTGAGTTGATAGCCTCGTCGAGATCGCGCCGGAGCTTTTCTCGCTGCAGTCGTCCGATTTTCATTAGCCGGCCCATACCTGTTCATGGCTTTCGTTTTCAGCTATAGACGAGAAAAACGAAAATGAGAGGGTTGCTAGATGTATCTGTCGCCGCGTCATTCCGAAATCATCCAGATGGCCAAGGACCATGGCCGCGTACTGGTCGAGGAGCTGGCGACGCATTTCAACGTGACGCCGCAGACGATCCGCAAGGATCTCAACGATCTCTGCGACCAGCGGCTTTTGTCCCGCATCCATGGCGGGGCATTGTTCCCCTCCGGCATCGAGAACATGGAATATGAGGCTCGGCGCAAGATCGCCGCCGAGGAGAAGGAGGCGATCGGCCGCGCAGCAGCCCGGCTGATCCCCGACAACGCGTCTCTGTTCATCAATATCGGGACAACGACGGAAGCTGTCAGCAAGTCGCTTCTCGATCACAGCGGCCTGATGGTCATCACCAATAACATCAATGTTGCCAACAGGATGCGCATATATCCTTCGATCGAGGTGGTGATCGCCGGCGGTGTCGTCCGCGGTTCCGACGGCGGTGTGGTCGGCGAGGCCGCGGTCGATTTCATCAGGCAGTTCAAGGTCGATTTTGCGGTGATCGGCGCCTCGGCCATCGACCATGACGGCGCACTGCTCGACTTCGATTTTCGCGAGGTGAAGGTGGCTCAGGCGATCATCGCCAACGCCCGACATGTGATCCTGGTGTCGGACCAGACCAAATTCGAGCGCACCGCGCCCGTCCGCATCGGCCATCTGTCGCAGGTCAACACCTTTATCACCGATCGTTGCGACATCCCGTCGGTGCGTAAGATCTGCCAGGAGGCAGAAGTTCAGCTGATCGAAACGTCGCTCTCCTAGAGATGCCGTAGCGGCATCTTCCGCCCATCATATTTCGTTTGACATTCGTTATCATTTCGAAATAATTCCGCTACGGTTTCGCAAGAACCCAAAAATGCTGCAATGCGAAGTCGAGGGAGGATTCTTTGAGCGCATCACCGATTCATGACATTTTCGTCATCGGTGGCGGCATCAATGGCTGCGGCATCGCCCGCGATGCCGTTGGACGTGGCTTTTCGGTTTTTCTTGCCGAGATGAACGATCTGGCCAGCGGGACCTCTTCCGGCTCGACCAAACTGATCCACGGCGGCTTGCGCTATCTCGAATTCTACGAATTCCGTCTGGTGCGCGAAGCGCTGATGGAACGCGAGGTCCTGTGGAGGAACGCGCCGCACATCATCTGGCCGATGCGCTTCGTGCTGCCATACGCCAAGGGACTGCGTCCGGCCTGGCTGATCCGGCTCGGGCTTTTCCTCTACGACCATATTGGCGGGCGCAAATTGCTGCCGCCGACGAAAACGCTGGACATGGCCAAGGATCCGGCCGGCAAGCCGCTGAAGCCGCTGTTTCGAAAGGCGTTCGAATATTCGGACGGTTGGGTCAACGATGCCCGGCTGGTTGTGTTGAACGCCCGCGACGCTGCCGAGCGCGGCGCAACCATTCGAACCCGAACAAAGGTCGTCAGCGCACGCCGCGAAGGCAATCTCTGGACGGTCAGGCTTGAAAATGTGCGGACCGGCGATACCGAGGAGGTCAAGGCGCGGCTGCTGGTCAATGCCGCCGGCCCGTGGGTCGATCAGGTGCTGTCGGCCACCGTCGGCTTGAACGACGTGCACAATGTCCGCCTCGTACAAGGCAGCCACATCGTCGTGGGCACGAAATTCGACGACCCACGCGCCTATTTCTTTCAGAACAAGGACGGGCGCATCATTTTCGCCATCCCTTACGAGGACGAGTTCACGCTCATCGGCACCACCGACCGTGACTATCCCGGCGATCCGCACAACGTCAGGATCAATGACGCCGAGATCGACTATCTCTGCGCTGCGGCAAGCGAATATTTCGCGCAGCCGGTCAAGCCGTCGGATATCATCTGGACCTATTCCGCGGTGCGACCGCTCTACGACGATGGCGCCTCAAAGGCGCAGGAAGCCACCCGAGACTATGTGCTGAAGGCCGATGGAGGCGAGGGTGCCGCCCCGATCGTCAACGCCTTTGGCGGCAAGATCACGACCTACCGCCGATTGTCGGAATCGATGCTCGAGAAGATCGAGGGTTTTCTCGGCAAGCGCGGCAAACCATGGACGGCAAACGCGCCGCTGCCTGGCGGTGACTTTCCCGTCACCGGCTTCGATGCCGAGGTGGCGAAACTGAAAACGGCGTACCCGTTCCTCGACGCCCGGCTGGCCCGCCGGTTGACCCGGCTCTACGGCACCCGCGCAAGGAAGCTGCTGGGCCTCGCCAAGTCGAACGTCGATCTTGGCCGCAACTTCGGCGCCGATCTCTACGAAGCCGAGGTGCGCTACCTCGTCGAAAACGAATGGGCGATGACTGCCGAGGATGTATTGTGGCGCCGGACCAAGCGCGGCCTGCGTCTCAGCCGTGAGCAGGCGGCAGTGCTCGACGAGTTCATGCGCGGAATAAGCCGGCAGCACGTAGCGGCTGCCGAATAGGAACGGCCGACTGATGCAGAAAGCCTGGGAGGAGGCATCATGCTTGAACTGAGAAACGTGACGAAGACGGTGGGTGCGGCGGAACATATCCGCGACGTCTCGCTGACGCTTCAGCACGGCTCGCTCAACGTCCTGCTCGGGCCGACGCTCTCCGGCAAGACCAGCCTGATGCGGCTGATGGCGGGCCTCGACGTGCCGACCTCGGGCTCGGTCTGGTTCGATGGCAAGGATGTCACCGGCATGCCGGTGCAAAAGCGCAACGTCGCCATGGTCTACCAGCAATTCATCAATTATCCGGCGATGACGGTCTACGAAAACATCGCCTCACCGCTGCGGGTGGCCGGCACGGATCAGGCAACGATCGACAGGGAGGTGCGCAATGCCGCCGCCCTTCTCAAACTAACGCCCTATCTCGACCGGACGCCTCTCAGTCTGTCGGGCGGCCAGCAGCAGCGCACCGCGCTGGCCCGCGCGATCGTCAAGAATGCCAGCCTCGTGCTGCTCGACGAGCCGCTCGCCAATCTCGACTACAAGCTGCGCGAAGAATTACGCGCGGAACTGCCGAAAGTCTTCGCGGCCGCCGGTACAATCTTTGTTTATGCCACGACCGAGCCGCACGAAGCCTTGCTGCTCGGCGGCAACACGGCGACGCTTTCCGAAGGCAGCATCACCCAGTTCGGGCCGACCATCGAAGTGTTCCGCAAACCGGTTGATCTGGTGACGGCGAGAACCTTCGCCGATCCGCCGCTCAACACCATCGTGCTTGCCAAGAAGGGTCTGGATTTCCTGCTCGAGGGCGGCGTGAAATTGCCGGTGCCGGCGGAACTCTTCGGCATTGCTGATGCGATCTATACGATCGGCTTCCAGCCGCATCATTTGTCCCTCGATCGGCCCAACGCCGCCGCAGTGCCGGTGCGCGCAAAGGTGACGATCACCGAGATCACCGGATCGGAAAGCTTCGTCCATCTCGATTTTGCCGATGCGCGCTGGGTCATGCTGACCCATGGCATTCGCGACTTCGAGCCGGACGAGGAGGTCGAGGTGTTCATCGACCCGCGCCACATCATGGTCTTCGACGAGCACGGCCGTGCCGTGGCCGCGCCGAAGCTGGCGGCCTAGGAGGAAGCGATGGCGCGCATCGATGTCAATCATATCCGCCACTCCTATCTGCAGAACCCGCGC
Organism: Mesorhizobium sp. M0018; assembly: GCF_040323955.1. NCBI lineage: Bacteria > Pseudomonadati > Pseudomonadota > Alphaproteobacteria > Hyphomicrobiales > Phyllobacteriaceae > Mesorhizobium > Mesorhizobium sp. M0018. Next base: position 137,099 of record NZ_JAMYVL010000007.1, on the reverse strand, counting down.
ACGGATGCCGATTTCGCGCTGAAGGAAGTGCACCACACCTTCGAGGATGGCGGCGCTTATGCGCTGCTCGGCCCATCCGGCTGCGGCAAGACCACGCTGCTCAACATCATTTCGGGATTGCTGCATCCCTCGCATGGCCAGCTGCTGTTCAACGGCAGGGACGTGACCAATCTGTCGACCCAAGAGCGCAACATCGCCCAGGTCTTCCAGTTCCCGGTGATCTACGACACGATGACCGTCTACGACAATCTGGCGTTCCCGCTGCGCAATCGCGGCGTGCCGGAGCCCGACGTCGACCGCAAGGTGCGCGAGACGCTGGAGATGACCGGGCTGGCCGATATGGCCAAACGAAAGGCGCGCGGACTGACCGCCGACCAGAAGCAGAAGATCTCGCTCGGGCGCGGGCTGGTGCGCTCCGACGTCAACGCCATCCTGTTCGACGAGCCTTTGACAGTCATCGACCCGCATATGAAATGGGTGCTGCGCTCGCAGTTGAAGCAGCTTCACCGCCGCTTCGGTTATACCATGGTCTATGTCACGCATGACCAGACCGAGGCGTTGACCTTCGCCGACAGGGTGGTCGTCATGTATGACGGCGAAATCGTGCAGATCGGCACACCGGCGGAGCTGTTCGAGCGCCCGCGCCACACCTTTGTCGGCTATTTCATCGGCTCGCCCGGCATGAATGTCATGCCGGTGGCGATCGACGGCAAGACAGCGAAGCTGGGCTCGCAGCAGATCGAACTGCCGGGCGTGCCCAAGGCGGGCGGCGGCGCCATCGAACTCGGCATCCGTCCCGAATATGTGCGCCTAGGCAGCCAGGGCATGGCCGTCCGGATCAGCAAGGTCGAGGACGTCGGCCGCCACAAGGTGGTCCGTGCCAATCTTGAAGGGCGCGAGATCGCCGCCGTCATCGGCGAGGACGAGACAGTTCCGGCTGATCCGAAGGTGCGGTTCGACCCGGCCGGCATCAACATCTATGCCAATTCCTGGCGCGTCGAGATGGGAGCCTGAAGTGGAAAAGACCTGGAACAACAGAGCCTGGTTCCTGGTGCTGCCGGTGCTGCTGCTGGTGGCGTTCTCGGCGGTCATACCGCTGATGACGGTCGTCAATTATTCGGTGCAGGACACTTTCGGCAATAACGTCTTCTTCTGGGCCGGCACGGAATGGTTCGAGGAACTGCTTTCCTCCAGCCGCTTCTGGCAGGCGATGATCCGCAACCTTGTCTTCTCCTTCATCATCCTGGCGATCGAAGTGCCGCTCGGCATCTTCATTGCGCTCAATATGCCGAAGAAGGGTTGGGGCGTGCCTGTTTGCCTTGTTTTGATGGCGTTGCCGCTGCTGATCCCGTGGAACGTCGTCGGCACCATCTGGCAGGTGTTCGGGCGCAACGACATTGGCCTGCTCGGCTATTACGTCAACGCGCTCGGCATCGACTATAATTATGTGCAAGACCCATACGACGCCTGGGTCACGGTCATCATCATGGACGTCTGGCATTGGACCAGCCTCGTCGTTCTGCTCTGCTATGCCGGCCTGGTCTCGATCCCGGATGCCTTTTATCAGGCGGCCAAGATCGACGGTGCCTCGCGCTGGGCGGTGTTCCGCTACATCCAGCTGCCGAAGATGAACCGCGTGCTGCTGATCGCCGTGCTGCTGCGCTTCATGGATAGCTTCATGATCTACACCGAACCGTTCGTGGTGACCGGCGGCGGACCCGGCAACTCGACGACCTTTCTTTCGATCGATCTCGTCAAGACGGCGCTCGGCCAGTTCGACCTCGGCCCGGCGGCGGCGATGTCGCTGGTCTACTTCCTTATCGTCCTGTTGTTGTCATGGGTGTTCTACACCGTGATGACCAATTACGACGCGGAGCGCTGAGATGAGCCGCACCGAAGAGAGAGCCGACAGGGTGAGCGAGACGACAGCTTCGGAAGGGCTCGCCAGCACGCTACGGCAGGACGAGATCGCACGGCTGATGCGCCGTCGCGGCGAGGAGTCGCGTTGGTGGTGGATCGTGCCGACGCTCTACATCATCGTTCTGCTTTTGCCGATCTACTGGCTCATCAATATGAGCTTCAAGACCAATGGCGAGATCGTCTCGTCGCTGACGCTCTACCCGCACGCACCGACATTGGCGAATTACCGCACCATCTTCACCGACGCGTCCTGGTATTCGGGCTACATCAACTCGATCACCTATGTGGTTATGAACATGGTGATTTCGGTGGCTGCGGCGCTGCCGGCGGCCTATGCCTTCTCACGCTACCGCTTCCTCGGCGACAAGCATCTGTTCTTCTGGCTGCTGACCAACCGCATGGCGCCGCCGGCGGTGTTCGCGCTGCCATTCTTTCAGCTTTATTCGGCCTTCGGCCTTATCGACACCCACATCGCCGTGGCTCTGGCGCATTGCCTGTTCAACGTGCCGCTGGCGGTGTGGATCCTCGAAGGCTTCATGTCGGGCGTACCCAAGGAGATCGACGAGACCGCCTATATCGACGGCTATTCGTTCCCGCGCTTCTTCATCAAGATATTCATGCCGCTGATTGCGAGCGGCATCGGCGTGGCGTGCTTCTTCTGCTTCATGTTCTCGTGGGTCGAGCTGCTGATCGCCCGCACGCTGACGACCACCGACGCCAAGCCGATCGCCGCGACCATGACCCGCACCGTTTCGGCCGCCGGCATGGATTGGGGGCTGCTCGCCGCAGCCGGCGTGCTGACGCTGATTCCCGGCGCGCTCGTCATCTGGTTTGTGCGCAACTACATCGCCAAGGGCTTTGCCCTGGGGAGGGTATGATGGAGCAGGTCGACAGAAGCCCATGGTGGTGGGCCGTGCTGTTTCTCGCCCTGGTCGTCGTGGCCTGGGTGGCACTTCAAATCGATTTCGTGGCAATAACGGTGGGCTTCAGCGATCCGGCCAATATCCGCCTGTGGGGATTTAACCTCTCGTCCAACCTCGATTTTTCGTGGATGGCCTGGACGTGGCCGACCGCGGCCTTCTTTGGAACCATCTTTCTGCTGCTTTGCGGCATGGCGGCGTGGGAATACGTCTCGCCGGGCGGCAATCCGCGCGTCGGCGTGCTGCGGTTCGAAACGACGCGTGGCGACCGCCTGTTCCTGTCGCTGCTTGGCAGCGCCTTTATCCATCTCGCTTGGCTGGGTCTAGTCGGACCCAATCTGTGGTGGGCTCTCGCTCTCTCCGTGGTCTACGCCGTCGGCGTGTTCCGCTACGTATAGAGGGGGAAACTGTTGGAACGGCGGCGTGCCGGCCGCCGATCCAGATCGCACTTTGAACTTTAACAGTGGAGGAAATACATGCGACGGCAATTCTTGACATCAACAACTGCGCTTGTCCTATTGCTCGGGGCAAGCAATGCCTATGCCGGAATGGACGAGGCCAAGGCCTTCCTCGATAAGGAAATCGGGCCCCTTTCGACGCTTTCGCGCGCCGACCAGGAAGCCGAGATGCAATGGTTCATCGATGCCGCGAAACCTTTCGCCGGCATGGATATCAAGGTGGTTTCCGAAACCATCGCCACGCATCAGTATGAATCGCAGGTGCTGGCGCCGGCCTTTACGGCCATCACCGGCATCAAGGTTACGCATGACGTCATCCAGGAAGGCGACGTCGTCGAGAAGATCCAGACCCAGATGCAGACCGGCCAGAACCTCTATGACGGCTGGGTCAACGATTCCGATCTGATCGGCACGCACTGGCGCTACCAGCAGGTGCGCAACCTGACCGACTGGATGGCAGGCGACGGCAAGGATGTCACCAACCCGAATCTCGACCTGAAGGATTTCATCGGCACTTCGTTCACCACCGCGCCCGACAAGAAACTCTACCAACTTCCCGACCAGCAGTTCGCCAACCTCTACTGGTTCCGTTACGACTGGTTCAACGACGAGAAGAACAAGGCGGACTTCAAGGCCAAATACGGCTACGACCTCGGCGTGCCGGTGAACTGGTCGGCCTATGAGGACATTGCAGCGTTCTTCACCGGGCGTGAGATCGACGGCAAGAAGGTCTACGGCCATATGGACTATGGCAAGAAGGACCCCTCGCTCGGCTGGCGGTTCACCGACGCCTGGCTGTCGATGGCCGGCAATGGCGACAAGGGCATTCCGAACGGTCTGCCCGTCGACGAATGGGGCATCAAGGTCGACGAGAATTCGCGTCCGGTCGGTTCCTGCACGGCGCGCGGCGGCGACACCAATGGTCCGGCTTCTGTCTATGCCATCCAGAAGTACCTCGATTGGCTGAAGGCCTATGCACCGGCGGAAGCCCAAGGCATGACCTTCTCCGAATCGGGGCCAGTTCCGGCGCAGGGCGCGGTTGCCCAGCAGATCTTCTGGTACACCGCCTTCACCGCCAGCATGGTCGACGCCAGCGCCAAGGCGGTGCTGAACGACGACGGCACGCCGAAGTGGCGCATGGCGCCGTCGCCGCATGGCGTCTACTGGAAGGACGGCATGAAGCTTGGCTATCAGGACGTCGGTTCCTGGACGCTGATGAAGTCGACGCCGACCGACCGCGCCAAAGCCGCCTGGCTCTACGCGCAGTTCGTCACCTCGAAGACGGTCGACGTGAAGAAGAGCCATGTCGGCCTGACCTTCATCCGCGAGAGCACGATCCACGACAAGAGCTTCACCGAACGTGCGCCAAAGCTCGGCGGCTTGATCGAGTTCTACCGCTCGCCGGCGCGCGTCCAGTGGTCGCCGACCGGCACCAACGTGCCGGACTATCCGAAGCTGGCACAGCTCTGGTGGCAGGCGATCGGCGATGCTTCGTCGGGTGCCAAGAGCGCGCAGGAAGCGATGGACTCGCTCTGCGGCGAGCAGGAAAAGGTGATGAGCCGCATCGAGAAGTCGGGCGTCCAGGGCGATATTGGCCCGAAGATGGCCGAAGAGCATGACCTCGCCTACTGGAATGCGGACGCGGTCAAGAAGGGCAATCTCGCTCCTCAGCTCAAGATCGAGAACGAGAAGGAAAAGCCGGTCACCATCAACTACGACGAGCTGGTGAAGAGCTGGCAGCAATAGGACCGTTTGATGCGGGCGTCCGCGCCCGCATCGCCATGCTCAGGGGAGGCGGCATGTTGCCGTCTCCCCTGTTTGCGTGAACGGCTCCGCGCCATCTGGCGTCGAGACATCGCAGCACCTTTGAACTCGCTTCGACGGGAGAGAGAATGACCGGATATATCCTTGCAATCGACCAGGGGACGACATCGAGCCGGGCGATCCTGTTCGACGACAAGATGAAGGTCGTCGGCAGCGGGCAAAAGGAATTCACCCAATATTATCCGGCCTCCGGCTGGGTCGAGCACGATCCCGAGGAGATATGGGCAAGCGTCGTGGAAACGGTGAAAGCCGCGCTGAAGACAGCCGGCCGCAACGCAGCGGAAGTCGCCGCGATCGGCATCACCAACCAGCGCGAAACCGTCGTCATCTGGGACAAACAGACCGGCAAGCCGATCCACAACGCGATTGTCTGGCAGGACCGCCGCACCGCGCCGCTATGCCAGAAACTGAAGAAGCTGGGGCTGGAGAAGAAATTCACGAAAAAGACCGGCCTGCTGCTCGATCCCTATTTCTCCGGCACCAAGATCGCCTGGATGCTGGACAAGGTGAAGGGCGCCAGAAAACGCGCCGAGAAGGGCGAACTGCTGGCCGGCACCATCGATAGTTTCCTGATTTGGCGCCTGACTGGCGGCAAGGTCCACGCCACTGACGCCACCAATGCCTCGCGCACACTGGTCTACAACATCGAACAAAACGCCTGGGACGACGAGCTGCTGGCCATTTTCGGCATACCTGCAAGAATGCTGCCGCAGGTGAAAGATTGTGCCGATGATTTTGGAATCACCGACAAAAGCCTGTTTGGTGCACAGATTAGAATCCTCGGTGTGGCCGGCGACCAGCATGCGGCGGCGATCGGCCAGGCCTGTTTCGAGCCAGGCATGATGAAATCCACCTACGGCACCGGTTGCTTCGCGCTGCTCAACACCGGCAGCGATCTGGTTCGTTCGAAGAACCGGCTTTTGACCACCATCGCCTACAGGCTGAACGGCAGGACCACCTACGCTCTGGAAGGCTCGATCTTTATCGCCGGCGCCGCCGTGCAATGGCTGCGCGACGGAATCAAGGTAATCGGCAGGGCCGAGCATAGCGGCAAATTGGCAGAGGAAGCCGATCCGACGCAGAACGTCTATCTGGTGCCGGCTTTCGTCGGGCTCGGCGCGCCCCATTGGGATGCCGAAGCGCGCGGCGCCATCTTCGGGCTGACCCGCAATTCGGGGCCGGCGGAATTTGCCCGCGCGGCACTGGAATCAGTCGCGTTCCAAACGCGCGACCTGCTTGATGCCATGCGCAAGGACTGGAAGGGCGCGTCGGCCAAGACCGTCCTCAGGGTCGATGGCGGCATGGTGGCGTCAGACTGGACCATGCAGCGGCTGGCCGACATTCTCGATGCGCCGGTAGACCGGCCGACAATTCTCGAGACGACAGCACTCGGTGCGGCTTGGCTGGCCGGCTCGAAGGCGGGTGTCTGGCCGAAGGCCGCGGAATTCGCCAGGAGTTGGGCGCTCGAGCGCCGGTTCAAGCCGGACATGGATGCTTCGACACGTGCCGCCAAGCTGGCAGGTTGGCGCCACGCTGTGCGCAGGACGCTAAGTACGCAGGCAGGGATGCCACCGGATTCGCACTAATGAAAAACCCGCGCCGTTTCGGGCGCGGGCTTGCAGCCTCTAAACTGGGACTCAGTAAGGCGACCGGCACTGCCGGCGCGGACCGTAGTTGGGCTGGTAAGTGTTGTCAGAAGCGCGATAGCTCCGATAACGGTCATAGCACCACTGCACGTGGGCATCGCCACGATAGACACGATTCTGGTTGACGATCGCGCCGGTAATCAGCGCTCCAGTAGCAAACGCAGCCAGCGGGAACCAGAAATCGCCGTGACGGCGATAGCCGCGACGATATTCGCGATAGCCGCGATGGCCACGCCAGTACATGCCGTCGTCACGCGAAAAATTGCGACGGAAATCGCGACGCGAGAAATCGCGATTGAAATTCCGGTGCCTCCGCCACGGCTCGTACTGGACGGTCTGGACATTCGAGGTGAGCCCCTCGGCAGGGGGCGCATAGCTGGGCTGAGCGTTGACTGGCACGATCTCCGCGGCAGCGAATGAGATCGAAAGAGTGGTCGCCAGCAGGCCCGACATGATCCTATTCATGGTCTTCTCCTTGAAACGCATGTCCCTTATCGCGGGAAACGGGCAGGCTGCGCAAATTGTTCCGCCAAAAATCCCAAGTTGCTGATCCGCAAAGGTTCTTCCGATTTGCTGCTTGCCTTTGTCGGCATAGAGGGCGAGCTTCGGCCTTGCGCGAGAGGGAGGCAGTTCCGTCAACGCCGAAGCGCTTCGCCAGGCATGATGACGCGGCAGGAAAGTCCGGTTTGGGAGCCGTCTTTTTCCGGTTGACCGGCAGAGGCACTCTCCCTATGTTCCGCGCAATTTCGAGGGCGGCCTTTCTGAGCCCGCGGGAGCGCGTAGCTCAGCCGGTAGAGCAACTGACTTTTAATCAGTAGGTCATGGGTTCGAATCCCATCGCGCTCACCACAATCAAGATGTACGGCCCGGAGACATGGGTAACAGTTTGTACCTAAGACATGGGTGACAACCTCGTGCCGAACGCATCCAGTGGCTTTAGCCGCCCGCCCCATCGTCCATCATCGTGCCGGTGAGTGCCTCATAGGCTCTGCTGCACAGCTGTGAATTCGGACAATCCTTCACGATAGGCACTGGCACCACGGTGAGAACTGCTGCGGCAAGGATTTGCGGGCACAGACCGACGGCGCTTACCTTTCTGCCGAACACGCCGGCCAGGAAAAAGTAGAGACCCTGGGCCATGCAGGCTGCCGTCAGAATGCCCAAAAGCGTGCTGGTTGCTCTTGCGAAGGGCGTTATGTAGCCGTCGGGAAAACCCAGCATGCCGAGATCCATCGACCATTTCAGCGCCAGCATGACGCTCAACGCTGCCCAAACGAGGGCCGTCGTACGAGTGAACAGCGTCTGCTTTGGCTTCTCACCTAGATCAGTCATGGAATCACGTCGGAATTGCGTGCCGGGACATGCGCAAGCTCTCGGTCAAATCAGCGAGACATTACCGCCGGCATGGCGCTCGAGCCGTCCGGCTAGGTCGAGCTCCAGCAGCACCATGAACACTTGGGCGGGATGCAGGCCGGTGTGGCGGATGATCTCGTCTACCGCCACTGGCGTCGGGCCGAGCGCCTCGACGACGCGGTCGCGGTCGTCCTCGCGCGGCGGCGGCGTTGCCGAAAAGTCGGGCGGCTCCTCAAGCGGCGATGTCCTTGGGGCCCAGGCGCCGACCAGCGGGGCGATCGCACTGGTGATATCGGCGGCCTCGGTGACAAGGGTTGCGCCGTCCTTGAGCAGGCCATTGGCGCCGGCAGCGCGCGGATCGAGCGGCGAACCGGGAACGGCAAAGACCAGCCGGCCCATCTCGCCGGCGAGGCGGGCGCTGATCAGCGAGCCGGAGCGCTGTGCGGCCTCGACCACCACCAATCCCAATGCAGCACCGGCGACGAGCCGGTTGCGGCGCGGAAAATCCTGTGCGCGCGGCTGCCACCCAAACGGCATTTCGGAAATGATGGCGCCGCCGCGTTCGGCGATCTCGTCGCACAGGCCGGCATTTTCGGGCGGGTAGGGCAAATCGAGGCCGCCGGCGAGCACGCCGATTGTGCCAGTCGCAAGGCTGCCCTGGTGCGCGGCCGTATCGATGCCGCGCGCCAGGCCGGAGACGATGCCATAGCCGTCGCGGCCGAGATCCGCCGCCAGCATCCGCGCCATCTTGATGCCGGCCAGCGATGCGTTGCGAGCGCCGACGATGGCGACCGCTGGCAAGCGGAACACCGCGCTATTGCCCCTGACCGCGAGCAGCGGCGGCGGATGATCCATGCTTTTCATCAGCGGCGGATAATCCGCTTCGCCGATGCCGACGAAGCGGGCGCCAGCCCGCCGGGCGGTCTCCAGCTCCGCCTCGGCCTCGGCAATGGACGGGATGCGGACGATTTTTTTGGCGCCACCCGAAATCATCAGCTCGGGCAGCATCGATAGCGCTGCTTCGGCCGAACCGAACCGGTTGATCAGGTCGCGAAAGGAAGCCGGGCCGACATTCGGCGTGCGGATCAGACGAAGCCAGCTCAGCCGCTGCCGGTCGCTGAGGCGCGGCCCGGCGTCGGGCTCGCTCACTCCTTGGCCCCGATCTTACCCTCGGTGCCGGCAAGCAGCCGCGCAATGTTGGCGCGGTGCTTTACGATGACGATTAGGCTCATCGCCGCGAAAAGCCCGGCAATCTGCGGCGTGCTCAGGAAATACAGTGCCATGGGCACCACGACTGCTGCCGTCAGCGCCGCGAGCGAGGAGTAGCGGAACAGGAAAGCCACCGCCAGCCAGACGACGGCGAAGATCAGCGCCGCCTGCCAGGCAAGGCCGATCAGCACGCCAAGGTAAGTGGCGACACCCTTGCCCCCCTTGAAGCCGAGCCAGACCGGAAAGAGATGACCTAAAAACACGCCGAAGCCGGCCCAAAGTCCGAACTCGGGCGCAAAGCGGCCTGCGATCAGCACCGCCGCGGTGCCTTTAAGGGCGTCGAGCAGAAGCGTGGCCGCGGCCAAGCTCTTGTTGCCGGTGCGCAGCACATTGGTGGCGCCGATGTTGCCGGAGCCGATGTTGCGCACGTCGCCGAGGCCGGCGGCACGGGTGATCAGCAGGCCAAACGGGATCGAGCCGAGAAGATAGCCGAACACCAATGCCAAGACGGGACTGTAAGCCATTGTTTCCCCGAACTTTCCTTGGCTGAGCGGATTTTAAGCCGTGACACCTGTTTTCGTCCTAGGCCGAAAACACTGTGCGGCCCGCCACCATCGTTTGCAAGACCTTGCCTTGCAGTCGTGCGCCTTCGAAACAGGTGTTTTTCGAGCGTGAGCGGATGCCGCTCTCGCTGACGACCCATGGCTCGTCCAGATCGACGAGCGAAAGGTCGGCCAATGCCCCCGGTTTCAGCGTGCCGCCGGGCAGGCCGAACAATCTTGCCGGCGCGGTCGACAGTGTCTCGACCAGCCGGAGCAGCGTCACGTCGCCATTGTGATAGAGCCGCAGCGCTGCGCCTAGCAGCGTTTCCAGGCCGATGGCGCCGGCCGCGGCATCGGCAAAGGGAAGGCGCTTGGTGTCGACGTCCTGCGGGTCGTGCGAGGAGACGATGAGATCGATGGTGCCGTCCTTGATCGCTTCGATCATCGCCAGCCGGTCTTCCTCGGCGCGCAGCGGCGGCGTCAGCCGGAAGAAGGTGCGGTACTCGCCGACATCATTCTCGTTGAGCGACAGATTGTGGATCGACACGCCTGATGTGACATTGGCGCCATCGGCTTTCGCGCGTGCTACCGCGCTTGCCGCCATAGCCGTCGAAATCTTGGCAGCGTGATAGGCGCCGCCGGTCAGGCGAGCCAACGCGAGATCGCGCTCCAAGGGGATCGATTCGGCTTCGCGCGGAATGCCGGCAAGGCCAAGCCAGCTTGCGTAAAGGCCTTCGTTCATCACGCCGGCCGAAGCGAGGTCGGCGTCTTGGGTTTCATGCGCGATGACGCCACCGAAATCGCGCGCATAGGTCAGCGCGCGGCGCATCACCAGCGCGCTGGCAATAGAATGCCGGCCATCGGTGAAGGCGACCGCGCCGGCCTCGCGCAGCAGGCCGAATTCGGTCATCTCGCGGCCTTCCAGCCCCTTGGTGATCGCTGCTGCCGGCAAGATGTTGACGATTGCGGTGTCCTTGGCGGTGCGCAGCACGAACTCGACCAGTGCGACATTGTCGATCACCGGGTCGGTATCGGGCATCATGACGATTGAGGTGACGCCGCCGGCCGCCGCAGCGATGCTCGCCGAAGCAATGGTCTCCCGGTGTTCGCCGCCGGGTTCGCCGATGAAGACGCGCGCGTCGATCAATCCGGGGATGATAGTCTTGCCGGCGCAGTCGATGATGGTGGCGCCGTCGGGCGCGCCCTGGTTCAAGGCCGCCTTGCCGGCGGCAACGATTTTGCGGCCTTCAACGATGACGGTGCCGACCTCATCGATGCCGCGCGACGGGTCGACGATGTGGGCCCGGCGGAAGACCGTAATGCTCATCAGGCGCGGCCCTCGTGATTTCGACGGGGGTCGAGCAGCGCTTCCATAACCGCCATGCGCACGGCGACGCCCATCTCAACCTGTTCCTGGATAACGCTTTGCGGGCCGTCGGCGATCTCGGAGGCGATCTCGACGCCGCGGTTCATCGGGCCGGGATGCATGACCAGCGCACCGTCCTTGGCCGCCTTCAGCTTCTCCGCGTCGAGGCCGAAATAGCGGAAATATTCGCGCACCGACGGTACGAAAGCGCCTTCCATGCGTTCGCGCTGCAGGCGCAGCATCATTACCACGTCGGCGTCCTTCAGACCCTCGGCCATGGAACGTGTGACGATGACGCCCATCTTCTCGATGCCGGCGGGCAAAAGCGTCGAAGGGGCGACGACCCTGACCTGGGCACCAAGCGCGTTGAGCAGGATGATGTTGGAGCGGGCCACGCGCGAATGCAGGATGTCGCCGCAGATCGCCACGATCAGCTTCGACAACGGACCCTTGACGCGGCGGATGGTCAGTGCGTCGAGCAGCGCCTGGGTAGGGTGCTCATGGGCGCCGTCGCCGGCATTGACCACCGAACAGCCAACTTTTTGGGCAAGAAGTGCTGCCGCGCCGGCCGATTGATGGCGGATGATCAATATGTCGGGACGCATGGCATTCAGCGTCATCGCCGTATCGATCAGCGTCTCGCCCTTTTTCACCGACGAACTCGCTACGGACATGTTCATGACGTCGGCGCCGAGCCGTTTGCCGGCCAGCTCGAATGACGATTGCGTACGGGTCGAGGCTTCGTAGAAGAGATTGATCTGGGTGCGGCCGCGCAGCGTCGATGTCTTCTTGTCCGACTGCCGCGAGATGGCAACGGCCCTGTCCGCCCGGTCGAGCAGAAGCTCGATGTCGGCAGGGGAAAGATCGCGGATGCCCAGAAGATGGCGGTGGGGATAAAGCGGCAGGGACGATGCGTCGGTCATCTCAAGTCGCTGCTATAGGGGGGAGGCTCCGCGGCTGCAAGCACCGGCTTGGGATTGGATTGGTTCTCCCCGGTATTTTCGTCGCGCGCCGCTGGCCATAGGCTATAAACCGCCTTGGCTTTGGATTCGCAGCCTTCAGGTGATAAGGACGAAGCGTGACCGACGACGTGACCAACCAGCCGCCGCCGCTGGCCGGCGGCAACGCCTGGCGGGGCGATCCGTTGCTGATCCAGCTTGCCGAGCGCTTTTCCGATCCGGTGCGCAAGGACCTCGACGGGCTTGGCCGGTTCGTTCTGACCCATGAGGCGCAGGAACTGGCCCGTCTTGCCAATGTCGAGATGCCGAAGCTCAGGACCCATGACCGCCAGGGCCGGCGCATCGACCAGGTCGAGTTCCATCCCGCCTATCACGCGCTCATGCGCCGCTCTGTTGCCAACGGGCTGCATTCGTCGGTCTGGGAGAATGGCGACGCCGAGATCGGCCGGCGCCACCAGGTGCGCGCTGCACGCTTTTACCTCACGGCTGAGCTCGAGACCGGACATCTCTGCCCGATCACCATGACCAGCGCTTCGCTGGCAGCGCTGATGGCCAGCCCGAAGCTGTTTCGCGAATGGGCGCCTCGGGTGACGACGCGCAAATACGATCAAAGCCAGAAGCCTCCGGTCGAAAAAGCCGGGCTGACGCTCGGCATGGGCATGACCGAGAAGCAAGGCGGCACCGATGTCCGTGCCAACGTCACCAGGGCCGAGCGCGCCGGCAGCGGGTTTTATCGCCTGACCGGCCACAAATGGTTCATGTCGGCGCCGATGTCGGATGCCTTCCTGGTGCTCGGACAGGTGCCGGAGGGACTGTCGTGCTTTCTCGTTCCCCGCCTGCTCGGCGACGGATCCGGCAACGGCTTCCGTTTTCAACGGCTGAAGGACAAGCTCGGCAACCGATCCAATGCCTCGTCGGAGGTGGAATTCGTCAATGCCATCGGCGAGATGGTCGGCGAGCCCGGCGCGGGCGTGAAGACGATCATGGACATGGTGACCCTGACGCGGCTCGACTGTGCCGTCGCCTCATCGGCGATCATGCGGGCCGGACTGGCCGAGGCCGTCCACCACACGCGCCACCGCAAGGTGTTCGGAACCAATCTGGTCGAGCAGCCGCTGATGCAGCGGGTGCTGGCCGATATGGCGCTCGACGTTGCCGCCGCTACTGCGCTGTCGTTCCGGCTGGCGCGCTCCTTCGACGAGGCGGCCGGCGACCGCGGCGAGGCGGCCTTCGCGCGCGCCATGACGCCGGTCGTCAAATACTGGGTCTGCAAGATTGCGCCGCCGTTGCTCTATGAAGCGATGGAGTGCCTCGGCGGCAATGGCTATGTCGAGGAGGGGCCGCTCGCCCGCTACTATCGCGAAGCTCCGGTCAACGCGATATGGGAGGGATCCGGCAACGTCATGGCGCTCGACGTGCTACGTGTGCTGGGGCGTGCACCCGGCCTGTTCGATGACGTGCTGGCCGGCATCGACCGCGATCTCGGCGCCGGCGGACGCGGCACCGTCGGCGTGCTCAAAGCGGCAATGCAGGTCGCTGCAACCGACGAGGGCTCGGCGCGGCTCTTGACCGAGCAATTGGCATTGTCGGCGGCGGCGGCAGAGCTTCGCAGGTTGGGGGCAGGGCGGATCGCCGACGCCTTCGTCGAAACGCGCCTCGCCGGCCAGTGGCGCAATACCTATGGCATGATCGATTCCCGCCATGATGCGCGCATGATCATCGATACGCTCTACCCGCCGATCAACTAAGGGCCGTCGCCCAATTCGCTGCCGCTCTCGCGACCCTGTGGATGGCCGTTAACCTTAACGAATGGTTTCCATTGCGGCGGCCGGTGGCAAAGCCCAGTGTTATGGTTAAGGCAAGGATTGTTCAGCTTGAGCGGCTTTGCCCTGCGAAGCAGGAGCGTCATGCGGCATATTCTGAGCTCTTTTCTGGCATTGCATTGGGCGGCCGTTTTCGCCCTGCTGGCGTTCATTTGCATCGACGGGAATCGAGGCGTGGCGACGGCCCTTGGCGTACTGGGCGTTCCCGTCCAGAACACTCGATTTGCCGATCTCGAAAACGCCGTCGTCGTGGCGCCGCTCGCCGTGGCACTGCTTGTCGTCGCGGTGCTGTTCTGCTGGGCCTTTGTTGAAGCACTGACCAGCGACACGACCAACCCGGATCCCGCCGACAGCGTCATGCGAATCGCCTTCATTTCCGCCTTAGGCGTGCTGTCGCTGATCGTCATCGGCGGCGCCGCGCAAGGCATCAATGGGCTGTTCATGATTGTCGCGGTGCAATTGGCGGCACTTCTGGCGTCCTATGTCGCGGTGCTCGCGGAGCGGCGGTCGACCGTTGCCGCGGCAGCTCCAGGGACCGGCGAAATCCGAGCGGCCGCGCATGTCATGGCCAAGGCAGCGGCGCATAATTCCTCGCTTGCCCGCATTTCCGGCCGGCTGGATTCGAGGGATGACCGCTGATGCGCACCTTGTTCGCGCTGTGGGCGGCTCCGCTCCTCTTGTTTTGGGGCTGGTTCTTTCTGTCGCTCAACGACATCAATTTCGGCTATGTCATGCTGAGCCGCCAATTACACGATCTCGTCTTCCAGCTCTATGGACAGATGCTGGGCGTCGATCCGGCGCTCATTCCGGGCATGGTGGCGAAAGCTTGCGTATTCGACGGCGTGCTGCTGGTGGCGTTCTGGGCATTTCGCCGCCGCAAGACGATTGGTGGCTGGATCACGGCGATGCGCAACCGCTATTTCGACCAGGCATCGACGCCGAGCGCCTGAAGCCGGTCGAGAACGCCCTGGAGGATGAAAGCGGCCGCCGCTGAATCGATCTTGCCGGCGCGTTTCTTGCGGGAAAAATCCATCTCGATCAGTGTTCGCTCGGCCGCCACCGTCGACAGCCTTTCGTCCCAAAAGACGAACGGCAGATCGGTCAATCCAGCCATGTTGCGGACGAAAGCGCGGGATTTTTGGGCGCGCGGGCCTTCCGAGCCGTCCATGTTGATGGGGAGGCCGATTGCCACGGCGCCGGCATTCTCCTTCTGCAATAGGGCGAGCAGCACTGCGGCATCGAGCGAGAATTTCCTGCGCATGATGACGGGGCGCGGGTGCGCGAACGACAAGCCGCGGTCCGAAACCGCCACGCCGATCGTTTTGTCGCCAAGGTCGAGACCGGCCAGGGTCTTGCCGCCGCCCAGCCGGGCCGGCAACTCCTCGATGGTGATGATGCCCAACGGCTTTTCCTTTGACCGCGACGCCGCACGTCCTATACGCGCAAAGCGTGCGCGGCACTTTAATTTCGCCGTCGGCGTTCTATCCTCTACCGAAGCAAAAATCGAGGAAAGCATTGATGAAACTGACCTGGTACGGACATTCGGCATTCAGAATCGAAATCGAAGGCGCGAAAATCCTCATCGACCCCTATCTGGTCGGCAATCCGTCATGGGCGGGCGGCTGGGAAGGGCCGGCCGAAGGGATCACGCACGTGTTGCTCACCCATGGCCACAGTGACCACATCAGCGGCGCCGTCGAAGTGCTCAAGAAGCGCGGCGCGATGCTGGTCGCCAATTTCGAGATTTGCATGTACCTGGTCGGCAAGGGTGTCGGTGACAAGCAGATCAATCCCGGCAATATCGGCGGCACCGTCGATTGCGGCGGCTTCACCACCACCTTCGTTCAGGCTCTGCATTCATCGTCCTTTCCGGGCGAGGGTGGCCAGAATACCTATCTCGGCAATCCGGGCGGGCTCGTCCTGCACTTTCCCGAGGACAAGACGCTTTATCATATGGGCGACACCGACATTTTTTCCGACATGGCGCTGATCAACGAGTTGCACGAACCGAAGATCGGCATCGTGCCGATCGGCGACCGCTTCACCATGGGTGGCGCGGTAGCAGCCCTTGCCTGCCAGCGTTTCTTCAAGTTCGAGACGGTCGTTCCCGCTCACTTCGGCACATTTCCGATGATCGATCAGACTGCCGACAAATTCGTGGCCGGGCTGGATGGATCGGGTGTGAAAGTTGCGTTGCCGAAGATCGGCGAGACGATTACGCTGTAAAGAAAGCCGGTCCGGAACGATACGATGCGCTTGAGAAATTCTCTTTGCATTTCAATGCTGGTTGCCGCGTCGCCGACGCTGGCCGCGGAAAATTTCATCGAGGGCGTCTATCTGCAATCGGAGGACCTCTGCGCGCAGGCCAAAAAGGATACGCTGCAGACGGTGATCGAGGGCGGCAATATCGTGCTGTCGGCAAATGGCCTGGAAAGCATCGAATATAATTGTGAATTCCTGCAGATCACCAAAGCGACACGCTCACCGAGCTGGGCGGTGACCGCTATATGCCAGGAGCCGGGCTACGTCTTTCCCGATGTTCTCTCACTGACACAGATGAGCCCGAAGCAGATCGACCTGGTATCGGTTCGGCCTGCCGCCGACGAAGGCGAGCAGAGCGGCAACGGCGGCAGTTATTTCCTCTGCGACGGCGTGGCGATGCCATAGGGCAGTTGAAGGCACGATGCATGTTGCGTGGCACGCGCCGCGCCGCTATAGCGCTGGTTTTCCCGAGGCACAAACATGTCCGTTGATATAAAAACTGTGAAGCGCGTCGCGCATCTTGCCCGTATTGCGGTGAGCGAGGAGGATGCAGAGCGCATGACCGGCGAATTGAACGCCATTTTGGGCTTTGTCGAGCAGTTGAACGAGGTCGATGTTTCCGGCGTCGAGCCGATGACCTCGGTCACGCCGATGGCAATGAAAAAGCGCCAGGACGTCGTCACCGACGGCGGCAAGGCAGCCGACATCGTCGCCAATGCACCGGCGACCGAAGAAAATTTCTTCCTTGTGCCGAAGGTCGTGGAGTAGCAGGCCGATGGCAATCGACATCGCGGCTGAGACGCCGCTGCAGGACGATGTGCGTGGGCTGATCGAGGAGCTCAACGCCACATTGCTGGAGCTGACGCCGCCAGAGCATTGCTACCACTTGACGGTCGAGCAGATGGCGGACCGCAACACGACCGTCTTCATCGCCCGCGACAACGGCCTTGCCATCGGGTGCGGCGCACTGAAGCGCCACGATGCTGTCGTAGGCGAGGTCAAGCGCATGTATACGCGACCGTCGCATCGCGGCCACAAGATCGGCGCGAAGATTGTCGAGCGTATCGAGGCGCTGGCGCGCCAAGAAGGGCTTAAGCGTCTGGTGCTGGAGACGGGCGACCGTCATCCCGCCGCCTGGACCGTCTACGAACGCGCCGGTTTTTCGCGGTGCGGCCCGGTACTGGATTATCCCGATTCCGAGTGGTCGGTGTTTTACGAAAAGAGCCTTGCCTGATGAGCGACCTTACCCAGCTGACGATTTCGCAGGCCCGCGCCAAATTGCGCTCCAGGGAGATCACAGCCACCGAAATCACCGAGGCTTATCTATCGGCGGTCGAGCGAGCCAATCCGGCGCTCAATGCCTACGTCGTGGTCACCGACGACAAGGCGCGCGACATGGCCAAGACCTCCGACGCGAAACTGGCCAAGGGCGAGGGCGGGTCGCTCGAGGGTATCCCGCTCGGCATCAAGGATTTGTTCGGCACCGAAGGCGTCCACACCCAGGCCTGCAGCCATGTGCTGGACGGCTTCAAACCGCGCTACGAATCGACGGTCACCGCCAATCTGTGGGCGGATGGTGCCGTCATGCTCGGCAAGCTCAACATGGACGAGTTCGCCATGGGCTCGTCCAACGAGACCTCGCATTACGGGCCGGTCATCAATCCGTGGCGGCGTTCGCGCTTCGACACGGTGGTAATGCCGACGACACATCAGGGCGAGGGCGGTTTCGTTTCGGCCGGTGGCACCAGGACCGCGCGCACGTTGGACAATGCCCAACTGGTGCCGGGCGGTTCGTCCGGGGGCTCGGCGTCAGCCGTCTCGGCCTTCCTGTGCGCCGGCGCTACCGCGACCGACACCGGCGGCTCGATCCGCCAGCCCGCCGCCTTCACCGGCACGGTCGGCATCAAGCCGACCTACGGCCGCTGCTCGCGCTGGGGGATCGTAGCTTTCGCCTCGTCGCTCGACCAGGCCGGGCCGATCGCGCGCGACGTCCGCGATGCCGCGATCCTGTTGAAGTCGATGGCTTCGGTCGACCCGAAGGACACGACCTCCGTCGACCTGCCGGTGCCGGATTACGAGGCGGCGATCGGCCGCCCGATCAAAGGCATGAAGGTCGGCATCCCAAAGGAATATCGTGTCGATGACATGCCCGCGGAGATCGAGGCGCTGTGGCAGAAAGGCATTGCCTGGCTGCGGGATGCCGGCGCCGAGATCGTCGATATCTCGCTGCCGCACACAAAATACGCGCTGCCGGCCTATTACATCGTGGCGCCGGCCGAAGCCTCGTCCAACCTCGCCCGTTACGACGGCGTCCGCTATGGCTTGCGCGTGCCCGGCAAGGACATTGTCGACATGTATGAAAAGACCCGCGCCGCCGGCTTCGGGCGGGAGGTCAAGCGCCGCATCATGATAGGCACCTATGTGCTTTCCGCCGGCTATTACGATGCCTACTATCTGCAGGCGCAGAAAGTTCGAACCCTGATCAAGCGTGACTTCGAAAATGTATTTGCAGCAGGCGTCGACGTCATCCTGACGCCGGCAACGCCTTCCGCTGCCTTCGGCATCGCCGACGAGGACATGGCCGCCGACCCGGTCAAGATGTATCTCAATGACATTTTTACGGTGACGGTGAACATGGCCGGCTTGCCAGGCATAGCGGTTCCAGCCGGGCTCGACGCCAAGGGGCTGCCGCTCGGCCTGCAGCTGATCGGCCGGCCTTTCGACGAGGAGACGCTGTTCCAGACCGCCCACGTCATCGAACAGGCGGCCGGCACATTTCAGCCGGAAAAATGGTGGTAGGATCGTTTCTCATCTGAGGGGTGAGGGATGTTCTTCTATGTCTCCAAGATTCTGTGGCTCTTCGTCCAGCCGCTTAATCTCGCGATCATCCTGCTGCTGGCTGGATTGCTTGCGGCATTGGTCGGGCGCAAGAGGCTGTTTGCCACCGGCAGCGTGCTGGCATTCCTTGTCCTTGGACTCTCGGCGTGGACCTCGCTCGGCGCAGTGATGCTTAATCCGCTCGAGGAGCGTTTCCCTAGGCCAGCCCTGCCGGAACGAGTTGACGGAATCATTGTGCTCGGCGGCGGTATGGAGAGCGCCATCAACTTCGTCCGCAGCGGCTATGAACTCAACGCCAGTGGCGATCGAATGGTCGAGGCAGCGGTGCTGGCACTGCGTTTTCCGACAGCTAAGGTCGTCATTTCAGGTGGCCCCATTGCAATGGTCCGCGAAGACGAGGGCGATGCGGCGACAGCTCCACGCCTGTTCACTGCGCTCGGCGTGACGGCCGATCGGCTGGTCCTTGAGGGCAAATCACGCAACACCTACGAGAATGCGGTCTTCACCAAGCAACTGATCACGCCAAAACCGGGCGAGACCTGGCTGCTGGTGACCTCGGCCTTCCACATGCCGCGCGCCAAGGCGCTGTTCGACAAAGCCGGCTTTCCGACGGTTCCGTGGCCGGTCGACTACCGCACCTCCGGCAAGGAAGGCATCGGCCTGTTCCGCACGGATGCCAACGAAGCACTGCAGACCACAACCATCGCGACCCGTGAATGGATCGGGCTGATTGCCTACTGGCTGTCAGGCCGGATAGACCGGCCTTTTCCGGCGCCGGATGTTGGGCCGGGCGGCTGACCGAGCACTGCTTGTCGCGCCGCGGAGAAAAACTGCCGGCGCACCAGCACCGCCAGGAGCAGCAGCGTCGACAGGACGAACACCGTGGGATCGACGAACCAGCCGAGATAGCCGATCGAGAAGAACACGCCGCGCAGGCCCGAATTGAAATGCTTTCCGGCCAACATGTTCATGCGCGCGGCACGCCACACCGCCGTTTCGGTGACCGGATTGCGCGACGCCTCGCCATGTGGAATCGGCACGGCGCCGATCAGGATCGAGCAATAGTTGAACAGCCGGTAAGCCCAGCCGAACTTGAAGAAGGAAAAAGCCAGGATCAGCACCAGCCCGAACACCTTCGTCTGGAAGGCCGCGCGTGAAGACGTGGCGCCAAACGGCAGGTCGGTCAACACGGTCAGAACCTGATCGGAGGCGCCGAGCAGGGCAAAACAGCCGCCGATCGCAATCAGCGAACTCGAGGCAAAGAAGGCGGTTCCCTGCTGCAGGCCGCTCATGATGGCGGTGTCGACGATGCGGATCTCGCGCTCGGCCATGGTCCGCATCCAGGCCTCGCGCTGCGCGTTCATCGCCCTCGTCAGCGACATGCGGCTGACCAGCATTCCGTCGGCGGCGAGCGTATGCAGCACCCACGCGGTAAGGAAGAACCCCAGCGCCGCAAGGTCGGCCGTCGATAGGTGAAAGGAATCGCTCATGCGTTGCTTTTACCACAGGCGGCAGTAACGCTTCGATGGCCGAAGCTGGAATGTCGCTGCCGGAGCAAACAAGGTCGGCAGGCGCAGCGCCGCAATCTTCAAAACAGCGGAAAACATCATGGGAATTCCTATATGTAGACCTCAACAGGGTCCCAGGAGAAAACGCCCACGTGTTCCTTTCGGTTTTCGACTTGTTCAAGATCGGCATCGGCCCATCGAGTTCGCACACGATGGGGCCGATGACGGCCGCGCGGCGGTTTCTCGACGAGATTGCGGGAGACGACTGGCCGCGCCCGGCCGGCGCCAAGGTCGACCGGATCGCTGCCAGCCTGCATGGCTCGCTCGCCTATACCGGCATCGGCCATGGCTCCGATCGTGCCGTGGTGCTCGGCCTCGCCGGCCAGACGCCGCAGACGGTGGATCCCGACCTAGCAGACGGCATCGTCGCTGGCATCGCCGCCGAGAAGCGGATTTCGCCGCCCGGCCATCCGTCCTACCGTTTCGACCCGGCAACGGATCTGGTGCTGGATCGCAAGACGCCGCTGCCGGGTCACGCCAATGGCATGGCGTTTTCTGCCCATGATGCCGGCGACCGGTTGCTGCTGAGGCGCGTCTACTATTCGATCGGCGGCGGCTTCGTAGTGTCCGAGGAAGAACTGCAGCGGATGAAGGCGAGGGGCTCGGCGACAACCGAAGGCAAGAAGGTTCCGTATCCGTTCAGGAACGCCGTCGAAATGCTGTCCATGGCAGCGAAAAGCGGGCTTTCCATTGCCGAGATGAAGCGCGTCAACGAGGAGACACAGATGTCGCGCGGGGAGCTCGACGCCGGCCTCGACGGCATCTGGAGCGCCATGAAGGGCTGCATCGAGCGCGGCCTGTCGCAAGACGGCATCATGCCGGGCGGACTCAAGGTGCGCCGCCGTGCCCGGATGCTGCACGACAAGCTGCAGGAGCAATGGCAGCAGAACCGGCCTAACCCGCTGCTCGCCAACGACTGGCTGTCGATCTATGCGATGGCGGTCAATGAGGAGAACGCTGCCGGCGGCCGTGTCGTCACCGCGCCAACCAATGGGGCGGCCGGCACTCTGCCCGCAGTGCTGCGCTACTGGTTGCATTTCCATCCCGAAGCCGACCAGCCCAGCATCCGCGATTTCCTGCTGACGGCGGCGGCCGTCGGCGGCATCATCAAAACCAATGCTTCGATCTCGGGGGCGGAAGTCGGCTGCCAGGGCGAGGTCGGTTCGGCTTCGGCAATGGCTGCGGCGGGATTGTGCGCCGTCATGGGCGGCACGCCCGAGCAGGTCGAGAATGCTGCCGAGATCGCGCTGGAACATCATCTCGGCATGACCTGCGATCCGGTCGGCGGCCTGGTGCAGGTGCCGTGTATCGAGCGCAACGCGCTTGGTGCCGTCAAGGCGGTGACCGCCGCTTCGCTGGCCATCAAGGGCGACGGCGTTCATTTCGTGCCGCTCGATGCCGCGATCGAGACGATGCGCCAGACCGGCCTCGACATGAACGAAAAGTACAAGGAAACCAGCCTTGGCGGATTGGCCGTCAATGTCGTGGAGTGCTGAGCGCCAATCTGGCGGCATGGACCACCACTGTGGAGAAGTCGATCAGGCCGTTGACGCGTTCGCGTGCTGGACTAAACCTTAAACGATGTCTCTCAATCTCATAAAGCTTTGCGTCGGCTGTGACAGCGTCGAGGATCTGGAAGAGTGGATTGCCTTCCGTCTCGACGAGCGGCGCCGCGCCGGCGAACCGGCCGAGCACTACCACACCACCCGCATGGTGCCGACGCGTGGCGCCGAGATTACCGACGGCGGCTCGCTCTACTGGGTGATCAAGGGCAATGTCCAATGCCGCCAGCTGATCACCGAAATCCGGCCCTTCACCGATGACGAGGGCATCGGCCGTTGCCATCTGATCCTCGATCCCGAGGTCGTGCGCACTGACTGGCAACCGCGCCGTGCATTCCAGGGGTGGCGCTACCTGAAGCCGGCGGACGCGCCGGCCGATCTCGGCAAGGGCAAAGCCGGGCTGATCGAGATGCCGCCGAAGCTCAGGCGTGAGCTTGCCGATCTCGGCCTGCTCTGACGCCGAGAAACGCAAACGCCAAGATCACCAGCCGAAGCGCTGTCCGCAGGTGCCATCATCACAGGTCCTCCAGGTCGCCTCATCTGGGCTTGCAAGCCGGGGAACAACGCCACATCTTGAATGTCATGAGCGACAAGAAGCAGCCCGTGCCTGCAAGGGCCAATCCTGCGCCGGTCGAGTCTCAATCGAGCACCGGCGAGATCGACGCGTTTCTCCGTCAGGCAAGGACGCTCGCTGCATCCGCCACCGGTTCAGGCAGGCTGATCCTGTCCCTCGACGCGACAATGAGCCGCCAGCCGACCTGGGATCTCGCCTGTGCGCTGCAGGCCGAGATGTTCGACGCCGTCGGCAAGGCCGGGGCGCTCAAGGTTCAACTTGTCTATTTTCGCGGCCTTGGCGAGTGCCGCTCATCCGCATTCGTCACCGATACCGCAGCTCTGAAACAGCTGATGACGCGCATCAACTGCCGCAGCGGCCATACCCAGATCGGCAAGGTGCTCGCCCACGCGCTGAAACAGACGGCGGCGGCCAAGGTCAACGCGCTGGTCTATATCGGCGACGCGATGGAAGAAAACATAGATGATCTGGCCGAAAAGGCCGGCAGCCTCGGTCTGCACGGCGTTCCTATCTTCGTCTTTCAGGAGGGCCATGATGCCGCTGCGGAAAAGGCGTTCAGGGAAATTGCGCGGCTGTCGAAAGGGGCCTGGTTCAGGTTCGATCGGCGGGCTGCCGCGACGTTGGCCGGCCTGCTTTCGTCCGTCGCCGTGTTTGCCACCGGCGGGCTGAAGGCACTGGAGGCCCGGGGCAGGCCGGAGGACCGACTGATGATCGAGCATATGCGGGGCGGCGGAAACTGATGGGCGCGATTATCGCTTTCGTAGCATTGCTTCTGGTGTTTCTCGGCATGCTCACCATCTTCCTGCGCGCCGATCCGGCGAAGCTTGCAGGCGGCATGAGGACGCTTGGACCTGTGCTGCTCGGGCTGGTCGGCGTCGCCGTGCTGCTGGTCGGGCGCGAGGGCATCGGGGGCTTGATCCTGTCGGCTGCGCTCGCCTGGTACGGCTCCATGCGCATGAATCGGCCGGCAGCCAAACTGGCGGCAGGCAAGCGTTCGACAGTTCGTACGGCGGCGCTTGAGATGGAACTCGATCACGATACCGGCGGCCTCGAAGGCCTTGTGCTGGCCGGGCGCCATGAAGGCAAGATGCTTGGCTCGATGGGGCTTGCCGAATTGCAGCAACTCTATCGCGAACTCTCCGGCGATCCGGAGAGCCGCCAATTGCTAGAGACGTATCTTGACGGCCGATTTCCCATCTGGCGCAAAGACGCTGATGCGAATGGTGGCGAAGGGCTGGGTGTTGCGCCAGGTTCTGGCGCCATGACTAAGGAGGAGGCCTACAAGATCCTTGGTCTTGAAGCGGGGGCTGCCGCGGCGGATGTCCGCAAGGCGCACCGCCGCCTGATGCAGCGCCTGCACCCCGATATCGGTGGCACGTCTTTCCTGGCGGCGCGGATCAATGAAGCCAAGGACGTCTTGCTCTCCAATCACAACTAGTCTCCTTCGACGCAAGAACTTCGGGACAGATATCGTTTCGCGCGCCGCTTACTGCTGGACGGCGTAGCACTCGATCTTCTTCTTTTTCAAAGCGTTGCAGGCTTTCCAGGCAGCCGTCTTCGAACCGAAACCACCGAACCGGGCGCGGTAGTAGGTGACACCGTCCTTGTCGAAGGCGACGGTGAAACCGGAGGCATCGGTCAGAACGGAGGGCGCCTGCTTCGTCGCTTTGTCGAGGAAAGCCTTCGCTTCGGCCTGTTTTGGCGAAGAGGCGACCTGTATTGCCCAGCCGGATGGCACCGACGCCGTGCTGACCGGATCGACCTCTGCCGCCGGTTCGGCATAGGCTGCGGCGACCCGGGCTGTCGCCACGTCGTCCACCGTCGACACAGCCGTCGTCTTGACCCTCTTGGCCTGAACGACCGGAGCGGTCTCTTCAACGACGGGCGCATTTTCCTCGACAAGAGAGGCAACGGCATCGTCGTCCGGCTTACTGTCCGGTGTCGGCGCGTCATGCTTCGGTAGAAGCACCTTGGCCAAGGCTGAAATCGGATTGCCGCCGCCGGCCTTGGCAATCAGCACGCCGCCGCCGCGCGACGACGCCTGCGGCATGTAGGCATTGATCAACCCGGCCATCTGGCTGTCGCGGCTGCCTCCGGACCTGCCGCCCATGACCACCGCTACGATGCGCCGATCGCCATCCGAGACCGAGGAGACCAGATTGTAACCGGAGGCGCGGGTGTAACCGGTCTTGATGCCGTCGACGCCCTTGATGCGTCCGAGCAGACGATTGTGGCCGTTGATGCGCTGCCGCCCGTAAAGAAAAGAGCGCTGCGAGAAATAGCCGTAGTATTGCGGGAAATGCTCTCTCAGGGCGATGCCGAGCATCGCCATGTCGCGCGCGGTCGTGAACTGGCCGGGATCAGGCAAGCCGTTGGCGTTGCGGAAAAC
Source organism: Mesorhizobium sp. M0018 (assembly GCF_040323955.1). Lineage (NCBI taxonomy): Bacteria > Pseudomonadati > Pseudomonadota > Alphaproteobacteria > Hyphomicrobiales > Phyllobacteriaceae > Mesorhizobium > Mesorhizobium sp. M0018. The sequence goes on along the minus strand of NZ_JAMYVL010000007.1, from coordinate 111,886 downwards.
GGTTCCCCTCATGCCCAGCGCCCGCGCCTTGGCGGTCATCATGCGGGCGAAATTGGCTTCGTTGCCGCCGAGCGTCTCGCCAAGCGCCGTTGCGGAATCGTTTGCCGATTTGGTCACCATCGACAGGATCGCGGTCTCGACCGTGACCGAGCCGCCCCGCTTGACGCCGAGCTTCGTCGGCGGCTCGGCAGCGGCATTGGCCGAGAACACGACCGGGGAATTCTTGCTGATCCTGCCCTTCGCCAACGCCTCGAACGTCAGATAGAGCGTCATCATCTTGGTAAGCGAGGCCGGATAGCGCCGGCCATCGGCATCCGACGAATAAAGCACCTTGCCGGTCTTGGCATCGATGACGATGGCCGCCGACTTGGCCGCCATGGATGAAGCCGCGTCCGCGACGACGAAGCTCATCGCCATGGCGAGGATCATGATCGTTTTGAAGGGGGACACGGATTTGGAAACGAAGCCCGACAACGCCTTACGCACTGATAGTTCCTTTGAATTTCCGTTGCCTTGGAGGCGGCAAAGGGTCCTGCCTCACCTCCGGCCACGCTAACGCGGGCAGCGTTACCAATCCGTTTATGGTAACCGCCGCGTTCATCATTTTCTGTGGGATTGAGCTTCTCTTTATTCGAATCTTAGCGATTGCCGGCAGCTCACGATCCGCATTGCCGCGGGAATCTTGACTTTTGTGCACTGCACAATATATTTACACGCATTGCACAACGCGGCCGACAAGCCGCGTCTATCGTCCAAGGCAACCGTTCAAGGGAATGCGTGAAATGACCCAGACCTATGAAGATTTCAGCAAATACGGCAAGGAATTTGCGGACACCGGATTGAAGAGCTTCGCCTCGCTGTCCAAGGGGGCGCAGGCTATCGCCGCCGAGGCGGGTGAGTACACCAAGAAAAGCTTCGAAGCCGGTAGCGCCGCTGTCGAGAAGCTCTTTTCCGCCAAGTCGCTGGACAAGGCGATCGATATCCAGTCTGACTATGCCAAGCAGTCCTATGAGAGCTTCGTCACCGAGGCCACCAAGCTTGGCGATCTCTATGCCGAACTCGCCAAGGAAGCTTACAAGCCGTTCGAATCGATCGTCGCCAAGGCGAAGTAAATTCGACGAACATTCCGAGCCGGCCCTTGGGCTTGCAAAGACAGACCCGGTCGCAAACGCGCGGCCGGGTTTTTTCATGCCGGCTCGAAATCGGGGGCCTGCGGTCTTCACGATTTGAAAAATCGGTCAAGTTTGGCCACCTAGCCATATTGTCAGCTAAACAGAAGGGCTTAAAATCGTCCATCGAACACCTACATGTCGAGCATGCATGAGGATTCGAAAGAGGCAGGACTACGTGACTATAGGTTTGACTGCCACGAGCTACGTGGTGCGAATGCAGAACGGCAGCAACGGCAATGAGGCCGGTCGCGGCACGGCCGTCATCACGCGCACAAAAACCAAGACCAAGAAGCCCAGTCTGTATCGGGTCCTCATTCTTAACGACGACTACACACCCATGGAATTCGTGGTCCACGTGCTGGAGCGCTTTTTCCAGAAGGACCGCGAAGCCGCCACACGCATAATGCTTCATGTTCACAATCATGGGGTGGGCGAGTGCGGGGTCTATACATTCGAGGTGGCCGAGACCAAAGTGTCTCAGGTCATGGATTTCGCCCGACAGAATCAGCATCCGCTGCAATGCGTGATGGAGAAGAAGTGAGGTAACATGCCGGCTTTCTCCCAAGGCCTGGAAAAGGCGCTTCACCAAGCGCTGACGCTCGCCAATGAGCGGCACCATGAATATGCAACCCTTGAACATTTGCTGCTCGCCCTGATCGACGACACCGAGGCGGCCGCCGTCATGCGTGCCTGCAACGTCGATCTCGACGAGTTGAAGCATACGGTCCTCACCTATATCGACACCGAGCTCGACAACCTTGTCACCGGCTACGATGAAGATTCCAAGCCGACTGCCGGTTTCCAGCGCGTCATCCAGCGCGCGGTGATCCATGTGCAGTCGTCTGGCCGCGAGGAAGTGTCCGGTGCCAACGTGCTCGTCGCCATCTTCGCTGAGCGCGAGAGCCACGCCGCTTACTTCCTGCAGGAACAGCAGATGACCCGCTACGACGCGGTCAACTACATCTCGCATGGCATCGCCAAGCGCCCCGGCGCTTCCGAGACGCGGACGCCGCGCGGCGCCGACGACGAGCAAGGCAGCCAGAGCGGAGCCGAGCCGCAAGAGGAAGGCGGCAAGAAGAAGCAGCAGCAGGACGCGCTGACCGCCTATTGCGTCAACCTGAACAACAAGGCCAAGGCCGGCAAGATCGATCCATTGATCGGTCGCGAGAGCGAGATCAACCGGACCATCCAGGTGCTGTGCCGCCGCTCCAAGAACAACCCGCTCTATGTCGGTGATCCTGGCGTCGGCAAGACGGCAATCGCCGAAGGCCTCGCCAAGCGCATCGTCGAGGGCGACGTTCCCGAAGTGCTGCACAATGCCACCATCTTCGCGCTCGACATGGGCACGTTGCTGGCCGGCACCCGCTATCGCGGCGATTTCGAGGAGCGGCTGAAGCAGGTCGTCAAGGAGCTCGAGGATTATCCCGGCGCCGTGCTGTTCATCGACGAAATCCACACCGTGATCGGGGCAGGGGCCACCTCCGGCGGGGCCATGGATGCGTCGAACCTGTTGAAGCCGGCGCTGTCTTCGGGCGCGATCCGCTGCATCGGCTCGACCACCTACAAGGAGTTCCGCCAGTTCTTCGAGAAGGACCGCGCGCTGGTGCGGCGCTTCCAGAAGATCGACGTCAACGAGCCGACTGTCGAGGACGCCATCGAGATCATGAAGGGCCTCAAGCCCTATTTCGAGGAGTTCCACAAGGTCCGCTACACGAGCGAGGCGATCAAGGCTTCAGTCGAGCTCTCGGCGCGTTACATCAACGACCGCAAGCTGCCGGACAAGGCGATCGACGTGATCGACGAGACCGGCGCCTCGCAGATGCTCGTGCCGGAAGCCAAGCGCAAGAAGACCATCGGTATCAAGGAGATCGAAGCGACGATCGCCACGATGGCGCGTATCCCGCCGAAGACGGTTTCCGCCGACGACGAGAAGGTGCTGCAAGGCCTCGACATCGAGTTGAAGCGCGTCGTCTACGGCCAGGACACCGCGATCACCGCGCTGACTTCGGCCATCAAGCTGGCGCGGGCCGGCCTGCGGGAACCGGAAAAGCCGATCGGCTCGTACCTGTTCTCGGGTCCGACCGGTGTCGGCAAGACGGAAGTGGCCAAGCAACTCGCCGCGTCGCTCGGCGTGGAGCTGATCCGCTTCGACATGTCGGAGTATATGGAACGCCACACCGTTTCGCGGCTGATCGGTGCCCCTCCCGGCTATGTCGGGTTCGACCAGGGCGGCCTTCTGACCGACGGCGTCGACCAGCATCCGCATTGCGTGCTGTTGCTGGACGAAGTCGAGAAGGCGCATCCGGACCTGTTCAACATCCTGTTGCAGGTCATGGACCACGGCAAGCTGACCGACCATAACGGCAAGCAGATCGACTTCCGCAATGTCATCCTGATCATGACCACCAATGCGGGCGCGTCCGATGCGCAGCGCGCGGCCATCGGTTTCGGTTCGACCAAGCGCGAAGGCGACGATGTCGAAGCGATCAACCGGCTGTTCACGCCGGAGTTCCGCAACCGTCTCGATGCGATCATTCCGTTCGGCTCGCTGCCGGTGCCGGTCATCCATCAGGTGGTGCAGAAGTTCGTCATGCAGCTGGAAGCGCAGCTTTCCGAGCGCGGCGTGACATTCGACCTGTCGCAGGAGGCGATCGCATGGCTGGCCGACAAGGGCTATGACGAGCGCATGGGCGCCCGGCCGCTTGGCCGTGTCATCCAGGAGCACATCAAGAAGCCGCTGGCCGACGAGGTGCTGTTCGGCAAGCTCAAGAAGGGCGGCACGGTACGTGTCACCGTCGAGAAGAAGGAAACCGGCGAGACCGGCCTGAAGCTCGAATCGCTCGCCGACGAGGCGCCGGTGAAGCCGAAGAAGGAAGAGCCGGACGACGTGCCGAAGGCCAAGAAGGCCGTGGCGAAGAAGCCCGCCGCGAAAAAGGCGGCGGCGCCGAAGCCGGAGCCGAAAGGCAAGGATGGTGGCAAGCGCAGCCTTGTGCCGCAACTGCCGCGTAAGAACTGACGAATCCACAAGTCAAAAAAAGCCCCGGCACCGGGGCTTTTTTTATGACATTTTCCGGTTAACCGCCCGGCGCCCGCCAGGGCGGTTGCGCCGGTTCAGCTTGCCAGCGCCATCCGTATCTTGCCGGCGTTTTCGGCCAGGACTTCAGGCTTTTCCATCTGTCCGCTGTGCGGCTTCAAGGGAATGCCGTCGAAGCGCGGAATGACATGGACATGGAGGTGGAAAACGGTCTGCCCCGAAGCTGGTTCGTTGAACTGCATAACCGTGACGCCATCGGCATCGAAGGCCTTCTTTACGGCCCGCGCAACTTTCTGGACGTGAACGAAGAGCGGGCCAAGCACCGCCGGATCCGCGTCGAGCAGGTTGCGCGACGGCGCTTTCGGCACCACCAGCGTGTGACCCTGCCCTTGCGGCATCACATCCATGAAGACGATGACCGCGTCATCTTCGTAGACGTGGTGCGAAGGGATTTCTCCGCGCAGGATTTTTGCGAAGATGTTGCTGCTGTCGTAGGTTGCTTCGGCCATGGCGCGCGCTCCGGTTCTTGGCTCGCTGTCTCGTGTAGCGAAGCTATTCCGGGCGGGCAAGACGATCGGCCGACATCGGCCATGCGGCCCGTGCGGCTGAGCGAGTGGGGTCTCGCTGCTCTACTGCGCCATGTCCTTGCGGAACGGGGTGTGCTCTTCCAGATATTCGCTCATCCGCTCGACTTCGCGCCGCTCGCGCTGGAGGTAGTCGGCCACTGCATTGCGCAGACCTGGATGGGCGATGTAGTGCGCCGAATGCATCGTCACGGGCCGGTAGCCGCGCGCCAGCTTGTGCTCGCCCTGCGCACCGGCTTCAACCACCTTCAGCTTGCGCGAGATGGCGAAATCGATCGCCTGATGGTAGCAGACCTCGAAATGCAGGAACGGGTGGTCCTCGATGCAGCCCCAATTGCGGCCGTAGAGCGCGTCTGAACCGATGAAGTTGATGGCACCTGCAATGTAGCGCCCGCTGCGTTTGGCCATGACCAGCAGGATGTCGTCGGCCATGCGTTCGCCGATAAGTGAGAAGAAATCGCGGTTGAGGTAGGGCCGGCCCCATTTCCTGCTGCCGGTATCCATGTAGAACGCGAAAAAGTCGTCCCAGGCCTTTTCGGTCAGATCCTTGCCGGTCAGCCAGTCGATCGAGATGCCGTCGGCGAGGGCCTCGCGCCGCTCTTTCTTCATTGCCTTGCGCTTGCGCGAGGCTAACGTTGCGAGAAAATCGTCGTAGCTCGAAAAGCCTTCGTTGAAGAAGTGAAACTGCTGGTCGGTGCGATGCAGGAAGCCGGCCGCCGCCAATACCTGGACGTCGTCCTCCGGCGCGAAAGTAACATGCGCGGAAGACACGCCGAGCTTATCCGTCACCGCCTTCAGGCCCGCCGCAAGACCGGCCTTGACGGTGGGGCTGTCCTCGCCCCTGCCGACCAGCAGGCGAGGGCCGGTGACGGGTGTGAACGGCACCGCGCATTGCAGCTTCGGATAGTAGCGCCCGCCGGCGCGTTCGAACGCGTCCGACCAGCCATGGTCGAAGACATATTCGCCCTGGCTGTGCGACTTCAGATAGCAGGGGACCGCTCCGAGCAACTTGCCTCGCGCGGTTTCCAGCCTGAGGTGATGGCCTTGCCAGCCTGTGCGCCGAACAGCGCAGCCGGAATCTTCCAGCGCGCTCAAAAAAGCGAATGAAACAAGCGGGTTGTAGCCGTATTCTGCATCGCCGCGTGTAGTGCCGCCGAGGCTGTCCCATTCAGCGCTGGTAAAGGCGCCGATGCCCGCGGCGATGCGGATCGACAGCTCCGCATTCGCCGTTTGTCTTTCGCAGTCGTCCCCTTGATCCATGAGGTTTACTTAAGCTCGCTGCGGACCCATACAAGCCCGCTCAGGCGAGCCGTACCAGATCTGGCTCGAATCCTTCGAACGTCATCTGGTCGGCATATTTGAAGGTCAGGTCGACGGCAGGCTGGTCGTGCACGGTCCAGGTGATCACCGGCATGCCGAGTCTCTCTCGCACGAAGGAGACGAACCGGTTCGGCAGGTCGCCGGCAGCGTAGGAGGTGAAGGCGATGTCATGCGCCAGCATGGCGAAATGCGCCTCGATCAGGTGGTTGTCGTTGCCATAGGCGGTCAACCCGCCGGGTATGCCGGGTGCATATTTCGGGAACTCGCGGATCAGCCAATGGTCGAACGACATGATCGCGGTCTTGCCCTTGTAATGCTTGAGCATCTTGCCGACGCTTTCGACCAGGCCTTCGTCGTGCCCGGCAGCACCTTTCAGCTCGACAACCATCGGCACATGGCCGTCGACCAGATCAAGCGCCTGCTGCAGCGTCGGCAAATGGTCGGCGGTGCCGCCGACCTTCAGCGCCGTGATCTCGGCAGCCGTACGCTGCCAGACGAAGCCGTCCTCGCCGGTCAGCCGCCGCAGATCGCCATCGTGGATGATGACGGGGACGCCGTCGGATGATAGGTGCACATCGCATTCGATCGCGTAGCCGCGCTCGGTCGCCGCAGCGAAGGCGGAAAGGGTGTTCTCCCAGCGCGTCTTGTTCATGTCGTGGAGGCCGCGATGGGCGACGGGCCGGGCGGTCAGCCAGGAAAGATCGGTCATGGTTGCAGTCCCGGTCATTCGACTTCGAAGATCGCTTCGATTTCCACTGCGGCATTAAGCGGCAGGGAGGCGGTGCCGACGGCGGAGCGAGCGTGCTTGCCACGATCGCCGAGCACGGCGGCGAGAAAATCCGAGGCGCCGTTGGCAACCAGATGCTGTTCGACAAAATCCGGTGCCGAGGCGACGAAGACGGTGATCTTCACCAAGCGACGGATTTTCTCGAGATCGCCAAGTGCCGCCTGAGCCTGGGCCAATATGTTGATCGCACAGTATTTTGCGGCTTCCTTGCCGGTCGCGGTGTCGACATCGCGGCCAAGCAGTCCGCTCGCCTGGAGCTTGCCCTCCTTGAGCGGCAACTGCCCGGCGGTGAACAGCAGATTGCCGGTCCGGCAATAGGGCACGTAATTGGCGGCGGGCGCGGCGGCGGCCGGCAGCGTCACGCCGAGATCGCTTAGCCGCTTTTCGATTGTTTCGCTCATGCTATTTCCCTATTGCTTGAAGGTGCCGCGCAGGCCGGGCCGAAATTGCTATTTTTGCCTCGCTTCCGCCACGACTTTTTTTAAGCTGGACCATCTTTCCATGCGGCTTGCCACTAGCCGCGATGATCGGAGCACCCCATGCGCGCAACGCGCCTCGCATTCAACGCCGTTCTCTTGACAGCGGCTTCCTGGGCGGCTCCCGCTTTTGCGGTGCCTGCGCTGCAGGCGCATCGTGCTGTTTACGACATTTCACTCGACAAGGCTTCAGACCGTTCCGGCATTACCGGCATCACCGGCCGCATGGTCTACGAGTTCAACGGCTCGCCTTGCGAGGGCTATACGGTAAAGTTCCGTTTGGTGACCCAGATCGTAACCAGCGACAACACAAGGCTGACCGACCAGCAGATGACCACCTTCGAGGATGCCGAGGGCAAGACCTTCTCCTTCGTGAACAAATCCTTTGTCGACCAGAACCTCGACAAGGAGGTCAAGGGTACCGCAACGAAGGAAGCCAACGGTCTCAAGGTCGATATCGACAAGCCCGAGAAGAACAGCCTGGAACTCGCGCCGACCCAGTTCCCGACCCAGCAAATGGTCGAAATGATCGGCAAGGCGGAAAAGGGCGAGCGTTTCTACGAAACCAACCTGTTCGACGGCTCTGAGGACGCCAACAAGGTGGTGACCACCACCGTCGTCGTCGGCAAGCAAGCCGATGCCGACAATGCCGATCCGGAAGCGCCGGCGCTGGCCAAGCTCGCCACCGACAAATACTGGCCGGTCGACATCGCCTATTTCGATGATGCCGACAAAGGCGGCGAGGAGGTGCCGGAATACCGGATCAGCTTCAAGCTGCACAAGAACGGCATCACGCGCGATCTCGTCATGGACTATGGCGAGTTCTCGATGACCGGCAAATTGGTCAATCTGTCACTGTTCGATCAGCCTAAGACCTGCCCGTCTAAATAAGCTCGAGTGAACGGCAAGCCGCCGGCCGCTATCCGGGATAGTAGCGCTTAATCTTGCGGGGCAAGTCGCATCGACTTGAGCATGCCGCAATTGCCTATCAACGTTTTATTACGGTATGCGCCGCGGGGGAGCAGGTTGAGCAGGATCGACGTTTTTGTGGCGCCGCGGCCCAATGCGACACTGATCAACGCTATGACATTCGTCAACCGGATTGTCATGCTGCACGGCATTCCGGGGTTTCGCGACCTGTTGCCATTCAACCGTCTGGCCGGTTTGCGCGGCGTCGCCAATGTCCGCCACATCGATTTTCCGGAGGATGACCGGCAAAGGCTGAAGGCTTGTTGCGGCGCGGGCAAGGCGACGTTCATCACGCCCAACCATCCTGAATTCTTTACCGACTGGATGATCGACAAGGAGGTCGTCTCGCGGGTAAGCCCGCTGGCGGCATCCTGGGCCACGCACGGCGTCGTCAACGGGCTTGGCCGGCTGATGCAGAAATTCTGGTTGGCCAACAATCTGATCGCGCAAATCCCGGGCAACAGCGCGGCCGCCAAGGAACATTCGGTGGCCTGGGCGCTGAAGGGGCACGGCGTGCTCCTGCATCCCGAAGGCGGTGTCGGCTGGCATGCCAACATCATTGCCCCGCTGCTGCCGGGCGCGGTCGAAATGGGGTTCGAGGCGTTGAAGCGCGGCCGCCTGACGGATCCGGATTTCAAGGTTTGGATCGCGCCCGTGATCTGGAAGCTTGCTTTCACGGGGAATGTCGAGGCAGCGCTGGCAAAGGAATGCGCCTATGTCGAGCACAGCCTGAAAATCGAACGCCGTGCCGCCGATTCGCTGCCGGAGCGCATCCATCATATCTATGCGACGTTGCTGTCTCGCGATGAGGCTGCATATGGCCTGCGGTCCGATGAGCGGGCTTCGTATGACGCACGTCAAAAGGACCTGCTGACCGAACTCGGCCGTCGCCTTGCCGAACTTGTCTCGGTCGACGCCGGCACGCTCGACAATGCCGACCTTTTGCGCCGTTCGCGGCGCTGGCTGCGGGAAAGCACGGATGGCAGCGGAAGCCAGAAGCAGGTCCGAACGCTGGCAGATGCGATCCAGCGCCTGCAGCGTGTCGGGCCGTGGGCCTCAGCCAACCCGCGCATCACGCAGGAGGAGATCGCCGAACATTTGAAGCGGATCCGCAACGATTATTGCAAGGGTACGCTGCGCGATGCGATCAACCGTTTCGTGCCGCAGCCGGCAGGCCCACGTCGCGCCTATGTCCGGGTACCGGAGCCGCTAGGCTTGCACGCCTATCAAGGCTCCGTCGAGGAGGCACTCGCCGAACTGCACGACCGGATGCAGGAGACCGTCACCAAGACGATGACGCAACTCGAGGCTGGCGGCGGCTTCATTTTCTATGCCAATCCCTTCTATCATCGTTAGCGGTGTGTTGGTCGGCGCAAGATGAAGGAGTGCGGCAAGCCTGTGGCGGTCTATGTCGATGCGGCGATCTGGAAATGGGTCGGCCACCGCTGGTGTCATCTGCTGGCAGACGACACCGACGAGCTGCATCGCTTTGCCGGGCAGCTCGGCATCAAGCGCGCGTCCTACCAAGGACCGCCAAAGACATCTGCGCCGCACTATGACATAACCGGGTTCGAGCGCGACCGCGCAGTGCGGTTAGGCGCCATCGAGTGCAGCCGCGAGGAGATCGTCGCCGTTTTCCGGCGTGTGCGGGTGCCGAAGGGGAAGATGCGGCAATGACACCGGTGCGCTGATCGCCGCACGCTGAGCCGCAAGACGCCACAGCGCTTGCGTTTGTCGCGCTTCCCCTCTATATGCGCGCTCATTCCACACACGGACTTTGGTGTCTGCCCGGGAGAAATCCGGCTGAAACCTCCGGTGGCGTTCGAGGACAAAGTCCAAAAATGCCTGTGTCCGTGGAGGCTAACCGGAAAGGAAATAAGAATGGCTCTGCCTGATTTCAGCATGCGCCAGCTATTGGAAGCTGGCATTCACTTCGGCCACCAGACCCACCGCTGGAACCCGAAAATGGCGCCCTATATCTACGGCGCCCGCAACAACATCCACATCATCGACCTCTCGCAGACAGTGCCTTTGCTGCACCAGGCGTTGAAGCAGGTTTCCGACACTGTTGCCAAGGGCGGCCGGGTGCTGTTCGTCGGCACCAAGCGCCAGGCCTCCGACATCGTCGCCGATGCCGCGCAGCGCTCGGCCCAGTACTATGTCAACTCGCGTTGGCTCGGCGGCATGCTGACCAACTGGAAGACGATCTCGAATTCCATCCAGCGCCTGCGCAAGCTCGACGAAATGCTGGCCGGCGAGGCTCAGGGCCTGACCAAGAAAGAGCGCCTCAACCTCGACCGCGAGCGTGAGAAGCTCGACAAGGCGCTGGGCGGCATCAAGGATATGGGTTCGACGCCCGATTTGATGTTCGTGATCGACACCAACAAGGAAGCGATCGCCATTCTCGAGGCCAAGCGTCTCGGCATCCCGGTCGTTGCCATCATCGATTCCAACTGCGACCCGGACAAGATCGACTTCCCGATCCCCGGCAATGACGACGCGGCCCGCGCCATCCAGCTGTATTGCGATTTGATCGCGAAGGCAGCTATCGACGGCATCGCCCGTCAGCAGGGCGCGCTCGGTGTCGATATCGGCGCATCGGTCGAGGCTCCGGTCGAGCCGGCGCTCGATCAGACCCCGGCCGCCGAGAGCCCGGCAGCCCAGACCCCGGAAGCATAGTAGCGAAGGCCGGCTGCGGCCTTCATCTTTCCAATATGTTGGCGCGGTAAGCGCTACCAGCACCAGGCGCATCATCGAAAATCGATGGTGCGTCAGTGCATTTAGACAAAGAGGCGACAATGAGCATTTCGGCTGCACAGGTCAAAGAACTCCGCGACTTGACCGGCGCGGGCATGATGGACTGCAAGGCGGCGTTGAACGAGACCAACGGCAATATGGAAGAAGCCATCGACTGGCTGCGCAAGAAGGGCATTTCCAAGGCCGACAAGAAGGCTGGCCGTACCGCTGCCGAAGGCCTGATCGGCGTAGATTCCGGCGTCCGCGAGGCAGCGATCGTCGAGGTCAATTCCGAGACGGACTTCGTTGCCCGCAATGCTGCGTTCCAGGAGATCGTCGCCAATGTCGCGAAGGTCGCGCTTGCCTATGGCGGCAAGACCGAGGCCGTTGCCGCCGCTCCCTATCCGGGATCGGGCAAATCGGTCGCCGAGACCATCAAGGACGCTGTCGGCACCATCGGTGAGAATCTGGGCTTCCGCCGCTCGGCCAAGCTCACCGTCGAGCACGGCGCTGTCGCAACCTACGTTCACAATGCGGTCGCCGACGGCCTTGGCAAGCTCGGCGTGCTGGTGGTCATCGAGACGACAGGCAACGCGCATGCCGCCAACGCCTTCGCCCGTCAGGTTGCCATGCATGTCGCTGCCACCAGTCCGATGGCCCTGACCACCGAAGAGCTCGATCCGGCCGCAGTGGAACGCGAGAAGGCGATCTTCGCCGACCAGGCGCGCCAGTCCGGCAAGCCGGAAGCGATCATCGAGAAGATGGTCGAAGGCCGTTTGCGCAAGTTCTATGAAGAGGTCGTGCTGCTCAAGCAGGCTTTCGTGCTCAATCCCGACATTACCGTCGAGAAGGCGCTGAAGGATGCCGAAAGCGAAATCGGCGCGCCAGCCAAAATCGCTGCCTATCTGCGCTTCGCGCTCGGTGAGGGCATCGAGAAGGAAGAGACCGATTTCGCGGCGGAAGTCGCGGCAGCGGTCAAGAAGTAACTATTCGTTTGAAAGGTTTTTTTCGGCCGGGTATCCGCGAGGATGCCCGGCCGATTTCTTGCGCGGTGTCGATGAAGGCGCGGAGCTTCGGGGCCATCGAGGCGCGGCGCGGGAAATAGAGGAACAGTCCCGGTTCCTCGATCGATGCCTCGCCAAGGACTTCGACCAGCCGGCCTGCCTCGATGTCGGGCTTGACAAGCGGCTCGAACAGATAGGCGAGGCCGATACCGGCAAGCGCCATTTCCCTTGCCGACAGCGGATCGCTGACGACCACGCTGCCGCGTGTCTCCACGCTGATATCCTTGCCCTGATCGGACAGATCCCAGCGATAGAGCGCACGTGATCGCAGCAGCCGATAGCCGATGCAGTTGTGCGCGGCGAGATCGGCCAACGCCCATGGCCGCCCGCGCCGGCCGACATAGGCCGGCGAGGCAACGATGATGCTGCGGAAAGGCCCTGTCAGTCGCACCGTCACCATATCCTCGGCGATCATCTCGCCCAGCCGGATGCCGGCGTCGAAACCCTCGCCGACGATATCGCTCAGACGTTCGTCGGTGACGATCTCCACCGTCACGTCAGGGTAACGTTCCGCCATCGCCGTTAGGATGGGCATCAGCGCCAGAGGCAGCGCCAAACGCGGCGCGTTGATCCTGAGCAGTCCGCTTGCCCGGCCTTTGACAGAGCGGATACGTTCGATCCGGTCGGCAATGTCTTCCAGCGCCGGCTCCGCCGCAGCGACAAGCGCGGTGCCAGCCTCGGTCAGCGAGACGCTGCGCGTGGTGCGGGCAAACAACGGCTGGCCGATTCGCTCCTCTACCAGCCGAACCGCATGGCTGACCGCTGACGGGCTCATGCCGAGCTCGGCGGCTGCCGGCGCGAAGCCGCCACGTCGCGCGACGGCAACGATTACAGGTAGGTGGCTAAGCAGATCGCGGTCCATTCATGCATGATATCGCATAGTCCATTCGCATAATGCAATCTTATCGGCGGGGAAAGGAGGGCGCATCTTTGGCTGCATCACACGGCAATCGCCGAGCAGCCAAGGAGACGTCCAATGACCGACCTCGATTCCGAACGAACCCGTAATCTCGAGACCGTGCGTAAATTCTTTGATCTGATGCACAGCAAGGACATTGAGGCATGGGGCGACCTTTGGGCTGAAGATGGCCGGATACTTGTCTTCTACCCGCCGGCAGGATTTGGAAACAGCATCGATGGTAAGGCCGCGATCCTGGCGGCCTTCCGAGGCCTCTTCGGTAATTTCGAATCCTTCGATTCGCAGCTGACAGCCATCTATCCGGCAGCGGATTCGGACGCGATCGTCGTTGAGTACAAGAACCGCGCGGTGCTGATCGGCGGCACTGAATACACCAACAGCAATATCGCGATTTTCCACTTCAAGAGCGGTCTGATCAGCGCCTACCACGACTATTTCGATCCGCGCCGCTTCCAGGTGGTGGTCGATGCTCTGGCCAAGGCCTGACTGCGTATCCCAGGCAAGACCTCAATCCCGCTTTTCAAACTTCAGGAGAAATCATGACCATGTCCTACTACACGCTCGGCAACAGCGGGCTGCGTGTCACCCGCCTGGCGCTCGGCACCATGACGTTCGGCACGGAATGGGGCTGGGGCGCGGAGAAGGAAACCGCACGCGCCTTGGTTGATGCCTATGTCGAAGCCGGTGGCAATTTCTTCGATACCGCCGATCTCTATACCGGTGGCACGGCCGAAACCTGGCTCGGCGAATTCATCGCCGAGCGTGGGCTGCGCGACAAGGCGGTGATCAGTACCAAATTCACCTACAACGCCGAACCGGGCAACCCGAACGCCGGGGGCAACGGCCGCAAGAACATCCTGCGGGCGATAGACGGTTCGCTGAAGCGGCTCGGCACCGACTACATCGACCTCTACATCCTCCATACCTGGGACAGGCTGACGCCGCCGGAGGAGGTGATGCGGACGCTGGACGATCTGGTGCGCGCCGGAAAGATCCGGCATGTCGGTCTGTCCGACGTGCCGGCCTGGTACGCAAGCCGGGCGCAGGCCGTCGCCGAGCATCGCGGCTATGAACCGGTTTCGGCGCTTCAGCTCGAATATTCGCTGGCCGAGCGCAACATCGAGCACGAGTTCGTGCCGTTCGGCACGCGCTATGGCGCTGGAATCATGGTCTGGAGTCCATTGGCCAGTGGCCTGCTCAGCGGAAAATACCGTTTCGATACAATCGTCAAAGATGGTGGCCGGCTGGAGACAATGCGTGGTTCGACCAATCCCGGTTTCCAGAAATTCACCGATCGCAACTGGCAAATCGTCGCCGAACTGGAGAGGGTTGCCGGCCAGCTCGGCCGCAGCATGGCCCAGGTCGCCCTGAACTGGACGGCAAACAGGCCAGGCATTGCGTCCGTCATCGTCGGCGCCACCAGGCTTGACCAGCTCAAGGACAATCTCGGCGCGCTTGATTTCGACATTCCCGAAGATCTTCGGGCACGGCTCGATGCGGTGAGCCGGCCGGTCACGCCCTTTCCGTATTCGTTCTTCGGCCCTGAAATACAAGCCGGCCTGACCGGTGGGCAGGCGGTTGGCGGTAAGCCGGCAAGCTATCTGCCGGATCTGCTCATGCGAGGCACTTTTGCCGGCGTGAGCTGACGGCTATCCCGGTCCACGATCTCAACTTTCCGGCTCGAGCGCCGCGTGACATCGCGGCGCCCTTCGTGTATCGGAACGCCCAGTGTTTCGGGGCGCACCGAAACGCGTCACACGCACGATGACGAGGACCAGATGACGGTGAAGCCCCTCTACCGACGTGTCTTGCTGAAAGCGTCGGGCGAAGCGTTGATGGGCGAGCAGCATTTCGGCATCGACGTATCGGTGGTCGACCGCATCGCCGCCGACATCGCCGAGGCCCGCGCATTGGGCATCGAAGTCGGTGTCGTCATAGGCGGCGGCAACATCTTCCGTGGCGTCGCGGTTGCGTCAAAAGGCGGAGACCGCGTCACCGGCGACCATATGGGCATGCTTGCCACGGTTATCAATTCGCTGGCGCTGCGCACCTCGCTCAACAAGATCGGCGTCGACGCCGTGGTGCTGTCGGCGATCGCCATGCCCGAGCTTTGCGAAAGTTTTTCGCAGCGTCAGGCGACCGCCTACATGAACCAGGGCAAGGTCGTCATCTTCGCCGGCGGCACCGGCAATCCGTTCTTCACCACCGATTCGGCTGCAGCCCTTCGCGCCGCCGAGATCGGCGCCGATGCTCTGTTCAAGGGCACCCAGGTCGATGGTGTCTATTCGGCTGATCCCAAGAAGGACCCGGATGCGACACGTTTCGAGCGGATCAGCCATGACGAAGTCATCAAACGCGGGCTTTCGATCATGGATACGGCGGCGATTGCACTTGCGCGCGAAAACAACATTCCGATAATCGTCTATTCGATCCACGAGAAGGGTGGCTTCGGCGATATCCTGAGGGGCGGCGGCCGTTGCACGGTTGTCGCAGACGATTGACCGGACCATGAACCCGAAAGGGACCGGTTGCGGATGAGGCTCGAACAGGGCCTAAGCAGTGAACCCGGGTTAACGGGTCGAGGAGACGATGATGAGTGGCGAGTACGACGATCTCAAACGGCGCATGGACGGGGCGATCGCCGCGTTCAAGCATGATCTGGCTTCGCTGCGCACCGGCCGCGCGTCGAGCAACCTGCTCGATGCCGTCCAGGTGCAGGCCTATGGCACCACCATGCCGATCAACCAGGTGGCAACAGTGTCGGTGCCGGAACCGCGCATGATTTCGGTTTCGGTCTGGGACAAGTCGATGGTCAGCGCAGTCGACCGCGCCATCCGTGAAGCCAATCTCGGCTTCAATCCTATCGTCGACGGTACCAATCTCAGGATTCCGCTGCCCGAGCTCAACGAACAGCGCCGCAAGGAGCTGGTCAAGATCTCGCACGGTTATGCCGAGAATGCCCGCGTCGCCGCACGCCACGTTCGCCGGGACGGCATGGACTTTCTGAAAAAGGCGGAAAAGGACGGCGACATCAGTGAGGACGACCATCGCAAACGGGCCGACCAGGTTCAGAAACTGACCGACGAGACAATCAGCACCATCGACCACCTGCTTTCCGACAAGGAAGCGGAAATCATGCAGGTCTAGGGTCTGGCCACGCCTGGCCCGGAAGCGAGAATATGGCAACGCCCGCGCATGTCGCGATCATCATGGACGGAAACGGACGCTGGGCCAAGGCGCGCGGCTTACCGCGGCTGGCCGGTCACCGCGCCGGCGTCGAGGCGCTGCGCAAGACAGTGCGCGCCGCACCCGGCCTCGGCATCTCCTTCCTGACCGTCTACGCTTTTTCGTCGGAAAACTGGTCACGGCCGAAATCCGAAGTCAGCGACCTCATGGGCCTGCTTAAGCTTTTCATCCGACGTGACCTCGCCGAGCTGCACCAGAGTGGGGTGCGGATCAGGGTCATCGGTGACAGGGCGGGGCTGCAGCCCGACATAAGGGGGCTGCTCGAGGAAGCCGAAACGCTCACTCTCAGCAACGGGGCGCTGACACTGGTCATTGCCTTCAATTACGGCGGGCGCGACGAGATCGTGCGCACCGCGCGCAAGCTCGCAGCGGCGGTGGCGCGCGGTGAGATCGAGAGCGAGGCGATCACGGCCGATTCCTTTGCCAGCTCGCTCGATACAGAGGGCATTCCGGACCCGGAACTGGTCATCCGCACCAGCGGCGAGCTTCGGCTGTCCAACTTTCTGTTATGGCAGGCAGCCTATAGCGAACTCGTTTTCCTGCCTTGCTACTGGCCCGACTTCAGTCGCGAGCACCTGTCCGATGCACTGCGCGATTTCGCCGGCCGCGAGCGCCGCTTCGGCGGACTTGCCGCCCAAGATGTCGCCTCAGGCTGAGGAATGAGCAACCTCCAACTCCGGGTCATTTCGGCCGTCGTGCTTGCCATCGTCACGCTTGCCCTGACCTGGCTCGGCGGACTGTCCTTCCGGTTGCTTTGCGCTGCCATGGCGGCGGTCATCTTCTACGAGTGGACGCGGATGAGCCGCCCCGTTGCCCCGGCAGGTGCTGGTGCTACGGCAGGTCTCGGCTTTCTGCCCGAGGCGCTGATCGTGGTCTTTATTGGTGCCCTCGTCGCCGGCCTGCCTGCGTCTTTGCTGCTGCCGCTCGTCGCGGCTCTGGTTGCTGTCACTGCCGTCGCTTCTTCCATGCGCAGGGCAGGACCGTGGGAAGCATCCGGCCTTGCCTATGCGGCCGTGTCCGGCTTGTCGCTGGCCTTCTTGCGTGACGGCGACCATTCAGGGCTGCTGGCCATTCTGTTCCTATTCGCCGTGGTTTGGGCGACCGATATCTTTGCCTATTTCGTCGGCCGCTCCATCGGTGGTCCAAGGCTGGCGCCGTCGATCTCGCCGGGCAAGACGCGGAGCGGGGCGCTCGGTGGGTTGGTCGGCGGCGTAGTGGCCGGGCTGCTTCTGGCCGCCGTAGCCGGAACGGGCAACCTCGTCGTGCTTGGCGTGGTCGCACTGGTGCTTTCGATTGTCGCGCAGGCCGGCGACCTGTTCGAATCATGGGTCAAGCGACGCCACGGCCGTAAAGATTCCGGCACGCTGATACCCGGCCATGGCGGCATCATGGATCGGGTAGATGGGCTTGTCGCGGCGGCTTTCGCCCTATACGTCATCGGCTGGATTTCCGCGACCGCCGACCATCCGGCACAGGGGCTGTTTCCGGTTTGAACGGCATCGTCGGTGGGCCGACGCGGGGCTGCGTCATGGATTCGCCTGGATTGATGTCACAGTCGCGGCGTGATCTGTGCCGTGGATGAATTTGAGGGCATGAATTGAACGAGATTTTTCACGCGGTTTTCAGCACAGAGGGCTTTGTCCTCGGCACGCTGGTGCCTTTCCTGTTCGTGCTGACCGTGGTCGTTTTTGTCCACGAAATGGGCCATTACCTCGTCGGGCGTTGGTGCGGTATCGGCGCAAAAGCCTTTTCCATCGGTTTCGGCCCAGAGATCATCGGCTTCAACGATAGCCGCGGCACGCGCTGGAAGCTTTGCGCCATACCGCTCGGCGGCTACGTCAAGTTCGTCGGCGACATGAACGCGACGTCGAGCCAGCCCAGCTCGGAGGAGATCGAGGCACTGAGCGACGAAGAACGCAAGGTGGCCTTCCACACGCAGCCGATCTGGAAGCGCGCGGCGACCGTCGTGGCGGGGCCGCTGTTCAACTTCCTGCTGACGATCGCCGTCTTTGCCGTGCTGTTTTCCGTCCATGGCCGGCCCGTGCTGGAGCCGATGGTGGCTGAGGTCACCGTCGGCAGTCCGGCCGCCGCGGCCGGCATCATGCCCGGCGACCGATTCGTCAGCGTCGACGGCAGCAAGGTCGAGACCTTTGCCGACGTCCAGCGTCTGGTCTCTGGCCGCGCCGGCGACAGCATCACCTTCGTCATGCTACGCGCCGGCAAGGAAATCACCGTCACGGCGACGCCGCGCCTGATGGAACAACAAGACGCACTGGGCAACAAGGTCCAGGTGGCCGTGATCGGCGTCGTCAACAACAAGGAACTCGGCCAGCCACGGCTGATCACCTATAGTCCGGCCGGGGCGGTCGGGGCAGCGGTCCAGGAAACCGGACACGTCATCCAGCGTACCGGCCAGTTCCTGCAACGTTTCGTTGTCGGTCGCGAGGACAAGTGCCAGCTGGGCGGCCCCATCAAGATCGCCAAGATGTCGGGTCAGGCGGCAAAGCTCGGCTTTGAATGGCTCGTGCAGCTTGTTGCATTCCTGTCAGTCGGGATAGGGATTCTCAATCTTTTGCCGATTCCCCCCCTCGACGGAGGGCATCTTCTGTTCTACGGCGTGGAGGCTGTCATCCGGCGGCCGGTGTCCGAACGCATGATGGAAATGGCTTACCGAAGCGGCCTCATATTGGTGCTCGGGTTCATGGGCTTTGTTTTCTGGAACGATCTGTTTGGGTGCTGAAATCATGAAGGAATTTGGCTTCGGCACGAGCAATGTTGAGACGCCGTTTACCATGCGTGGGGATATGCGTGACGCGAAAGCCACGCCGCAGGGTTAAGTAAATACAAATTAACCAGAAGCCTTGCGTGTAGGGAAAATCCGGTTAATACGGTAGGGGAAATTACCGCACGTCCGGTTTTCTCGCCGTGGGGACTTCGAGAAAAGGTACAAAAGCCCGATGAAGGCAGCATCCAAGTTTCTGAGCGCCGCGTCCGCGGTGGCTATGTCCGCCGCTCTGGTTGTACCAGGCGCGCTCGCAGTGCAGTTCGTTGCCACATCGGCCGCCGAGGCGGCTGTCGTCTCCAGAGTCGAAGTCACCGGCAATCAGCGTGTCGACGCGGACACCATCCGCAATTACGTGACGATCAAGCCCGGCAAGGCGTTTTCCAGTTCGGATATCGACGATGCGGTCAAGGCGCTGTTTGGCACCGGGCTGTTTTCGGATGTGCAGATCAACCAGGTCGGATCGACGCTGGTCATCAAGGTGTCCGAATACCAGGTCGTCAACCAGGTGCTGTTCCAGGGCAACAAGAAGCTCAAGGACAACGCGCTTGAGGCCGCGGTGCAATTGAAGCCGCGCGGCACCTTCTCGCAACAGCAGCTCGATGCCGATGTCGAGGCGGTCAAGGCCGCATACCGGCGTATCGGCCGCGACGATGCCGCCGTGACCACCCAGATCATGGATCTCGGCGACAACCGGGTAAACGTGGTCTTCAACATCAACGAAGGCGGCCGCACCCAGATCGCAGCGATCAATTTCGTCGGCAACAGCGCCTATTCGAGCCGCCGGCTGTCGGACATCATCTCCACCAAGCGTTCGTCCTTCCTGTCGTTCGTGCTGCGCGACGACGTTTATGACGAGGACAAGCTGCGCGCCGACCAGGAGCTGCTGCGCCGCTTCTATTATAATCACGGCTATGCCGACTTCCAGGTCGTCTCGGCTGTCGGCGAACTCGACGACACCACCAACAAATACACCGTCACCATCACGGTACAGGAGGGCGAGCGTTATACGTTCGGGGATGTCAGCGTCGAAAGCACGATCCCCGAGGTCGACGCCAAGTCACTTGAATCGGTGGTCGAGACCCACAAGGGCGATGTCTACAACGCCAAGAACGTCGAGGACACGATCATCGCCTTGACCGAAAAGGTCGCTGGATCCGGCTATGCCTTCGCCCAGGTGACGCCGCGCGGCGACCGCAACTTCGAGAACCACACGATCTCGGTCGTCTATACGGTCGATCAGGGGACCAAGGCCTATATCGAGCGCATCGAGATTCGCGGCAACGATCGGACGCGCGACTACGTCATTCGCCGCGAGTTCGATGTCAGCGAAGGCGATGCTTTCAATCAGGTGCTCATCCAGCGCGCGAAGAGGCGGCTGGAAGCGCTCGATTATTTTGAAAAAGTCGAAATTTCCACCGTTCCGGGTTCTGAGCCGGACCAGGTTGTGCTGGTGGTAGATGTGGTCGAGAAATCGACCGGTGAGTTCACGGTCGGCGCCGGTTATTCGAGCGGCGGTGAAACGTCAGGTCCGTCCGTCGAAGGTTCCGTCAGTGAGCGCAACTTCCTCGGTCGCGGCCAATTCATCAAGGTGGCGGCGGGCGGTGGCAAGAACTCGCGCGACTACAGCTTCTCTTTCACCGAACCCTATTTCCTCGGCCGCCGGATCGCGGCCGGCTTCGACATCTACAAGCAGAGCCGAAACTACGACCATTACGACAGCGACACGACAGGCGCGACCGTCCGCTTCGGTCTGCCGATCACCGACAATATCTCAACGCAGCTGGCTTATAATATTGCGCAAGAGAAGTACGAGTTCGACGAGGGCTGCGTTCCCGTTATCAATGGTGGCACCTGCGACGTCTCCCAGGCGATCGTAAACGGCGTTGAAGAGAGCCCATGGCTCAAGTCCTCGGTCAGCCTCGGCCTGATCTACAATACCATCGACGACATGAAGAACCCGCATGACGGTATTTATGCCAATGTCGGCACCGAAGTGGCTGGCGTCGGCGGCGATGCCAAGTTCATCAAGGTCACGGCGCGCGGCAGCATTTATCAGACGCTGTCCGAACAATTGGACCTGGTGGGCCTCATTTCGGGCGGCGCCGGCCATGTCCAAGGCTATGGCAACGGCGATCTGCGCGTCTTCGACCATTTCCAGAGCAGCGACCGTATGATCCGCGGTTTCGAATACGGCGGCATCGGCCCGGTTGCTTCGGACAACAGCAATGACCATCTCGGCGGCACCACCTACTTCAATGCCTCGGCGGAAGCTCAGTTCCCGCTGCCGGTCATCCCCGAAAGCTTCGGTTTGCGTGGCGCTGTGTTCGCCGATGCGGCAACGCTCTACGGCAGCAAAATCGCAAGTGGCCTTGTCAATTCTTCGACAACCGGCATGGAATGGCGCGCTTCCGTCGGTGTCGGTTTGATGTGGGCATCGCCTTTCGGCCCGATCCGCATCGACTATGCGATCCCGGTCAAGAAGGAAAAGACCGACGACGTGCAGGAATTCAACTTCGGCATATCGACCCGCTTCTGATGTGCGGGCAATGATGCTTCCGGCTCGTTTGGATCCGGATGGCAGTGATCCGACACTACAGCGCAGCGCGTCCTATCGGACGCGCAAAGGACGTTGTAGCATTTTGATTTGCGCATGATCCTTTCCGAGGGTCGATTTCCGATTTCGGGGTCATGCGCTAGCTGGATATTGCTTCTGGAATGACCGATCCGGTGTTCTTCGCGCCCTCACGCCGGTATACGGCCGGCGAAGTCGCGAATCTGACCGGCTCGACGCTTGTTGATTCCGGTCTCTTCGATGTATCGATCGAGGCTCTGGCGCCCGCCAACGAAGGCGGCGAGAACGCCCTTGTCTTCGTCGATGGCAGGCGCAATTTCGCCCTGATGCAGTCACTGCGGGCGGCGGCGGTTCTCTGCCCTGCCGAATTTGCCGGCAAGGCGCCGGCGGGCATCGCGGTGCTGGTGCATCCGCGCCCGCAGCAGGCCTTCGCAATGGTCGGGCGTCTGCTTTTTCCGGCGGCTGCAACGCCTGGACCGATGACCGGCGAAACCGGTATCTCGCCGCACGCCCATATCGATGCGACCGCCCATGTCGAGGCCGGCGCGATCATCGAAGCGGGTGCGATCATCGGACCTCGCGCTGCCATCGGCAGCGGGACCGTCATTGCCCCGCATGCGGTCATCGGTCCGTCCTCGCAGATTGGCCGCGACGGCTATGTCGGTCCAGGTGCCAGCGTGCAATATGCGTTGATTGGCAATCGCGTCATCATCCATGGCGGTGCCAGGATCGGCCAGGATGGCTTCGGTTTCGTGGCCGGCGCCAAGGGTCCGGAGCGGGTTCCGCAGATCGGCCGCGTCATCATCCAGGACGACGTCGAGATCGGGTCGAATACGACCGTCGATCGCGGCGCCATGTCCGACACGATCATCGGCCAGGGCACCAAGATCGACAATCTGGTGCAGATCGCGCACAACGTTCGCATCGGCCGCAATTGCATTATAGCCGGGCTTTCGGGTATTTCCGGTTCCGTGACGGTAGGCGACAACGTCACCATGGGTGGCGGTGTCGGCCTTGCGGATCATTTGACCATCGGGTCCGGGGCCAAGCTTGCGGCAAGAAGCGGGTTTATGAGCAATGTGCCTGCCGGTGAGATTTGGGGAGGATATCCGGCGCAGCCGATGGCGGAAGCCATGCGCGAGATAGCGGCCTTGCGCAGACTTGCACGGACGCGCAAACAGGGTGAGGGGGGAAATGGCTGACATCGCAGCGGCGACGCTCGAAGCGGTTGACATAATGCGGCTGATGAAGCTCCTGCCGCACCGCTATCCGTTCTTGATGATCGACCGTATTGTCGACATAGATGGCGACGAATCCGCCGTCGGCATCAAGAACGTCACCATAAACGAGCCGCATTTCCAAGGTCATTTCCCCGACCAGCCGGTCATGCCCGGCGTGCTGATCATCGAGGCGATGGCGCAGACGGCCGGCGCCATCTGCATCCGCAGCCTTGGTACGGAAAAGCCGTCGCTGGTTTATTTCCTGACCATCGACAATGCCAAGTTCCGCAAGCCGGTCGTTCCAGGCGACCAGCTGAAAATTCATGTGAAGAAAATCAAGAAACGCGGCAATCTTCTCAAATTCGCTTGCGAGGCCCTCGTCGATGGCGCCAAGGCGGCGGAAGCCGAGATCTCGGCGATGATGGTCGCAAGCGGCTGACAAACGAATGCTAATGAAAATCCAGACAGTCATCCATCCATCCTCGGTCATCGAGGCAGGCGCCCAAATCGGCGAAGGCGCCCGCATCGGGCCCTTCTGTCACGTCGGCCCCGACGCCGTGATCGGCGACCGCGTCGAACTGGTCAGCCATGTCTCGGTGATTGGCGCGACCACCATCGGTGCATCGACCAAGGTCTATCCGATGGCGATACTGGGCGGGCCGCCGCAGAACACCAAGCACAAGGGCGGCCGTACCACGCTGGTGATCGGCGAGAACTGCACGATCCGCGAAGGTGTCACCATGCATGTCGGCACCGATTCCAGCCGCGGCGAGACGACGATCGGCGACAACGGCAATTTCCTTGCCTATGCCCATATTGCCCATGACTGCGTGGTCGGCAAGAACGCCACCTTCGCCAATCAAGCGACGCTAGGCGGGCATTGCGAAGTCGGTGACAATGTCTACATCGGCGGCCTTACCGCAGTTCATCAGTTTGTCCGCATCGGCGATAACGCCTTTCTCGGCGGTTGCTCGGCGATCGTCGGCGACGTCATTCCTTACGCCATCGCCGTTGGCAACCGTGCCAGCCTTCGCGGCCTCAACATCATTGGCCTGAAGCGCGCCGGCCTGCCGCGTACGGAGATCCACTTGCTGCGCAAAGCCTACAAGACGATCTTCGATCGCTCCCGGACCGTCGGCGAAAACATCGAATTTGCCAAGGCGGAATTCGCCTCGTCGCCGACTGCCATGAAGATCGTCGACTTCATCGCCGGTCGCGGCAAGCGGCACTACGCCGTGCCGTCCCTCAAGGGTAGCGACGGCGACGATACCGATGATGAAGACTGAGGGCAGATGACGAAGATTGAGGCTGCCGGAAAAGGCCTTGATCTCGCGCCAGATGCCAAGGTCGGCATCATCGCCGGCGGCGGCAGTCTCCCGGTCGAAATTGCCCGAGCGCTCGCCCGGCAAGGCAAATTGCCCTTCGTCGTGATGGCGGCCGGCGAGGTCGATCGCATAGCCGATTTCGAGCCCTATGAGCAGGCAACCTTGAGGCTGGAAGACGTCGGCTCGCTGCTGCCGATCCTTAAGCGGCACCACGTCACGCATCTCGTAACCGCGGGTCATATCACGCGCCGCCCCAGGCTGAGCGCCATGCGCCTCAATTTGGGCCTGCTCGCGTGGCTACCCAGCCTCTTCGTCGGTGTAACCCGGGGGGACGATACGGTGCTGAAACTGTTCGTGCGCAGGATCGAGCGCAGCGGCATCAAGGTCGTCGGCGCTCACGAGATCGTGCCGGAGCTGGTCGCCGCCGAAGGCCTGCTGACCAAGGCGGCGCCACGCAAATCCGACTGGCGTGACATCGAGGCGGCGCACGCGGCGGCAAAAGCCATCGGCGCGCTGGATATCGGCCAAGCGGCTGTTGCGGTCGGCGGCCGCGCCATTGCGTTGGAAGGCGTCGAAGGCACCGACGGGCTGCTCGAGCGGACAAGGGAGTTGCGCGGGCACGGCAGGCTGGCCGGCGGGAGCCGCGGTGTTCTGGTCAAATGCGCCAAGCCCGGTCAGGAACTGCGTGCCGATCTGCCCTCCATCGGCCCGCTGACAGTCGAGGCCGCGCATGCCGCCGGACTGGCCGGCATTGCCGTCGAAGCCGGTCGCTCGCTAGTGCTCGAAGGTCCCGCCACCATCGGACGTGCCAATACGCTCGGCCTGTTCGTGATCGGCCTGCCTGCTGCGGAGCCGGCGCATGGCGAATGAGCGGCCGTTGAAGATAGCCATCGTCGCCGGCGAGGAGTCCGGCGACCTGCTTGGCGCCGACCTTGTGCAGGCGCTCAAGCGCATGACCGGGCGCGAAGTTCGGCTTGTCGGCATCGGCGGCCGCCATTTGCAGGCGCTCGGCCTGGCGCCATTGTTCGACGGCAGCGAGATCGCACTGATGGGGCTTAGCGCCATCCTGCGCGACCTGCCGCGCCTGATACGGCGGATCGGCAAGACGGCAAACTCGATTGCCGGTGAAAAGCCCGATTGCCTTATCACCATCGACAGTCCGGACTTCTCGCTGCGCGTCGCCAAGAAGGTGCGTGCCGCCGATCCGACTATCCCGATCGTCCACTATGTCTGCCCGAGCGTGTGGGCTTGGCGGCCGGGCAGGGCGGCGGCGATGAAGCCATATGTCGATCACATTCTTTGCATCCTGCCGTTCGAGGTGAAGGAACTCGCTCGCCTGGGCGGGCCGCCCGGCACCTATGTCGGGCATCGCCTTACACACGATCCGGGCATAGTCAGTGCCGCAAGGGCGCAGGCGCAGCCGCGTAACCTCGCCGCTGACCGTGTGAAAACGTTGCTTGTATTGCCCGGTTCGCGTCGCGGCGAGGTGCGGCGCCTGGTTGGGCCGTTCGGCGAAACGCTGTCGATCCTGCGGGCGCGCGGGCACCGCTTGCGCCTGCTGTTGCCGACGGTGCCGCACGTCGCCGACCTGGTCAGGACCTCGGTCGCGAGCTGGGACGAGAAGCCGGAGATCATCCTTGATGCCGAACGCAAATGGCAGGCCTTCGGCAAGGCGGATGCGGCGCTGATCGCGTCGGGGACGGTATCGCTGGAACTGGCACTGGCGAGTGTGCCGATGATCTCCTGCTACCGGCTCGATCCGGTCATGCGCATGGCGCAGCCGCTGATCAAAGTATGGAGCGCAGCCTTGCCCAATCTCATTGCCGACCGGCCGGTTGTGCCGGAACACTACAATCAATATGTGCGGCCGCATTATCTGGCGCGGCAGTTGGAAGCGCTGTTCTCCGATACCGCCTACCGCACCTGGCAGAAGCACGGTTTTGCCGACATTGCCGGGCGTATGGCAACCGCCAAGCCGTCAGGCGAGATTGCCGCGGGGGTGGTGATGGGGATGGTGAGGAAGTGAGTGAATTATGAATTGTGAATTGTGAATAGCGGTTTCTATGGACAGGGAGCGACGCTTCGCTACTCCCATTCACCATTCACCATTCACCATTCACCACCTTCACCGCTTCGCGATTGGCACGTAGTCCCGTTCCGGCGCGCCGGTATAGAGCTGGCGCGGGCGACCGATCTTCTGGTGCGGGTCCTCGATCATCTCCTTCCACTGCGCGATCCAGCCGACGGTGCGGGCGACCGCGAACAGCACGGTGAACATGGTGGTGGGAAAGCCCAGCGCCTTCAGCGTGATGCCGGAATAGAAATCGACGTTCGGATAGAGCTTCTTCTCGATGAAATAGGAATCGGTCAGTGCGATCCTTTCCAGCTCCATGGCGATGTCGAGCAGTGGATCGTCCTTGATGCCGAGCTCGCCCAGGACCTCGTGCGCGGTCTTCTGCATGATCTTGGCGCGCGGATCGTAATTCTTGTAAACGCGGTGGCCAAATCCCATCAATCGGAACGGATCGTTCTTATCCTTGGCGCGCGCAATGAATTCCGGGATGTGATCGACATGACCGATCTCGCCCAGCATGTTCAGGGCTGCCTCGTTGGCGCCGCCATGTGCGGGACCCCACAGGCAGGCGATGCCGGCAGCGATACAGGCAAAAGGATTGGCGCCCGACGAGCCGGCCAGGCGGACGGTCGAAGTCGAGGCGTTCTGTTCGTGATCGGCGTGCAGGATGAAGATGCGCTCCATCGCGCGGGCCAGCACCGGATTGATCTTGTATTCCTCGCAAGGCACGGCGAAGCACATATGCAGGAAATTGGCTGCGAAATTCAGCTCGTTCTTCGGGTAAATGAATGGCTGGCCGATGTGGTATTTATAGGCCATCGCCGCGATCGTCGGCATCTTGGCGATCAGCCGCATTGACGCGACCATGCGTTGATAGGGGTCCGAGATATCGGTGGAATCGTGATAGAAGGCCGACAGCGCGCCGACCACGCCGCACATCACCGCCATCGGATGCGCATCACGGCGGAAGCCGGTGAAAAAGCGCGACATCTGCTCATGCACCATAGTGTGGCGCGTCACCCGGTAGTCGAAATCGTCCTTCTGCGCCTTGGTCGGGAGTTCACCATAGAGCAAGAGATAGCAGACTTCGAGGAAGTCGCCGTGCTCGGCCAATTGGTCGATCGGGTAGCCGCGGTGCAAAAGAATGCCGGCATCGCCATCGATGAAGGTGATTTCCGATTCGCAGCTCGCCGTCGACGTAAAACCGGGATCGTAGGTAAAGACGCCGGCGGTGTTGTAGAGCGAACCGATATCGATGACGTCAGGTCCTACCGAACCACTTCGTATCTTGAATTCATGGGTTTTGCCGCCGAGTTCCAGCTTGGCCGTCGATGCCTGGGTTTTGCCGCCAAATTCCATTTTTGTCGCAGGTTCGGTCATAGCAAACTCCTTTTTGTTTCCTCAGGCCGGCAAAGGCAAAATATCTGAACCCAACACGTCAAAAGCATCGGAATACGCACATTTGCGCCCGCAATTGAATCTGCGCGGCAGATTAGGCCAAGACCCAATGTTGCACTGCGAAACACACCTTTCAATGCCAATCTTCTTGGGCCAGTTTGCTAATCGATTTGATCAGCGATCCGCGCCAGGCTTTCCTCGCGGCCAAGCACGGCAAGCACATCAAAGACACCTGGCGAGGTACTTTTGCCGGTGAGCGCGGCGCGCAAAGGTTGGGCCACGGCGCCGAGTTTATAGCCGGCGGCCTGCGCATAGTCGCGGATCGCGGCTTCGGCTGAGGCGGCAGACCACCCCGAAACCGTGGCTAGTGCCGCATGAGCGCCCCGCAGGATCGCGCGTGCCTCACCGCTGAGCAGCGCCGCCGCCTTCTCGTCGACCGGCAGCGGCCGTTCGACGAAAAGGAATTCAGCCCCTTCAACAAGTTCGACCAGCGTTTTGGCGCGCTCCTTCAGGCCCGGCAACGCGGCAAGCAGTTGCGCCCTGCGTCTGTCGTCGAGGCGAGCGGCGATTGCCGGGCCGCCTTCTAGATAGGGCAGAGTGGCGATGAAGATGTCGAGCAGCGCCGCGTCGTTCATCCGGCGCATATGCACGCCGTTAAGCGCCTCGAGCTTGGCGAAGTCGAAACGGGCGGCGCCCTTGTTGACGTCGCCAATGTCGAACCATGTAATCATGTCGGCGATCGACATGATCTCATCGTCGCCGTGGCTCCAGCCAAGCCTCGCCAGATAGTTGAGCAGCGCCTCCGGCAGGTAGCCCATGGCGCGATAGGCTTCGACGCCAAGCGCACCGTGCCGCTTCGACAGCTTGGCGCCGTCGGCACCGTGGATCAACGGGATATGCGACATCGACGGCACCTCCCAGCCCATGGCGTGATAGATTACGGTCTGGCGTGCGGCGTTGGTCAAATGATCGTCGCCGCGGATGATGTGGGTGATGCCCATGTCGTGATCGTCGACGACGACGGCATGCATGTAGGTGGGATTGCCGTCCGAGCGCAGAATAATGAAATCGTCGAGATCCTTGTTGGGAAAGCGCACGTCGCCCTGGACGCGGTCATGCACCACCGTCTCGCCGTCTGTCGGCGCCTTGATGCGGATCGCCCCCTTGGCGCCGGGCGGCGCCTCCGACGGGTCGCGGTCGCGCCAGCGCCCATCATAGCGGGGCGGAAGCCCCTTGGCTCGCGCTGCCTCGCGCATCGCCTCCAGCTCCGCCGGCGTCGCGTAGCAGTAATAGGCCTTGCCCACGCGCACCAGCTCCTCGGCCACCTCGCGATGGCGCGGCGCGCGCTCGAACTGCGAGACAGGCGCGCCGTCCCAGGTGAGTCCGAGCCAGGAAAGCCCGTCGAGAATGGCTGCCGTCGCCGCATCCGTCGACCGCTCACGGTCGGTATCCTCTATACGCAGCAGCATCGTGCCGCCCGTGTGCTTGGCGTACAGCCAGTTGAACAGCGCCGTGCGCGCGCCGCCAATGTGCAGATAGCCGGTGGGCGAGGGGGCAAAACGGGTGACGACCTTATCGGGCATGGAACTCTCAGGCGGGCGAAGGAAGTGGGTTTGCGGACTTTCGCGCGTTGCGCGTTCATGTAGCATAGGAGGTCGAGGGCGCAAGGGGCAGACCCGATGGCTGTGCGAGGCCGTGGTGCGGGCGAGGGCGAGGACGTTGGCAGCGACGTCAGCGAACGCTTGCTGTTTGCCGCTCCCCCGCCTGTCCTGCCGGCACCGGCATTGCTACCTGCTCCGCGCTTCGATGCTCCGTCGCTGCCGGCCAGCGACCCAGCAACGGTTCTCGTGCCCGCGGGCGAGCCTATCGTACGCCTGCGCAGGCGTTTCCGCCTCCCGTCACCGTCCCGTATCCGCAACAGCGTAACCACAGCGGCCGGTCTGGAACTCGACCGCGGCATCGCCTTCCTGCTGGTGCCGGTGTTCCTCGCATGCGGGGTGGTCGTTTATTTCGGGCTGTCGGTGGAGCCGGCCTTTCCACAGCCGATCGCAATCGCGCTCCTCGCGACCCTTTGTGCCGTCGTCTCGCGGTCATGGCCCAGGACGCGCCTGTGCTTCATGGTGGCGCTGCTCTGCGCGCTTGGCGTACTTGCCGCCAAGTTCGAAACATGGCGTGTCGGAACGCATATGCTCGGCTCCGAAATCTCGACGCGGCTGACGGGTCGCGTCGTATCGTACGAGCCCATGGCGAGCGGCCGCATCAGGCTGACAATCGATGTGATCTCAACCGCCAGGCCGACACTGCGCTACATGCCGGAACGGGTCCGCGTTTCGGCGATGAAGATACCGGCTGAGCTGACCGCCGGTTCCGAGATCACCGGCTATGTGCGGCTGCTGCCGCCGACCGGCCCGGTGCGGCCCGACAGCTATGATTTCTCCTTCGACAGCTATTTCGCCGGTATCGGCGGCAGCGGCTTTTTTCTCGGCAATCCGAAAATCGTGTCGTCGGACAGCATGCCGCTTGCCGCGCAGCTTTCTTCCGCGATCGAAGACGCGCGTGAATCCATCGCCGACCATATCCGCAGCCGCATCGGCGGTGCCGAGGGCGAGATTGCTGCTGCGCTGATCGTCGGCGTGCGCGCCGGCATTCCCGAGGAGATCAACGAAGCGATGCGGCGCACCGGCATCTACCACATCATCTCCATCTCGGGGCTGCATATGGCGTTGGTCGCCGGCACCATCATGGCGCTGCTGCGGGGTGCCTTCGCGCTGTTTCCCGATTTCTCATCGCGACGGCCGGTCAAGAAATATGCCGCGGCCGCCGCGCTTTTTTCGATTGCGGCCTACCTCGTCTTTTCCGGCATTGTCGTGGCGGCCGAACGCAGCTTCATCATGCTGGCGGTGATGCTTATCGCCGTGCTGTTCGACCGGGCCGCGCTCACCATGCGCAACCTGGCGATCTCGGCCATCGCGGTCATCCTGGTGTCGCCGCACGAGGTGGTCGGTCCGAGTTTCCAGATGTCCTTCGCCGCGACGGCGGCCCTTGTCGGCGCCTATGCAGGCTGGTCCGATTACCGCGCCGGCAGGGCCACCACGCCGCCGCCGCGGCAGTCGCCGCTACGCTTTGCCACTCGAAAGGTCCTGCTGGGCATGTGCGGTCTGGCGATGACCTCGATCATTGCAGGGAGCGCCACGGCGCTTTTCGCCATATGGCATTTCCAGCGCGTGGCGCCGCTCAGCCTGTTCGCCAATCTGGCCATCATGCCCATCGTGTCACTGGTCGTCATGCCCTTCGCCGTTCTCAGCGCGCTGGCGATGCCGTTCGGTGCGGATGGCCCTTTTCTCTATGTCATGGGCAAGGGGCTGACGGCGATGATCGCCCTGTCCGGGTGGATCTCGGAGCGCTCGCCGATCGATGCGGTCGGGCTGATTTCGCTGAGATCCGTCCTTCTGGTGACGATCGCCCTCGTCATTGCCAGCATGGCGACGACGTGGTTGCGGCTGGCGGCACTTCCTTTTGCGCTCGCCGGCTTGCTGACGACAACGCAGACACGCATACCCGACGTATTGGTCTCGGAGGACGCACGGCTGGTCGCGCTGCCGATCGGCAGCGGTGAACTCGCGGTCAACCGGGCACGCCCGAATGAGTTCACCATCGACAACTGGAAACGCGCGCTCACATCAGAGGCTATCGTCGCGCCGGAAACACCTGGAAAGAACGACCCGCAATTCGACATTGCCGATCCGGCCGACCTACCGCCGGGCATGCCGTTCATTTGCACGGACGGCCTCTGCCTTGCCAGGCATCCATCCGGCGCGATCATCGCCCAAGCCAAGGACCGCGATACTGCGCGGCCAGCCTGCGCCTTTGCCAGCTTGATCGTCATCGACGACGCCACCGCCCATAACCCCTGCTACTACGACCGGCTGGTCCTCGTCGTCACCAAACGGCAACTAGCGCGCGCGGGAAGTGCCGCCGTCTATTTCGATCCACAAGCGGCAACACGCGCCGAGATCCGCTTCGCCGTCGAAAAATCATACCGGCCCTGGCACGTGCAGCGGAAATTTTCACGCGCGGCACGGGGCCTGCCGCCATACCGCCGGGCCGACAACCCCAAAGCCGGCGCCAAGGGCGGAGCTCAGTAGCGGCGGATCAGTCCGACGAGCTTGCCCTGCACCTTGACCCTGTCTGGTCCGAAGATGCGCGTCTCGTAGGCCGGATTGGCGGCTTCCAGGGCGATCGAGGCGCCCTTGCGGCGGAACCGCTTCAGCGTCGCTTCCTCCTCGTCGACCAGTGCCACCACGATCTCACCGGGGCTCGCCGTATCGGCATTGCGGATGATCACCGTGTCGCCGTCGAAAATGCCGGCCTCGATCATCGAATCGCCTTTGACCTCAAGCGCATAATGCTCGCCGCCCATGATCATATCCGGCGGCACCGAAATCGAATGCGTCTGGTGCTGGATGGCGTCGATCGGCACACCGGCAGCGATGCGGCCCATCACTGGGATCGAAACGGCGGCGACGACATCGTCGTCATTTCCGGCTGCGGGCACGCGCGACGATGTCGGCTTGCCTTGCCGAGGGGCGCCTTGCCCAAGACTGCCCTGGATGACACTCGGCGAGAACTTGCGTGCCGCATTGAGGCCGGGGGCGATCGAGTCAGGCAGGCGTAGCACCTCCAGCGCACGGGCCCGGTTGGGCAAACGGCGAATGAAGCCGCGCTCCTCCAGCGCCGTAATCAGCCGGTGGATTCCGGATTTGGAAGCCAGGTCGAGCGCTTCCTTCATCTCGTCGAATGAAGGCGGGATACCGCTTTCCTTCAACCTTTCGTGGATGAACATAAGCAGTTCGTGTTGTTTGCGTGTCAGCATAGCGACCCCCAACAGAATCAGAAAAACAAACCCAGAACAAACACTATCTGTTCCAGTTGTGTTCCGCAACTGTTTAAAGTTTAATGAATGCGTTAAGGCTCGGGAAACAAACGACGTCCCCTACCGGCGTACCGCATTTTCACCGCCGCGAGCCTCATCGCCTTGATTCTGCTTTCGTTTGCGCCCTTCTGGCCTCCTAGAAGGCGGCACTGGCATCGGCCGTCGGTCGGCAAAAGGCACGGAATTGAACCCGTATCGACTGTGCGGTTTGGTCAATGCACCGTGAACGAAACGAACTCAAAACGCCAACCTCGGGTTAAGTCCCGGTTTCCACCGCCTGGTCAGGCTGCTTCTCGCCGGTGGAGCCTTGCTGCGCGCAACCAAGTAATGGAAGAACAGTCGATGCGTGTCCGGCGTTGCGTTGGATCTTGGGGGAGCAGACAAATCATGACAGGAATTCCCGATCTCGTGGCCATAAAGGCGATGGATGCCGCGGATCCGCTGCGCGCGATGCGCGACCGCTTTGTGTTGCCGCAAGGAGTGATCTATCTCGACGGCAATTCGCTAGGAGCTGCTTCACGTGCCGCTTTCGATGAACTGCACAAGGCCGCGACCGAAGAATGGTCGCATGATCTCATCCGCGCATGGAACACGGCCGGCTGGTTCAACATGCCGCTTGAACTTGGCGACCAGCTCGGGCGCCTGATCGGGGCCGCGGCCGGCCAGACAGTGGTCTGCGACACGACATCGGTCAATATCTACAAGCTGCTGCACGCCGCCATGGCCATGCGACCGGAGCGGCAGGTCATCGTCGCCGAGGGCGATAGTTTTCCGACGGACCTCTACATGGCCGAGGGTGTGGTTTCGACGCGAAAAGATACGCTGCTGCGCCTCTCGGGAGTCGACGCGCCGACCATCGAAGAGCTGATCGACGAACGCACCGCTGTGGTGCTGGTCAACCACGTCAACTATAAGTCGGGCGAACTGCGCGACATGCCGGCGCTGACGCGCAGGGCTCAGGAAGCCGGGGCGATGATCGTCTGGGATCTCTGCCACACCGCCGGCGCGATGCCAGTCGAACTCGACAAGGCAAACGCCGATTTTGCCGTTGGCTGCACCTACAAATATCTGAATGGCGGCCCGGGCGCGCCTGCCTTCATCTATGCGGCTGAGCGGCATCTTTCCGACATCCAGCAGCCGCTCACCGGCTGGTGGGGCCATGCACGGCCCTTCGCCTTCGAGCCAGGCTATGCGGCCGGCACCGGCATCCGCCGGTTTCTGTGCGGCACACAGCCGGTCCTGTCGATGCGCACGCTGAAGGGCGCGCTCGACATCTGGAACGATGTCGACATGACGGCGGTGCGCAAGAAGAGCATCGCGCTGGCGGATCTGTTCATCGAGCTTGTCGAGGCAAAGTGCGGCACTTACGGGCTCACGCTCGAAAGCACGCGCGATGGGGAAAAACGCGGCAGCCAGATTTCATTCATGCATGAGCATGGCTACCAGGTCATGCGCGCGCTGATCGAACGTGGCGTGATCGGCGATTTTCGCGCGCCATCGACCATGCGCTTCGGCTTCACCCCGCTCTATGTCGGCTATGCCGATGTCTGGCAGGCCGCCAAAGTGCTTGAGGACATCCTGCACACCGGTGCGTGGAAGGATGCGCGCTTCGCCATCAAAGCAGCTGTCACTTGAGATTGATGCGAGAGCTGGAATCGTGAGGCTGGCGACGACGCGCCGCGCGATGCTTACGGCTACGCTGCAGGGCCATATGCCAGGGAGGGCGCAGGGTGTTCGAACGTCACATTGCCGATTGGGACAACGCCTATGCCAACAGCGCCAACATAGCCGGCAGCGATCGCTGGCCGGCGGCCTGGATCGAGCCCGCGCGGGTTTTCCGCGACGTGCTTTCGACCGAGGGCAGGGCGCGGCTCGACATGGCCTATGGCGACAATCCACGCAACCGGCTCGATCTTTTCCTGCCGGCCATCAAGCCCAAGGGACTCGTGGTGTTCGTTCATGGCGGCTACTGGATGGAATTCGACAAGAATTTCTGGTCGCATCTTGCCGCTGGCCCTGTTGATCGCGGCTATGCGGTGGCGATGCCGTCCTACACGCTCTGTCCGCAGATACGCATTGGCGGCATCGTCAAGGAAGTCGGCGCGGCGATCGGCAAGGCGGCGGCGATCGTTGCAGGGCCGCTGATGCTGACCGGGCACTCGGCCGGCGGCCATCTTGTTAGCCGGATGGTTACGGCGACGACGCCGCTGGCGCCCGAAGTCGTCCGGCGCGTTCGTCATGTAGTGTCGATCTCGGGGGTGCACGATTTGCGCCCGATCATGCGCACCGGCATGAACGAGACGCTGGCGATCGATGAGGCCGAGGCGCAGGCCGAAAGCCCGGTGCTGCTGCGCCCGATGGACAAGGCCCGCCTGACCTGCTGGGCCGGCGGCGGCGAGCGCGCTGAATTCCTGCGTCAGAGCGCGTTGCTGGCCAACATCTGGATCGGCCTGGGTACCGCGACCAGCTCGGTGGTCGAGCCTGACCGGCATCATTTCAACATCATCGACGGTTTGGCCGATCCAGACCATCCGCTGACCCGGACCTTGATTTCGGAGTGAGGCAGGTTCAGCGTAGCATCAGTACGTCGCAGGGGGAGCCCGCCGCCGCGGCAGGCGCGAACGGCGCGCGAACGATCAGCCCGTCGGCATCGGCCAGCATTTTCAGCATCGAGGAGTCCTGGATGCCGAACGGCGTCGCCACGAGCGTACCGGCGTCATCAATGACAACAGCCCGCACATAATCTTGCCTGAGATCGTTGGCCGGCATGGCGGCACCGAGCCGTGCCCGACGTATATCCTGCTGAAAGGCGCGGCCGCCGAGCCGCGCCAGCAGCGGCTTCAGGAAGAGCTGAGTGCAGACCAGGCTTGCCACCGGATTGCCGGGCAGGCCGATGCAGCGAATGTCTCCCAGCCGCCCGAACATCAGTGGCTTGCCCGGCCGCATGGCGATCTTCCAGAAATCGAGCGTCATGCCTTGCCCGGTCAGCACCTCATGGACGAAGTCGTGGTCACCGACCGAGGCACCGCCCAGCGTGACGATGACGTTCGCGCCAGCCTTCACGGCCTTTTCAACCAGCGCAGCGATCGCCTCCCTGCGGTCCGGCGCGATGCCAAGGTCGAGCGCGCGCGCACCGACCGACTGTGCGGCAGCGGCGACACCATAGGCGTTGGAGGAGATGATCTGGTCGGGGCCAAGATCGCTGCCCGGCGGCAGCAATTCGTCGCCGGTGGCGATGATGGCGACCAGCGGCCGTTTGACCACGCGCACCTCGGGGTGATTGGCCGATGCCGCCAGCGATAAGGCCGCCGGGTCGAGCAGGCGGCCTTTGGGCAGCAGGACATCGCCCTTGGCGAAATCGAGCCCGAGGCGGCGGATGTTGCGCCCCTGCACCGTCGGTTCCGTCACTTCGACGCTGCTGCCACCGAGATCGCGGGCGTTCTCCTGGATGACGATAGTGTCGGCGCCTTCGGGAAGCGGTGCGCCGGTAAAGATGCGCACGGCCTGCCGCTGCTGCACCGTTCCGGCAAAGCCGCGTCCGGCCGGCGCCATGCCGACCACCGAAAGCCTTGCCGGTACGGACGCGATATCGGCCGCCCGCACGGCATAGCCGTCCATGGCGGAGGCGTTGAACGGCGGCTGGGTGCGGAGCGCCACAACCGGCTCCGCCAGCACGCGGTCGGCGGCATCCAGCAGTGCGACGCGTTCGCCCGGCAGCGCTGCTGCGCCGTCCAGCAGGCGCTCGAGCGCCTCGGCAACTGGGACCAGCGCCATTATCGGCCTGCCTCGGTGGCCCCGTCTCCGGTGATCTTGTAGTCGCCGGATTTGCCGCCGGTCTTTTCGACCAGCCTGATGCCGGAGATGACCATGGCGCGGTCGACCGCCTTGGCCATGTCGTAGATGGTCAGGCAAGCGACCGAGACGGCACTCAGAGCCTCCATCTCAACGCCGGTCTTGCCGGTGACGCGGGTCAATG
This sequence comes from Mesorhizobium sp. M0018, assembly GCF_040323955.1. NCBI lineage: Bacteria > Pseudomonadati > Pseudomonadota > Alphaproteobacteria > Hyphomicrobiales > Phyllobacteriaceae > Mesorhizobium > Mesorhizobium sp. M0018. The sequence continues at coordinate 75,296 of NZ_JAMYVL010000007.1, read as the reverse complement.
CTGTCACCTTCAGGCCGGGCAGCGCGGCGTCCGCCTCGATATCGACAGATATCCTGGTCAGCAGCAGCGGATGGCAAAGCGGGATCAGTTCATGCGTCTTCTTGGCCGCCATGATGCCGGCAATGCGCGCGGTGCCCAGCACGTCGCCCTTCTTGGCGTCGCCGGCGAGGATCATGTCCAGCGTCTCGGGCCGCATCGCGACAAAACCTTCTGCGACTGCCGTGCGCACCGTCTCAGCCTTGTCGCCGACATCGACCATGTTGGCTTCGCCCTGCGCGCCAAGATGGGTGAGGGCGGCCGCCATCCTCAAACGGCCTCTGCCGGCGCCTTGCCCGTCAACAGCAGGCGCGTTGCCGCGGCCACGTCCTGCTGGCGCATCAGGCTCTCGCCGACCAGGAAAGTCGCAATGCCGCTCTGCTCCAGCCGGCGGCAATCGTCGTGCGAAAAGATACCGCTCTCGCTGACCAGATGGCGGTCGGCCGGCACCATCGCTACCAGCCGCTCCGAGGTCTGTAGGCTGGTTTCGAAGGTCCGGAGATTGCGGTTGTTGATTCCGATCAGCCGCGACGACAGCTGCAGCGCGCGTTCCATTTCAGCCTCGTCATGCACTTCGACCAGCGCGTCCATGCCGAGCCCGAACGCTGTCGCTTCGAGTTCTCTTGCCAACGCGTCGTCGACGCTGGCCATGATGATCAGGATGGCATCGGCGCCCCATGCCCTGGCCTCGTAGACCTGATAGGGGTCGAACAGGAAATCCTTGCGCAAGGCAGGCAGCTCGACGGCAGCGCGCGCAGTGGTGAGGAATTCGGGCGCGCCTTGGAAGGAGGGTGCGTCGGTCAGCACCGAAAGGCAGGCGGCACCGCCCTTCGCATAGGCCCTGGCCAGCGCCGGCGGATCGAAATCGGCGCGGATCAGGCCTTTGGATGGGCTAGCCTTCTTGATTTCGGCAATCAGCGCGAACCTGCCGGATTTGCGCTTTGCTTCAAGGGCGGAAAGAAAGCCGCGCGGCGCGTCGGCATGCGTCGCCCGTGCCTTGATCTCAGCCAGCGGCACGCGCGCCTTGGCCGCCGTGATCTCGTCGCGCTTGTAAGCCTCGATCTTGCGCAGGATGTCGGACATGGTTTTTAACCGTTCGAAATCTCGATCAGCCTGTCGAGCACTTTCAGCGCGCGGCCGCTGTCGATGGCCTGCGCCGCCGTTACCATGCCGTCGGCGAGGGTCGTCGCTGTGCCGGCCACCACCAGCCCGGCGCCGGCATTCATCAGCACCGTATCGCGAAAGGCGCCGGCGGCGCCGCCCAGCATGTCGCGCAGTGCCTGGGCGTTGTGGGCGGCGTCGCCGCCGCGCAACTCGTCCTTGGTGTGCCGCTTCAGTCCGACGGCTTCCGGGGTCAGCGTAAAGCTGCGGATCTCGCCGCCGGCCAATTCGGCGACAAGTGTCTCGCCGGTGGTGGTGATCTCGTCATAGCCGTCGCCATGGACGATCCAGGCATGGTCGGCACCAAGTTCCTTCAACGTTTCTGCCACCGGCATGATCCATTCGGGCAGGAACACGCCGACCATCTGCCGTCTGACACTCGCCGGATTGGAAAGCGGGCCCAGCAGGTTGAAGATGGTGCGGGTTCCGAGCTCGACCCGGGTCGGGCCGACATGCTTCATCGCCGGGTGATGCGCCGGCGCGAACATGAAGCCAACGCCGGCCTCGTGGATGCAGCGGCCGATCGTCTCCGGAGGGATGTCGATCTTGACGCCCAATGCGATCAGCACATCGGCGGCGCCGGTCAGCGAGGACAGTCCGCGATTGCCGTGCTTGGCGACGGGCACGCCGCTGCCGGCGATGACGAAAGCGGATGCGGTCGAAATGTTGACGCTGTGCGAATTGTCGCCGCCGGTGCCGACAATGTCGATGGCACCCTCGGGAGCTTCGACACGCAGCATCTTGGCGCGCATGGTGGCGACGGCGCCGGCGATCTCGCTGACGGTCTCACCGCGCACGCGCAATGCCATCAAGAAGCCGCCGATCTGGCCGGGGGTGGCATCGCCGGACATGATGATGTCGAAGGCCTCGCGCGCCTCCTCGAAGGAAAGAGCGCTGCCGGCGGCGACCTTGGCGATGTGGATCTTCAGCGCGCTCATCTGGCCAGGGCTTGGGTTACGGCCGCCTGATCGATGCGGACGTCATATTGCGTCTGCAACTGCGCCACCAACTGGTCGAGCAGGTCGTCGGACATGCCGGAGGTGAAGGACTTCTGTGCGTCCTGGGGCACTGAGCTGGCATCGGCCCCGGCAGGCTCGAACACCTCGGCAACCTTGAACAGGATCTGTCCGTCGCCCGTAGGTGAGGGGATCAACCCGGCGCCGCCTTCTCCGACGCCGAACATCGCGGCGGCGCCTTCCTTGCCGAAATCGACGTCGTCCGCATCGCGCTTGACGCCGCGCTTGGTCTGCTTTTCGAGCTTGAGCTCACCGGCGATCACCTCGAGCGTGACGCCAGCCTTGAGACGCTTCTCGAGCTCCTGTGCTTTTGCGGTGAGCCGTTTGGTGGTCTCCGCCGCGGTCCAGTCGGCCACGACCTTCTGGCGGACTTCGTCCAATGTGCGGTCGCGGGCAGGCGTGATCGCGCTCACGTCGTAGAAGACGAAGCCGTTATCGGCGGTGGTGAGGCCTTCATTGTCGGTTCCGGGTTCGGATTCGAACACCGCCTTGATGAGTGCCGGCGATTCCGGCAGGTCTTTGACGATGCTTCCATCCGGCCGTTGGCCGGTGCGGTCGATGGCATCGATGGTGACGACCTTCAGCTTCAATTTGGCGGCTGCCTCGGCGAGCGAACTGCCCGAGGCGCGCGTATCCTCGTAATTGTCGTGCACGTCCAGCAAGATGCGGCTTGCCTCGCCCAGTGCCAGGTCCTTGCGGATCTGCTCGGACACTTCGGCCAGCGGCTTCACCACTTCGGGCTTGATCTCGGTGGCGCGCAGCAGAACGGGACCAAAGGCGCCCTGTACGACCGGGCTGACCTCATTGACGTTTAGTTTGAAGGCAGCGTCGGCGACCGCCTTGTCGGCGATCTTGTCCTTGGCCAGCGTGCCGAGCAGCGTGTCGGCCGGCGTCTTGCCTTCGGCAGCGACGATCTTGTCGAAGGTCGCGCCGGTCCTGAGCGAATCGAGCGCCGCCTTTGCGGCATCAGGTGTCTTGAACACAAGCTGCTCGATGGTGCGCATCTCCGGCGTGGTGTAGCGCGCCTTGTTCTTATTGTAGTCGTCGCTGACCTGTTGGTCGGTCACCGCGCTCAAATCCATGATGTCTTCCGGTTCGAGCCTGACATAGGAGAACTTACGGTATTCGGGAGCGGCGTAGGTTTTCTTGTTTTCCTCGAAATAGGCCGAAAGCGCGCTGTCGGACGGCGCTTCTATCGGTTCGACCAGCGATTTCGGCAAGGTCAGGTAGTCGATGGTGCGATCTTCGCCGCGATAGAGCGCGACCGCCTTGAAGAATGTATCCGGGGCCTTGAGGCCGTCCGAAACCGCCTCGACGATCTGCTGGCGGACCGCGACCTGGGCGCGGTTCTTCAAATAGTCTTCCGGCCGCATGCCGACCTGCCGAAGCAGGTACTCGAAGGTTCTCCTGTCGAAGGTTCCGGCAGGCCCTTTGAACGCCGGGTCTTCACGCGTCAGTTCGGCGAGCCGGTCCTTGGACAGGCCGAGGCCGAGCTTGCGGGCCTGCTCGTCGAGGACGGCACCCGACACGAGTTGCGCCAGCACCTGGTTGTCGATGCCGAGCGCCGTCGCTTGCTCACGGCTGATGCGCTGGCCGAATTGCTGCGACATGACGCTGAGCTGGCGATCGTAGGCGAGGCGGTATTCGTTGATCGAGACCTTGGTGCCTCCGGCCGTAATCACGGCGTCATGGCCGGCAAGACCGCCCATCAGCCGCCCCGAGATGCCCCAGATGGCGAAGCTCAACACCAACAATGACAGCAGCAGTTTCGCGACCCAGGTCCCCGCCGCGCTTCTCAACATACCAAGCATGAGTACTTCCGATTTTTGCGCATTTCGCATGCGCCGAGTCTGAAACAAGCGCAATAGCGCCCTTCCTGCCCACTGTCGATTGCTTTGTGGCCTGATTTTGATAGTGAGGGCCAGCTGGAAATTGCCCGGAGAAACAAATCCCATGACCACTGGAATCCGCCCGCTCGTCGCCGGCAACTGGAAAATGAACGGCACCAGCGCCTCGCTCAACGAGATCAGGATGATCGGCAACGGCTTCATGAGTGGGCTCGACGCCGAGACCGAAGCGGTGGTCTGCGTGCCGGCGACCTTGCTTGCGCACGCCGCCGAGATTCTGTCGCGCACGCCGGTGCGGGCCGGCGGAGAGGATTGCCACACCGAGGAGAGCGGCGCCTATACCGGCTGCATTTCGGCCGAGATGCTGAAAGATGCAGGTGCCAGCCATGTCATCGTCGGCCATTCCGAATGCCGCGCCGATCGCAAGGAGGACGATGCCTTGGTCCAGGCCAAGGCCTCCGCCGCATGGCGCGCCGGGCTGGTGGCTATCATCTGCATTGGTGAGACAAGAGCCGAACGAGAAGCAGGAGCCACGCTCGACGTGCTGTCGCGCCAGGTCGCTGGCTCGGTCCCGCCAAACGCCACGGCTTCCAACACCGTCATTGCCTATGAGCCAATATGGGCGATTGGGACCGGCTTGACCCCGACCGCCGCCGACGTCGCCGAGGCACATGCGCATATCCGCGAAGAACTGGCACGGAAGCTCGGCAATACGGCGGCCAAGATGCGCATTCTCTACGGCGGCTCGGTCAAGCCGTCCAACGCCATCGAGTTGCTCGGCGTCAGGAATGTCGATGGCGCGCTGGTCGGCGGCGCCAGCCTAAAGGCGGCGGACTTCCTCGGCATCGCGGAAGCCTATCGAAACATCGCTTGATACAAGGGCTGGTTGCTGCATTTGAGCGGACGGCCGGCGTCGAAATCGTTGCAAAGGACGCATTGCTTCCCATATTCCGGCCACGGGCTTGGAAATGCCGTCAAAGCATTGTATTGAGCCGCCTCCAAATCAGCGGCCGCACAAGGCCTTGCCAGGGTAAATTATGGAAACCGTACTGATCGTCGTCCACCTCATGGTCGTGCTCGCGCTTGTCGGCGTGGTGCTGCTGCAGCGCTCCGAAGGCGGCGGCCTCGGCATCGGCGGCGGATCGGGCTTCATGACCGCGCGTGGCGCCGCCAATGCGCTGACGCGGGCGACGGCGATCCTGGCTGCCGCTTTCTTCGTCACCTCGCTGACACTGTCGATCGTTGCGCGCTATGGCGAGAAGCCGATCGACATTCTCGATCGCGTGCCGGCGACCTCGGACGGAGCAGGCAAGGGCGTACTCAACCAATTGCCTGGAACCACGACGCCGACGCCGCCTTCAGGCACCACGGCGCCGACCCCGCCGTCCGGCAATGGCGCGGCAACGACGCCGCCGGCAACCGCTCCGGCGACGCCGCCAGCGACAAACGGCGCCGCCGCGCCGGCCACGCCGCAGGTCCCCAACCAGTAATAGGGCAACTTATGCCGCGATCTGTTGTCGTTTGAACACAGTCGCGGCAAATGCCGCACGATCATGAAGATTCGACTGCGCCTCACGCTTGAGGCGCTTCCGGCTAATCGATTATACGTTGCACGCGGCATTCTCGGCGTCCTTGGGGGGCGCCGGGCGACGCCGTGGGCAACAAGCATTGAACGATCGGATCTTCCCCATGCAGCTTCGCAGCTTCATTTTTGCCGGCCTTTGTGCCGTGCTCAGCCTAGGTGCGCCCGCTTTCGCGGCCATGCCGACGGCAAACTCGGCCCACAAAGCCGCAACAACAACCGACGTCGTCAAGGTCGCTGCCAAAAGCGATGCAGCGCAATTGAAGCTTCTCAAGAAGAAGAAAGATCCGACGCCGGACGACCTTGCGCAGATCCGCAAGATCGAAGCCAAGATCGCAGCCGACAAGGACGCCGCTCGCGCCAAGGCACTCGAAGCCAGGAAGCTGGCGATGCGCGAGGCGGCGAAAGCCAAAGCCGATGCGGAACGCCAGGCGTTCCTTGCCAGGAAGAGCCAGCCGCTCGCAACGGCCAAGGTGGCTGACGCCACGCCGGCCAAGAAGAAGACCGTCAACATCATCGAACCGATTACGCCCATTGCGCCGATCCAGTCGGCCGAGCCGATCCCGGCCGAGGCCATGAACGTTGCGCTGACCGGCAACAATGGCGAGTTGCGCAGCGAACCGGTCGGGCAGAAGCCGCAGAGCGTCGGGCTGTTCGCGGGACTGTTCGGCGGCACATCCTCTTCGTCGATGTCGCTGCTTCCGGAAACACGCGCGCTCGACGCCGCGCTCGAAAGGAAGCAGGCCAAGCGGCAGTTCAAGGTCAAGCCGGAATTCGTGCCGCAGGAGGTCGAATTCACCGGCTACAACCCCGGCACCATCGTCATCGATACCAGCGCCCGTCGTCTCTACCTCGTCGAATCATCGTCAACCGCCCGCCGTTATGCCATCGCGGTCGGCCGGGAAGGCCTGCAGTTCAAGGGTACGGTTGCCGTCGGCGACAAGCAGGAATGGCCGCGCTGGATTCCGACGCTGGATATGCAAAAGCGCGAACCCAAGCACTATGGCCAGTACAAGGACGGCATGCCCGGCGGCGGCGACAATCCGCTCGGTGCACGCGCCATCTATCTTTACGACGGCAAGAAAGATACCCACCTGCGCATTCACGGCACCATCGCGCCGCAGTCAATCGGAACCAGCGCCTCCAATGGCTGCTTCCGTATGATCAACGAGCACGTCATGGACCTTTACCGCCGGGTGAAAGTAGGCACCAAAGTCGTCATCATCTGACGCTTTGACAGATCGTGCCAAAAGGGCCGGCCTCGCCGGCCCTTTTGTTTTGATACGCCAACGACCAGAGCGCCTTCTTGGGAAAAAGCCTTCGCGGCGGTTTTTTCTCTGGCGGAATCAATTCGGCCGCGTTAAGCGATGACTCCCATGGCGCGATATGTATTCATCACAGGCGGCGTGGTTTCCTCACTTGGAAAAGGCATTGCTGCAGCGGCCCTTGGGGCTCTCTTGCAGGCGCGGGGCTATCGCGCACGCATCAAAAAGCTCGATCCCTATCTCAATGTCGATCCCGGCACGATGTCGCCCTATCAGCACGGCGAAGTCTTCGTGACCGATGACGGGGCCGAGACCGATCTCGATCTTGGCCATTATGAGCGCTTCACCGGCCGCTCGGCCAACCAGCAGGACAACATCACCACCGGCCGCATCTATAAGAACATCATCGAGCGCGAGCGGCGCGGCGACTATCTCGGCGCTACCGTGCAGGTCATTCCGCACGTCACCGACGAGATCAAGAATTTCGTCCTCAACGGCAATGACGACTACGATTTCGTGCTGTGCGAGATCGGCGGCACCGTCGGCGACATCGAAGCGATGCCGTTCCTGGAGGCGATCCGCCAACTCGGCAACGACCTGCCGCGCAACAACGCCGTCTACGTCCACCTGACCTTGATGCCTTACATTCCGACGGCAGGCGAACTGAAGACCAAGCCGACGCAGCATTCGGTCAAGGAGTTGCGCGGCATCGGCATTGCACCCGACATACTGCTGGTCCGCGCCGACCGGCCGATCCCCAAGGAAGAGCGCAGAAAGCTGTCGCTGTTCTGCAATGTCCGCGAAAGCGCCGTCATCCAGGCGCTCGACGTCCCGCATATCTACGACGTGCCGATGGCCTATCACAATGAAGGGCTGGATTCGGAAGTGCTGGCGGCCTTCGGCATCGATCCGGCGCCGAAGCCGCGCATGGAACGGTGGCAAGCGGTGTCCAACCGCATCCACAATCCGGAAGGCGAAGTGACCATTGCCGTCGTCGGCAAATATACCGGCCTCAAGGACGCCTACAAATCGCTGATCGAGGCGCTGTCGCATGGCGGCCTCGCCAACCGGGTCAAGGTCAAGCTCGACTGGATCGAAAGCGAGATATTCGAGAAGGAAGACCCGGCGCCGTGGCTGGAGAAGGTCCATGGCATTCTCGTCCCCGGCGGTTTTGGCGAGCGCGGCTCGGAGGGCAAGATCCTGGCGGCGAAGTTCGCGCGCGAGCGCAAGGTGCCGTATTTCGGCATCTGCTTCGGCATGCAGATGGCTTGCATCGAGGCGGCGCGTTCGCTGGCCGGCGTCGAGCACGCATCATCGACCGAGTTCGGTCCAACCGAGGAGCCGGTTGTCGGCTTGATGACCGAATGGCTGAAGGGCAACATGCTGGAAAAGCGCAGGGAAACCGGCGACCTTGGTGGTACCATGCGGCTCGGTGCCTACCAGGCCGACCTTGCCAAGGGATCGAAGATCGCCGAGATCTATGGCGATACGCAGATTTCCGAACGCCATCGCCACCGCTACGAGGTCAATGTCGACTACAAGGAGCGGCTCGAGGATTGCGGCCTGGTGTTTGCCGGCATGTCGCCGGACGGCGTGCTGCCGGAAACGGTCGAATATCCCGACCACCCCTGGTTCATCGGCGTGCAGTACCATCCCGAGTTGAAAAGCCGGCCGCTCGATCCGCACCCGCTGTTTGCCAGCTTCATCGAGGCGGCGGTAGAGCAGTCGCGGCTGGTCTAACTAGCCGCCCATGCAAACTTACGTCGCGCTGCTCTACAGCATTGTCCTGGGCGAGGGGCGGCGGGTCGTCATGTCCGATCTGAAGGCGATGGCCGAAGGCCTGGGTCTGAATAAGCCGCGCACGCTGGTGGCGACCGGCAATCTGGTTTTCGAGGCGCAAGAAACAGAACTTGCGGCGTTGGAGCAGCGGCTGGAGGTGACGTTCGCAAAGACTTTCGGCCGCCACGTCGACATCATCGTGCGCCGCGCCGACGGCTGGCTGAGGATGGCGGCCAGCAATCCGTTCCCAGCCGAATCGGCTGAGGCCGCGGACCAGGTGGCGGTGCGCGTGATGCGGGCGCCCGTTCCCGCCGAGACCGCCGCGGCGCTTGAGGCGTATGCCGGCAAGGACGAGAAGCTGCGGATTGTCGGCGGCGACATCTGGATCGTCTTTTCCCGCGAGACGCCGAGTTCGCGGCTGCTTGCGGCGGTCAGTCACAAACGTCTCGGCATCGGCACCTCGCGCAACTGGAATACGGTGCGCCGCCTGGCCGAGATGGTCGCAGAATAAACGGGGCGGCTCGCGCCGCCCCAAATCGCTCAGGCCTTGGCTATCCTGGCTCCGGCACCGAGTGCCATGGTGCGCAGCACGTAGTAGATGACGCCGGCAATTGCCACGCCGAAGAACCAGCCATAGACGCCCCACCATGACGGCAGCAGGCTGGTGAAGTTGGGCAGGATCGAGGAGAAGACCGCGCCGATACCGGCGGCGATGAAGGCATTGACATGCCAGCCGCCCTGAAAGCGGAATTCGCCATTCTCCCTGTAGAGCGCCTCGACGTCGACCTCGCCCTTCCGGATCAGATAGTAGTCGACCATCATCACGCCGAAGATCGGCCCCATCGTTGCGCCAATGATGTTGACGAAGGAGGCGGCACTGCCTTCCCAGGGCGCGAATGGATAGAGCACCAGCGCGATCAGCGCCGCGATGTAGCCGCCCTTCTTGAAGTCGATCTGGCGTGGAAAGACATTGGAGAAGTCGAAGGCCGGCGACACGAAGTTCGCCACCACATTGATGCCGAGCGTCGCCACCGCAAAGGTCAGGGCTGCGAGCGCCGCCAGGAACCAGCTGTCGAATTTCGCCGAAATCTGGTCGGGATGCAGCAGCACCTCGCCATAGACGTCGAAGGCGGCGATCGTCGTAACGCCGGCGACCAGCGAGAACAGGATAAGATTGACCGGCAGGCCCCAGATGTTGCCCTTGCGCAGCGATGCCTTGTCGGGGGCGTAGCGCGCGAAATCGCAGAAGTTGAGATAGAGCGCGGAGAAATAGGTCACCCAGATCGCGGCCACCGCAAACAGCGAGGTCCAGGAGCCCGGCGTGCCCGGCACGCCCGCGTCCTTTGTCTTTTCCAGCAGCACATCCATCGGGATGTCGCTGGTGAAAGCGAAGGTGCCTGCCTTGATGCAAAGATAGATCGCCAGGATCAGCATCATCACCCACACCGCCGGTCCGGCCCAATCCTGGAAGCGGCGCACCGTTTCCATGCCTTTCTGGATGATCAGGAGTTGCAGCGCCCAGATGACGGCGAAGCAGATCACCTCGAGCCCGGAATGGCCGAGGAAATGTGTGCTCTGGTTGAAGTCGGCGAACCATTGCGAGCGGATCAGCAGGGCTACGATCGCCCCGGAGGCGGCCGCCGTCTGCGCGCCGTACCAGAAGCAGGCGACGATGGCGCGCACCAGCGCCGGTATGTTGGCGCCCCAGATGCCGAAGGAGGCACGCGCCAGGACCGGGTAGGGCACCCCGGTCTTCACGCCGGCATAGCCGACCATGTTCATCAACGCATAGATGATCAGCGAACCGATACCGATGGCGATGATGAAGTTGACGAAGCCGCCGCAGAACAGGAACAGGCTGGCAGCGAGATAGTAGCCCCACAGGCTGTGGACGTCCGACGTCCAGACGTTGAAGATCGAGAACGGTCCCCAGTTTCGAACCTTCGCCGGAGCGAGATCCTCATTGTACAGGTCCGGTGATGCGCCTTGTATTGTCATTGCTATGTCCTCCCCTTGCAACCGCACGCGCCTCCACGCATGGCACGCAGGTTAAGCCTGACGCAGGGGAACCGGCAAGCAGACGATTTGCCGGCTTTGGGCTTAAAGTCATTCAATGAGAAACGCGCTTATCGGCGTGGCGTCGTTGAGCTTCTAGCGCCGGCGATTCGTGGGGTGACACCAATCGCTCGACCTAAGCTCCAGAGTCCACCTTGTGCGTGATCAGGGCGGCAAGCTTTTTGGGCGCTTGTGCGCGATAACTCTCATCGAGCCATGACTTCAGTTGTCCCATCGGTGGCAGTTCGTCCGGTGCTGGTTCGAACGTCACCCATCCGCTCTTGCCAAGGCCGTACTCCGTCGGCGACGCATAGTGGAGCTTTCTCGCCTCGTCGCCGCTGTAGGGGAGTTTGAGGGAGATGCTGAACGGTTCGCCTTCAAGGCTCAAATAAGCAAAGGTCTTGCCTTTCACCGCGAGATCGTCGTGACCAGGCCACGGACTCTTTGTCTCGGCGCCTGGATAGGTGAGGCCGAAGGCGCGTAGTTCCTTGAGAACGGCATCGGTCGAAGCGCGCGATTTCCTACTCATCAACTCTCCTCCATCGCTGTCGGTGGCTATCCTGGCAGACGAGCCGACGGGGAGCCTCGACAGCAAGAGCTCGGAGCAGGTGTTCACAATCCTGCAGAATCTGGTGCGCGAACGCGGCAAGACGGTCGTGGCAGTCACGCATGACCTCGACATGGCCGCACGCATGGATCGCCGCATTCACATAGTGGACGGGAAGATCAGCTGAACCGGGCCACGGCGCGATCAGGCCACCGCCGACGTCTCGAAACTGGCCTCGAGCCAGGCTATTGCGCCCGTCACGTCGTCGAGGACATAGGTTGCGGCCGTCGGTCCGTTCGGCTTCACGCGGATGGAGATGCCGCCAATTTCATTGATCGCCTCGAAACCGTGTTCGTCCGATGTATCGTCTCCGAGGAATATCGGCCGCCGGCCAACAAAGGGCGGAATGTCCATGAAACGCTGGATGGCAGCACCTTTGACGGCTTCCAAAGGCATGAGCTCGACGCCGGCGTTTCCCGGAAGCACCCGATAACCCTTCGGAAGCCGGGCCAATGCCTGTTCGACGAGCTGGATTGCGGGTGCAAGCAGTTGCGGTGCTGCTCTTGTATGAACGGCAAGGACCGGCCCCTTGCGCTCGACATAGACCTTGCCGCTGCCCAGTTCGGCCTCGATCTCGTCCGCAAGGGCGGCGATGTCGGCCGGCGCGTCGGCGGCATCGATCGGACCGCTCGGCGTCAGCCGGTGCTCCAGCCCATACAGTCCGGCAATCCGCAGCTTCAGCGGGTGGAACAGCTTGTCCACGGCGGGAATCGATCGGCCGGTGATGAAGGCGACCGCACCATCCAGCCGCCGCTCGATGCGTTCGAGCAGATTGCGCAATTCCTCGCCGACGAACACCGCGTCGGGATGGGCAGCGTGTTCCAGCAGGGTTCCGTCGATGTCGAGGAAGAGCGCCCATTGCCCTTCCGACAGGTTCAACGCCGGTGGTTGTTCAAAGCTTTTCACGACGCTGCCTTCCGAGCCCGCTCGAACATCGAGATGACGTTGTTGGTGTTCGATGGCGGGCGCTCGCCGGTTCCGGTCACCCTGTCGAGATCGCCGCGTTTGCGCAGGCGCGCGGCGTCCAGCAGCATGCTGCCGGCCCAGCGGTAGACATTGTTGTCGCGGACCATCTCGCGCATCGGCCGCAAACGTTCGCGCTGCTCTTCCGGCGTCATCGTCAGCGCCTGCAACAGCGCCTCGCTCATCATGGCCGCATCGTAGGGGTTGACGATCAGTGCTTCCAGCAATTCGCGCGAGGCACCGGCGAAGGTGCTGAGCAAAAGCACGCCCTGTTCGTCGTCGCGCGCTGCGACGAATTCCTTGGCGACAAGGTTCATGCCGTCATGCAGACTGGTGACCATACAGATGTCGGCGGCACGATAGACCTCGTAGACCTGCTCCTGCCGATGATGTTCGGCGACCATCAGGATAGGGCTGTATGTCTCGCTGCCATAGCGCCGGTTGAGCTCCTCGGCACAGCGGCGGCATTCGTCGTGGAGTTGCTGGTAGGCGGGCAATGTCCCCCGGCTCGGCGCGGCGATCTGCAGGAAAACCACCTTGCCTATCCATTCGGGATATCTCGTGAACAATTCGTCCAAGGCATGGAAGCGATCGAGAATGCCTTTCGTGTAGTCGAGGCGCTCGACGCCAACGCATAGTTTGGTATCCGCAGACAGGCCGAATCTGTCGCGCACGCTGGCGCGGCACTCCTCCACAGACGGCAGTTTTGCCAGCAATTGGGCCGGCCATTCTATGGAAATGGGATAGGCGTGGACCAATGTGGTCTGCCCACCATAGGAGATTGCCGCGTCTGCCCGTTCGATCCGGCTCTCCAGAAAGCGGTCGACACTTTCGGTGAAGTTGTTGGCATGGAATTGGGTATGAAAGCCGATGATCGAACTGCCGAGCAGTCCTTCCAGGATCCGCTCACGCCACGGACAGATGCTGAATACTTCCGAATTAGGCCACGGGATATGCCAGAAGGTGATGACTATCGCGTCCGGCAGGCGCTGGCGGATCATGCGCGGCAGCAGCGCGAAATGATAGTCCTGCACCAGCACGATCGGCCGTTCGTTGCGGGCTTCGGCAACCACCGTATCGGCGAATTTGCGGTTGACGGCCTCGTAGGCGTCCCAGTCCGAGGCGCGAAACACGGGGCGGGTGAAGGCGATATGGCAAAGCGGCCATAGGCCCTCATTAGCGAAGCCCAGATAATAGCCCTGATATTCCTCCTCCGTCAGCCAGACCCTGCGCAGCGTGTAGGACGGATTGCCCGGCGGCACCTGCACCCGGTCGTCCTTGTCGACGGTGAGGCGGTCTGCCGTGCCGCCGCCATAGGCGATCCAGGTGCCGGCACAGGCGCGGGTGATGGGCTCGAGTGCCGAAACCAGCCCGCTGGCCGGCACCAAAAGTTGGACCCCGTCATCCTTGATGTTGTGGATGTAGGGTTCGCGGTTGGACACCACGATGACCTGTGCGTCCGGCAGGTCGTCGGCCAGGATCTTGCGCAAAGTGTCGGGCGACCACGTGACCAGTGCCGCATCGGCCGACTGGCCGTTCTTTTCGAACTCGCGCAGCACCTTGCGTGCCGCTTCCGACGCGACATCCTCGCTCGGCGTGTATGCGGCGGCCGTTGCGCGACCGCGGCGCTGGCGGGATATCGACAGGAGAATGGCAAAAGCGGAAAAGCCAAAACTTGCAATCAGCAAAACCCAGAGCAGGTTTACAGTATAATCTGACATGGAATGTGATCTCGCCTCCGGCCGGCCGATAGCCGTTTTTTTTATTTGTTTTCTGGTTCGCCGCCGTATGACAACGACAGCGTCCCCACCCCGCCCATTTTTGCAACGCACAAAGAGGCTATCGGTTCCGGACGATTGCAACGCGCGCGTCATTTTCGATGCGCCGCAGCGCGGCGGCATCAAGTGCGCACGATGAGCGGCACCATCCCCTCATACCGGTCGGCAAGAAAGGCGACGACCCGGTCGCCGACACGCTGGAATGTGAGGTCGACCACTGTCGAGCCGACACCCAGATGCCGCAATGTCAGCGTGTCGATGCCGATCGGCAGCCTTGGGCGGGTGACCCGGATTTCGCTGTTCCAGCCGTCGATTTCGAGCCCAAGGCAGGCCTGCATCAGCATGAAGGCCGATCCCGCTGACCAGGCTTGCGGCAGGCACGCGACGGGATAGGCGATGGGCGCTTCGCCCGGCGACCGGGTAAAGCCGCAGAACAGTTCCGGCAGCCGCATGTTGAAATGGACAGCCGATTCGAACGTGCCGCTCATCAGCCGGACCACGCTGTCGCGCACGCCATAACGTGCCAGGCCTGCACCGCACATGGCGGTGTCGTGCGGCCAGATCGAACCATTGTGGTAGGACATCGGATTGAAGAATATCGCATCGTCGGCCAGCGTCCTCACGCCCCAACCAGAGTGGAACGACGCGGAGAGCAGCTGATCGGCGACCATCTGCGCCCGTTCCGGCTCGGGCAGCCCGACAAAGAGAAGATGGCCGGCATTCGACGTCCGTACCTTGCAGAGCTCGCCTGCACCGTCGATCGCCAGTGCATAGAAATTGAGATCGTCCATCCAGAAATGGCGTTCCACCGCGGCGCGCATGGTTTCGGCGCGTTCCTCCCAATGATCGGCCTTGTCGTCCTCGCCGCGGCGGCGGGCGAGCGCCGCCAGCCCACGGAACGCGGCAAAGACGTAGCCTTGCACCTCGACCAGGGCGATCGGCCCCTTGGGCATGCGGCCATCGGCATGGAAGACGGAATCGAAACTGTCCTTCCAGCCCTGGTTGGCAAGGCCGGTCTCGGCGCCGCGCTGGTAGGTAACGAAGCCGGTCGCGCGGCTTGTCTCCTCCGTCCATTCGGCCGCTGCACAGAGCGATGGCCACAGGCTGTCGACGAACGCCATGTCGCCGGTACGATCCGCATAGGCGCAAGCGAGATGAATATAGAGCGGCGTGGTATCGACGCCGCCGTAATAGCGGCCGAACGGGAGCTCCCGCAGTGCCGCCATCTCGCCCTTGCGGGTCTCGTGCATGATCTTGCCGGGCTGCGAATCGCTGAACGGCGACGTTTCGGTCGCCTGATGCTGGGCGAGAAAGGCGAGTACGCCGCGCGCCAGCCCAGGATTCAACCACAGCATCTGCAATGCGGAAATCACCCCGTCACGGCCAAATGCCGTCGAGAACCAGGGTATGCCGGCATAGGGGTAAGGTCCGGTTGCAAGCTCGGTGGTCAGCAGCGCCACGTCCGCGCGCGCGCGTTCGATCCAGTCGTTGAAGACGCGGCCAGAACTGTGCACCGTCGCGCCGTGGCGGCGTTTGGCGCGCATGCCGAAGCGAGCGCGGGCGGCTGCAGCCCGAAAACGGTCGCGGTCGGGTGTCTCCGCCACTTCCGGGCCGACCTCGATATAGAGGACCTCGCTGCTGCGCTTCGTCACCGCAACCAGGAAATCCGCGCGGCTGGCGGTCAAATTGTCCGGCGCCTGCGAGAACGAGATCGCCGACAGGCGCACGAGTTGGTCCAGCCCGTCATATCGAAGCACCACGGATGTCGGACTGGTCTCGGCGGCGTGGGCTATTCCGCGCTTGAGCCGGGTCGAACCGCGCACCTCGAACATGTCGCGGAAATCTGCTGCGAAATGCAAGGAAACCCGAATGGCCGACGATTCCTGGCTGTAGTTGGAAAGGGTGATGCGCTCGAACAGCCGGTCCTGCCAAAGCAGCCTGACGCGTTCTATGTGGATCGCGCCCTGCGGAATGTCGCGACCACCGACACTCTGGATCGGCAGATTGGTCAGGTTCGAGGTGAAAAGCACATTGTCCTGGCTGAGCGAGGCGCCGAGCAACGACATTTGCCGGCCACCGACCGTCAGCCGGAATTCCGAAAGCACACGCGTGTCGTCTCGGAAAAAGCCATCGCCGGCGCCGCGGATGTCGCCATAGGCGTCGGCCACCGCGAAGCAGTCGGCTTGCTTGAGGGCGAACAGCCGGTGCGGCTCCCGGGGCGCAACCTCGTCGAGGGAGGCAAGGGCTACGGCGGGATCAAGCTTACGCTCGTCGAGTTGATTCATACGTCACAAGCTCTGTCGTTTCGTTTCCAACGTCCACAATGACGCCGATCAGGACGCTCTCGCTTCACCGGGAGTACCGATCAGGCGCGCATAGGCAGCCACATAGTCGTGGGCCATTCTCGTGGCAGAAAAACGGTTTTCGAACACGGCTCTCACCTGTCGCCTGTCGAGGCGCAGCAATTCCGGTATCGAGGCGACCGCAGCATCGACCGTATCGACAAGGAAACCGGTCACGCCGTGGTCGATGATCTCCGGCAGGGCACCGCATTTCCAGGCGATCACCGGCGTGCCACAGGCCATAGCCTCTATCGCGGCAAGACCGAACGGCTCCGGCCAATCGATCGGAAACAGCAGGCCGGCCGCCTTGCCGAGGAATTCCGCTTTTCTGTCCTCTTCGATCTCGCCGATATAGTCGACACGGTCGCCGTCGATCAGCGGCTCGACCGTGTCGTGGAAAAAAGGGCGGTCGTCGTCGCCGATCTTTGCCGCAAGCTTCAGTTTCAGCCCGGAGCGCAAGGCGATCTCAATGGCACGGTCCGGGCGCTTGTCGCGCGACAGCCGGCCCAGAAAGGCCAGATACGGCTCGTCCACCTCCGTCTCGAAAGTCGGCTCATACGTATTGATCGGTAGCCCGTGATGGATGGTCGCCAGCCAATTTGCCCTGGGTAGCCCGGTTCTCTGGCTACACGAAATCGAGATCATCGGAAAGCGCGGAAAATGTTCGTAGGCCGGGGCCAGGTCGACATAGTCGAGCCTGCCATGCGGTGTCGTCACCGTCCGGTCGGGCATGTGTTCGAAGAAAGGAAAATGCAGGAAGTGGCTGAGATGGAAATGGATGATGTCGAACTGTTGCGCACGGCTCCTCACCTCGGCGAGCATCGAGAGATGCGCCGCGGTTTCGGATTTGTGCGGGCGCGGATCGAGACGGAGCGCGCGCTCGCGACACGCCACCAATTTCGCCGACGTCTTGGTATCGCCGCTGGCGAACAGGGTCACGTCATGGCCAAGCTCGACCAATCCTTCGGTCAGATAGGAGACGATGCGCTCCGTCCCTCCATAGAACCGGGGTGGCACGGATTCATGGAGCGGCGCCACATGGGCTATTCTCATGTTTTGGCATTTCCCTCAAAAAGACTGCTCGTGGCATCGAAATGCATCAGCCGCGCTAACGTTCCCGTACAATGGCAAGATGCCACCCAATTGGGGCAAGATGTCACCCAATTGGAGCTGCCGGGCGCGTCGACCGTTGCTCGTCTCGTCCAGCAAACATTTTTCAGGCCAAGCCATGTTTTGCCGGGAACCAAAGTCGGGTTCGCGAGTTTAGTGGGGTTCGATCGCACGCATCCGGTCGACGGGGAGGAAATGATGGACCGCTTGCAATTCTTTTCGCCCGTGCGGATTTTGCGCGGACAGGGACAGCCCGTGGAGGAGATCGACAGCGTTGCCGAAGCGATGGCATTCTTGCGAAAATGGCCGGCCGGGCGGCGCGGGCCGGTTTACCAGTGCGCCGTGAATTGCTGCGCTGCGGCCATGGCCGGCCGGATGTCGGCCGAGGAAGCGAGAAAGGCTTTTGCCGGCTTCGCCCGGATCACCCGCCTGCTCGAGGGCGATCGGCCGTTGCCGATGAGCGGCGAGGATCGGCATCGCGATCACGCCTTGAGGCGATAGGCCAGCTGCCGCAGATGGTCCGAGCAAGGGCATTCAGCCTGAGCGCCTGATCGGCGACCGACTCGCTTTCGCGAACAGTCGTTTGAGCTGAGCAACGGCGCCGTTTTCGCTGATGTACTCGCAATAGGCGACGTAATCGGGGTCGCGTGACAGATGGCATTCCTCGGTGATGGCGCGGAGTGCGTAGATGGCATTGAGCGCGAGCAGGATAGCGGAGTGCCGCAGCGCGTCAGCGGGTCCTGCGGCGGTGAGGAAAGGTAGGGAGACCAGCCACCACGACAGGTTTTTCGAAACATAGGCCGGATGCTTGATCCAGCGATACGGTCCGCAGGTGATGATTCCGCGATTGGTGAGATTGGAAAATCTCAGGCCAAAGCTCACGGTGGACCAGACAAAAATCAAGATGCAGAAGAGGATCGCCGATCCCCAGAAAACCTGGAGCGCCGGTGAGGGCATCACCGCCGTCCAGTTGGCGCCCGTTTCGTAGTTCAGGTAGGCACGGGTGGCGGCGTTGATGGGTTCATAACTGGCAAGACAGACCAGCCAGCCGAATACGGTGGGCTCGACGGTGCGGATATGATTGTCGAGGACGCGCAGCGTGAAGACGTAGCCGACGACCGCGACAAGAACATCCACCATGAACAGGAGATCGATTGCAAAAGCGTGCCAGCGCATGATGTCGAATCGATATGGTTGTTCCAGCCCGGCAAGGATCGAACCCAGTGTGGAGCACAGATAGACGAACATCAGCGGCAGGAAGAAGCCTTTGACGATCCAGCCCCGCACGTGCTGGCGTATCTGCTCGGTCCTTTGCGGCACGGCGCCGCTGAGGACGAATGCACCGATTTCGGCATATGAATCTTCCGGATCGGTCTGCCGGCGGTCGACATAGGCAACATAAAACGGCGCGGCGACGAGCAGGGCCGGCAAGGTGTCGTAAAGCGCTGCCCAGTAGGGGGCGTAAAACCCACGCCGGTATTCCGGCACTATCCAGTAGACTGCGGCAATGGTCGTGAGCGTGACGATGAAGCCGATGAGCTTGCGCACGACGCGCTCGACTTCAAGCGCTCGCATCGGCTTCGCCTGCAATCCCGTCGAACGCCTCCGGAACGTCTGGAAATAGGCCGTGTCGACCGCGATCATCGCTGCCGCGGTAGCTGCAATGACAGTCATGGCCTGCAAATGCACAGGACAGCTTCTGTTGACGAGCACTTCGACGGCCAGCGCAAGACCAAACAGTCCTGCAAGGCCGGTTAGGGGCGCGGTCGCGGATTTCGGTTGGAGCGTCAAGCTGCTACTCCCGTTGTCATGAGGGTTGATCGTCGTCGGCGGCCGCCACGGGTCACGTAGTGTGCCCACCCGCCGCCGCTGGTGCCACTTGAGCAGCCGCTACACTCCACCGCTGCCGTTGGATCCGCTGCTGCTTGTCCCGTCGTTGCCGCCGCTGGATCCGCTGCTACTGCTCGATCCGCTTGAGCCGCCGCTGCTTGTTCCGTCATTGCCGCCGCTTGAACTGCTGGTGCCACTCGAACCGCTGCTGCCGCTGGAGCCGCTGCTGCCGCTGGAACCGCTGCTGCCGCTTGAACTGCTGGTGCCGCTCGAACCGCTGCTGCCGCCTGAACTGCTGGTGCTGCCTGAGCTGCTGGTGCCGCTCGAACCACTGCTGCTGCTTGAGCCGCCGATGGGCCTGTTGTTGAGGTTGTGTGGGGAGCGATGGTTGTTGGCGCCCTCGTTTATATTTTCGCAGGTGCATTTGCGCTGATATTTGGTGCCGAAAGCACTGTGTTCATTGCTCGCCTTCTTGCAGACCAACCTATGGCAAATCAAATTCGCTTCGGTTGTCTCGGGGGTAAGGCCGGTGATCACTATTGCGGTTGTCGTGGCCGCCATGGCCATGATCGAGAACCGGAGTAAATTCCGAAAATTTTGCATAGATACCTCGCTTTCTGACGCCTCGCTTCTCGGGCTCGCGCCCAAGCTTCCTGATTGTCGAGTGGGTATTTGCAACAAGGCCGCATACGGATCGCTTACGCCTCAGCGGTCGGGCTCAGGGGCGGCGAAAAAAGTTGAACAAAGCGCAGACAATGCTGCCGCATTGCGGTATTTCGACCAGAAAAAAGGAAGATGCACTTTGGGGGAAACGGAAAATGTCGAAACGGCTTAGACTGGTGCTGGGAACGGCCGGCGCAATTGCCGTCGCCATTGTCTGGGGGATCATCGCCACGTTAATGGGTGTGCCATCGATTCTGATCACTGTAGGAGCGGTCGCGATCGGCGCGGGCATCTACAGCTATGTCGATCGAAGCCGAAGCTGATCCGGTTATCAGGCTACGGGCATAACGCAAAAATCCCACCGTCGCAGACTGTCTGCGGCAATGCTCAGTGTACGAAAATTACCAACGACAGCGGTCTGTGGAACGAGTGGCCTGCCGAAGCTATTGTGGTGTCGGTCCGAGACACCCCCGCCTCGGGTCATTGGCTCACCCAGCCGAGTGGTCCGCTGCTACCCAATGGCAGCGGACCTTCATCCGGAGGACAGACCCGGAAGACGGATTGTGCCGAATCGAGGGAGAACGATGGTCGTTGACGAGATTGCCGCGCGGCGCCTGAAAATTCTGCTCGAGCAATACATGGAGACCAGGAAGAGGCGCCACGATGCGGTTTCCACCGCAGCGGCTGAGATCGCGATCAGGGCTGTCATGCCGAATTGCCCGGCCTCCGGAAAAGTCCTGGACGACATGATTGCGGCATGTGCGTTCGAACACGGGCTGGGGGTGCTGTTCGATCGACCTGACGCATGAAGGCCTAAACGCCATGAATCCCAACGCCAAAATCGCACGGTGCTGTCGTGCACAAATCCGACGCTGTTCCTGAGGCGCTCGCCACTAAAGCGCATCGCGTCGATCGGCCTCATGCGATGCGCTGTAAGTGCCTGTTTTTGTGCATGTCGTTGCCGCAAAACCGCTGCACAGTTTTGCGCGACATGCATTAGAGAAACCGACCGACCGGAGCAGCCATGCCGAGATATTTTTTCCATTTCCGAAACAATGAGGGCCGCTTGACGGAAGATTTCGAGGGTCAGGAGTTGGACGGTTTGTCCGCGGCTCAGGATAACGCAATGGCCTCGGCCAAGGAAATCCTGGCCGAGGGCCTGCTCAGCGGCAGCCCGGTCCTGACAGGTCTTTCCTTCGAAATCTGCGACGAGAACCGGAAGCTGCTTTTCCGATTTCCATTCTCGGAAGCTGCCGAAAAGGCCGGCACTCGGCCGTGATTGGCCAAAAGCCCCGCGATGCGGGCGAGCTTTGATCGAGCCTGGCTGAAAAACCGCATGTCGCGGCAAGACGGTCGTTGGTGCAAATCAGCACCATAGCCAAATTAGTAGCATAGCTGCCGGCACAAAGCAAGAACAAATATGGCTTGCCTTGCCTACGGGGGCGCCAAGCGACGTTGCCATTTCCAACCAGTATGTCGATTTGTCGGGCCGGGTGTTCGTCAACTTACCGAAACGTCTTCGCAGGATGCTGTGATCAGGAGTTCCTTTCTCCCGCGGTTGCGTTTACAGGACGCTCAGGACAGTGTCGTTTGCGCGCCGGCAACTGGACCGAGTTAGGCCGGGCGCACAGTCCCCCTCCGTCAAGGAAACCAATCCGGCGCCGTTTTTGGAGAACAATGATTTGTGGTGGTCAAATAAGCAAAAGAGATTCAAGGGAACGTGGGACGACCGACTGGACGGCCTATTCTCAGCAGAGGTCGACTACGCCGGGAAATCCATTCTCGATGTTGGCTGCAACATGGGTGTTGTCGCCTATGAGATATCCAAGCTAGGACCGAGTTCGATCCATGGGATCGACATTCTCAAGCCGCATATCGAGACGGCCAGGATGATCTTCCTGGGTTGTCCGGTCCAAAGCCGGTTCGATTGTCTCGATCTTGGCAGCCGGAAGCTGCAAAATGTTCTCCAACCGCAGTACGACGTCGTCATGCTGCTGGCGGTCTACCATCACATGCAGTGGAGCCTCGGCGCGGACAAGGCGCGACGCGTGCTGTGCGATATCGCCGGGCGTGCTCAAACGATCGTTGCCCGCGTCCCTCCTGGCAAGGATAAGGAGATGATCGCGGTGCTTTCGGATGTGGGCTTTTCAATCAAAAGCAATCACACATCGCCTCTTGGAAGCCATCTCATGGTCCTCGGGAAACACTGACCAGGCATAGCGCGGCCGACGACGAATGGCGCAAGAGCCGCGTGGCTGGGGTCCGCTATGCTCGGATGCGAGGAACCGACGGTCATAGGCCGATGACGTGCAAGGATCCGGTTCGGCATTGACTGCGGTCGGGAACGAAGCCACAGACAGGTGATCGAAACCGTCTCGCGCTTCAAGATAACGCGAAGACCGGACGGGATCGCAACGGGCGGCGACGAGATGATTACAAAGAAACGAGTGTCAACGGCCCCAGGATATCCGCTGATCAAGCGTCTGATTGGCGAAAATCTGCCGCCGCACAAGATGCTGTATGTGACAGGTTTGCTGTGCTCGATCGCTGCTGCTGCCGCGGTCGGCGCGACGGCCTGGATCATGAAAGTCATGATCAACACCATCTATGTCGAGCGAGACGCTGCCGCTGTATCGGGTATCAGCGTCGTCATCATCGGCATTTTCCTGGTCAAGGGCATAGCTGCCTACTGCCAGACCATCACCACGGGAAAGATTCGCCGGGCTATCGTTTCGGACCTGCAAAACCGGCAATTTTCCCGAATGGTGTATTTCGACATCAGCCGTTTCGCGAACCAGCATCCGGCAAAATTCATCTCCAAAATCATGTTCAACGCGCGCGCCGGGGCGACCGTTATTCTCACCCTCACGAGCAGCGCCGTCTCTGATCTGCTGACCCTGATTGCCTTGGCCAGCGTCATGGTCAAGCAGGACCCGGTGATGTCGCTGATATCCGTGGCGGTTCTGCCGATGCTGTTCCTGTCAGTCGGCGCGATAACCAGGAAGCTCAAGGCGCTGGCGAGGGGCGAGACGGAATTGGCCGCGCAGGTCCAGTCGATCGGCACGGAAGCCGTCGAAGGCATCCGCACCATCAAGTCCTTCCAGCTCGAGGACAAGGCCGTCGCCAGCTTTGCAAAGGCCGTCCGCAAGATGGAGAGACGTGGCATCCAGATCAACCGGACGTCAGCATTGATGAGCCCATTGATGGAGACCGGCGGCGGCGTGATCATCGGGCTTTTCGTTATGTACGCCAGCTGGCAGACCCTCGGCAACGGCAAGACGCCCGGCGAATTCATGGCCTTCATTACCGCGTTCCTGCTTGCCTATGAGCCTGCCAAGCGGTTGGCCCGGGTCAATGTCGACATCCAGAAGCAAATGGTCGCCGTCGAGCAGATGTATGATTTGATCGACACGCCCGAGCAGCGGCGACTCGCGATCGCGGGCGAGCGTCTGACCGACGTCGATGGTGGTATCCGCTTTGAAGATGTGGCCTTTTCCTATGACGGCAACAGCCCCGCGCTCGAGGGTGTTTCCTTCGATGTGCGACCTCGTGAGAAGCTGGCGATCGTCGGCCGCTCCGGCGCCGGCAAGACCACCATCGTCAATCTGATCCTGCGTCTGATGGAGCCGGACAAGGGCAGGATCCTGATCGACGGAAAGGACATTTCGAAGATCAGCCTGGCCGACGTCCGCGATAACATCGCACTTGTGTCACAGGACGTCTTCCTGTTTGAAGGCTCGATCCGCGACAACATTCGCGACGGCCGCCCGAATGCCACGGATCAGGAAATCGAGTCCGCTGCGAATCTCGCCCGGGTCACCAGCTTTGCTTCGGCGCTCGAAAACGGGCTCGACACGCTTGTCGGGCCAAGCGGCACCAACCTGTCCGGCGGGCAGAAACAACGCGTTGCCATCGCACGCGCCCTGCTCAAGAATGCTGCGGTAATCGTCTATGATGAAGCGACATCGGCGCTTGACGGTGAAAACGAACGGGCGGTTATGGAGGCAGCCTTCGACAACACATTTCAGCGCACAGTGATCTGCATTGCGCACAGGCTGTCTACAATCAAGGCGGCCGATCGTATTCTCGTGTTTGACGCCGGACAGCTTGTCGATGCTGGAACGCATGACCAGCTTTCTAAGCACAGCGAGATATATCGTTCGATATTCCACCTGGAGACGGCCGATCCGATGGTCGAAAGCGGCAAAAAGCTGCGGCAGAGCGTATTGCGCTGAAGGCCGATGACCAGCTTTTATCACGGTTCCTATGTCCGGTATGTGATTGGTGGACTGGGCCTTCAGGTGCGCCGGTACAAAAAGGCGGTGCGCGGGTTGTTTTCCGGTCGCAAGCAGCCTCGTTCCATTCTTGAGCTGCAGGCCAAGGTTGCGGCCCTGATTGTGCGCAGGGACTGGAAAGGCCTTGAAGCCGGTACCAATGAGATGGCTGTCACGGCCGATCATAATCGCGACCCCGAGCTGATGCAGAAGGCGGGCCAGGCGTTCGAACGCCTTGGCAACTTTGCGCGGGCAGCTGAGCTTCGGCTTTCCGCTCGCCGGCTGCGGAAAGGGAAAAGCGCCAACGAGTGGACCGGCGAGAATCTCGGATCGGATACACTGCTGATCGATCTTGTGGAGGATGACCCGCGCAGCCTTGGCCGGGTTATCCGCCACGCGCGACTGGCCGGCGCTGCCGCTGCCTATGCGCAAAGCGCAACAATCCGGGTCGAGCCGCGCCTGGTATCAATTCTGCAGCGAACGTTCCCGAAGGCGACCGTGGTCCCGGCGCAGCGGGATGTGGTCGGCGACAAACACGCGACTTTCGAAGATCTCGCCTGGGTGTTCGGACGCGATGCCGAAAAACTTGCTGCCGACTTCGTGCCGCTGCGGGCAGATCCTGAACTCGTCGAGACATTCCGCAAGCGCTATCGGGCGATGACGGATCTGCCGCTGGTCGGTCTCTCCTGGGGCAGCAAGTCCCATACCAAGGACGTGCCTGATTTTCCTGAATGGGCACGGTTCATCGCCCAGACGCCAGCGACATTCGTTTCGCTCCAGTACGGGCAGGTCAAGCCGGCGTTGCGGCGCCTTCGCAACGGCAACGACGCGCGTCTGATCTTTGACGACAGCGTCGACCAGATGGTCGACATGGACCGTTTCGCCGCACAGGTCGCCGCACTCGATGCTGTCGTGACGATCAGCAATACAGCTGCCCATCTTGCCGGAGCCATTGGCGTGCCGAGTGTTTTCCTCATCGACGATAATTTTCAGACCGCATGGCCGGTGACCGGCGACCGGACACCCTGGTATCCGAAGGGCATTGTCATTCGCAAGGAGGGACGCCCTTGGTCGCTGGTGCTCGACGAGGCCGGCCGGCGGCTCTCGTCGATCCTGACGACGCTTTCCGACGCTCCCCGAGGACGATAGAACATCGCCGTGCAGAACAGACGAACCATCCTTCAGAAGGCAAAAACCGCCGATCTGCGCCCGCAAGGCGCCGTCGGCAAGCGGCTGCAGAAGGTTCTCGAGCGGGCAAAGGAACTTCTTAGACGTCCCTCGCGCCACGCCGACGAAAGCGCCGAAAGGCATATGAGGCTGATGGAGGAAAGCGTGCAGCGTGGTGACTGGCAAACTGCTCGCGACCATGCACTGGCGCTTGGCGCGCTTGGTGAGCAGCTTGGCGATCTCGGCCTGATCAAGAAAGCGGGGCGCGGACTGAGGCGTCTCGACGGAGGAAATCGCATCTGGCAGTTGATGGCGGCGAGCAAGCAGCGCGGCAGACCCGATTGGGATGGCAGTGATCTTGCGGGTCGCACGCTTCTCGTCGATCGTCGCGAAGGCGACCTGGCGATCTTTTTCCAGTTCGCGTCGCTGCTTGGTCCAGTTGTCGCGGCTGCCGGTCGATGCATCGTCTTCGTCGAGCCGCGACTGGCACCGCTTTATCGCAGAACATATCCTGCGCTTGATGTCAGGATTGAAGGGGAAGAGGACATGGCGGCAGTGGACGCCGATGTCGTTGCCGGTTTCGAGACACTCGCAAAGCATTTCTGGCCGGACGACCCGGCGGCACGCGCGCCCTTCGTTCCGCTGGAGCCGGACCGCCGACTGGTTGCCGAGCTGCGCGGCACCTATCTCGATGGCGGCCCAGGTCCCCTGATCGGATTTGCCTGGGGAAGCCTCAACAAGAGCAAGGATCTGCCGGCCCTGGACGATTGGCGGACGCTGTTCAGCAGCCTGCCGGGGCGCCTCGTCAGCTTGCAATATGGCGATGTCGGGCCGGCCCTCTCCGAGTTCGAGCGCCACGCGCCCGGTCGCATCA
The DNA here is from genome assembly GCF_040323955.1 of Mesorhizobium sp. M0018. NCBI lineage: Bacteria > Pseudomonadati > Pseudomonadota > Alphaproteobacteria > Hyphomicrobiales > Phyllobacteriaceae > Mesorhizobium > Mesorhizobium sp. M0018. Next base: position 48,947 of record NZ_JAMYVL010000007.1, on the reverse strand, counting down.
TCCATGACGCTTCAGTCGACCAGTTGACGGACATGGACCGCTTTGCCGCCCAAATTGCGGCGCTCGACGCGGTGGTCACGATCAGCAATACCGGCGCCAACCTCGCCGGAGCGCTCGGCGTGCCGACGATTGTCATGCTCGACGATGGATTTCGGCTGTCCTGGCCTGCTTTCGGTGAGACCGTCGCCGCATATCCGAGCGTTCGACTGGTCCGAAAAGGCGGCCGAGCCTGGGCGTCGGCAGTCCAGGAAGCAGGCGGACGGGTCATGCAAATCTTCGGCGGAGCTGGCGATGGAGGGTAGCCAACTTCTCGGCCGGTTGCGCCGCGCTGTCGCGCTTGCAGGCTACCGATACAAGGTCTGGTTCCGACGTCACCGGCGGCAGCTCTTCCTTCGCTGGCGCGACGGCGACATTGCCGATCAGATGGCGGATTATCGGCGAAGCGTCGAGTCCCGCGATTGGCCGGCGGCACTGCCGAAAGCCCTGGCTCTTGGATCCATTGCGAAGTCGAGGGGCGAGGTCCACCTGATCGACGAGCTCAGCAAGGCGCTGATGCGGATGGGCGCCTATGGCCCAGCCGCCGAACTCAGGATCGCCCGACGCCACATCGTCAACGGCCGCGTCGATGGCGAGTGGCTGGGCCAGGATATTTCGGGCCAGACACTGCTTGTCGATCTGATGGAAACCGAAAAGCAGGGTCTGGCCACCGCGATCCATCATGCGAGTTCCGTCGGCTGTGCGTTGGGGCGCGCCGCCCGTTCGATCGTCCTGGTCGAGCGCCGCCTGGTACCGCTCTTTCAGCGCACTTTTCCGACCGCCGATGTGCGGCCGGTCGGCGCTGACGGCAAGGCTGCCTATGGCGAGGCGCAGGCCTTCGCCGGCGTCCAGCATCTGACTGCCGTTTTCGAGACCGACGAGGCGACGATCCGCGAGCATTTCGTGCCCCTTAAGCCGGATCCGGCCCGGGTCGCTGAACTTCGCGCCCGCTACCGGCATGAAGGACGGCCGTTGGTCGGTATCGCATGGGGCAGCTCGAATCCTGGCAAAGACCTGCCGCCGCTTGCCGCCTGGCGAAACCTGATCGGCCGACCGGACCTCCGGTTCGTCTCGCTGCAGTACGGCCAGATCGAGACCGATCTGAAGATCCTGACCGACGGTGAGCCGGAGCGCGTTCTTCATGACAGATCGGTCGATCAGCTCGTCGACATGGATCTTTTCGCCGCGCAGGTTGCCGCGATGGACGCCGTGGTGACCATCAGCAATACCGGAGCGCATCTGGCCGGCGCGCTCGGCATCCCCTCGGTTTTCATTCTGGGCGACGGCTTCAAGCGCTCCTGGCCGGTCGAGGGCGACCGCACGCCCTACTATCCATCGGCCGTGCTGGTCTCGAAACGGGAACGCCCCTGGTCCGTGGTGATGGGCGAGGCTGAGGCCATCCTGGCGCCATGGCTCACAAAAGTGAGTGGCTAATGCCTGTCGTCCGAAAGGGTGTCACTGAAGACGCTTCGACGCGATCCGCATTAAGGGTTCGGCCGACGGATCGCGGAATGGAGCGCCCGTGTCGAACAGTCGTCGCAACAGGCCAAAAAACATAAGGCATTCCGAACCGGGATATAGTAAAGGCCAATTCGCCCCGCAGAGGATCGCAATTCTTGCTGGCATTTCTGCCTTGTGTTCGAATTAGCCGTAGGCTTAGGCGCCCAGTAATGGGGTTGGTCTGGCCGGCAGCGGTTCGGGCGCCAGCTCTGATAATCTAAAGGAGGTCTCTCCCATGTCCTTTCTAAAATTTTTCCAGGCCAAAGCGCCGCCTCTTCCTCTTATCGTATCCTTTCCAAAATCGGGGCGCACGTGGCTACGTGTCATGCTGGACGATCTCGGAGTTGAAGTTCAATACATTCACGACGGAACCGACCACAAGTTACTTCGACCGAAATCGAGTCTCAAGGAGAATAAATCTCGGTATAAAAAGAGAAGAACAATAATGCTTGTTCGCGATCCAAGAGATACGGTGGTCTCAGGGTACTTTCAGGTTCAGAAGCGCCACATGCTTCCAGCGGGATCGTTCAGTGATTTTATCAGAAGCGACAATCATGGGATTGAAAAGATCATCAGATTCAATCTGCATTGGTTCGCGGCCATGCCCCGGATGCGCGAAATCCGGTATCTTCAATATGAAGATATGCATCGGGATACCGCTGGTGTCCTTCGCGCGATCCTTGGATTCCTGAACCAGCAGGCTGACGATCGGACGCTTGTCGAGGTGGCGAACAACCGAACGTTCGACAAGATGAAAGTGAGTGAATCGACCGGTGATCTGTCCGATCGATACGGCAAGATATTACAGCCGCGCGATGCGAATGATCCCGAAAGCTTCAAGGTGCGCAAGGGCAAGATAGGCGGTTACGGCGAATATCTTTCCGAGGACGATGTGGCCTATTGTGACGAGCAGTTGGCTAAGTTCGAATATTGGGAGAAGCTGGACAAGGTCTTTAGCACGAACGGCTTGTGCTACGCTCGCGTCGATAACCGCGCCCGGGTCGCCTTGGGTTAGGGAGCATTGCCGACATGGTGATGCGGACCGGATTCATTTGCGGCTGCGGCCATAGCGGGACGACGTTGATTGCGACGATCCTTGCGTCGCATCCCGACGTCTACCTGCCGCTCCAGGAAACCAACATTTTCTTCAAGTGGACGCCACTGGCCATGTTCCGCTTCTGGAAACTGAAGCGGGCGGCGCTCGATGCTGGAAAGAACGTGCTGCTTGAAAAGACACCGCGGCATATCCGCCGTGTCGCCCGCATTCGCCGGCTCGTCCCCGGCGCGCGTTTCGTCATGCCGGTGCGAGATGGGCGCGACGTCGTAGCGTCCCTGATCAAACGACTTGGCGACCCAACGGAGGCTCTCGACCGCTGGATCAACGACAATGCGCTGGTTCTTGCGGAACGGGGAAAGCCGGATGTGCTGATCTATCGCTATGAGGACCTGGTCGAGAATCCGGCCAAAGTCGTCGAGCAGATATGCGGCTTTCTCGATGTAACCTTCAGGCCGGATCTCCTCGACTATCACAAGAACCCGCAGCAGTGGTTCAAGCCGACCGACGCCAGCGGCGAGACGCCACATGCGGTGCTCCGGAACCAACAGGTCAATCAGCCGATCTATGACGGGAGCGGAAGATGGCGCTCCGAACTTGGAAACGCCGAGCTACAGGACCTGGTACAGGGACGAGGTGCCCAGCTTATGAAAGCATTCGGTTATGCATGATCTCGGCTCGGCATCTGCTTGAACTGCCGTCTACCAATCAATTTTGTCGATCAAACCCGTTTTGAACAGGCTGTGAGCTCCTTCGTACAGCATTGACTGTTCGCTCATCGCGCTGAGAGCGGCTTTACCGCTCGATACCTCATGATACTGGCGATATTTGGAAGCGCCGTTCCAATACTGACCTTCCGCCACCGCGACCTGCGCCTTGTCGTTGAAATCGGCGAAGAACTTGAAATGAAGCAGGCCAGCCAATCCCTTTATATAGTTTCGCCAGTAGGGCAGCGGTGAGTGAATCGACGTAAAAATCGTCTGGCGATCAACATATATCAGAGGAAACTTGGTCAACTTGTGCTGCCTGGCGAAAAGCCGGGTTCTCGGGCCGCCTGTGATCTTGAGATGCCGGGGGCTCCTCGTCACCTCATAGCCGCTGCCGTCGAAATGGTCTGCAACTTGCCATGGCGGCACGATGGGATCGAAGGGTACGTCCCAGATGCTTCCGCTCGGATACATGTCGATCATCGGCGCCAGCAGGCGTGTCATTCCGCGCCGCTTCAGCCAGTCGGCCATCGCACCGAGCGGATGCTGATCCATGCCGTCATAGACAAGATATTCGTCCGCATCCACGGTCAGATACCAGCGAGGCTGACCATAGATCTGCACAATCCGCTGCCGCCAAAGGTTTCCCAGGTCCGACTGCGAATAGGTGATCGGCGAGCTGAATAGATCGACATCTGGCTGCTCGGCCAGAAGCTCAGCTGTGCCGTCTGTCGAGCGATCATCGAGGACGGCGAATCTGGTGACGCCGAGTTCGCGATAGTGCTTCAGGAACGGGGGTAGCCTGTCCGCCTCGTTGCGGATGACGAGGATCAAAGGCAGGTCATTCGCGTTAAGGGGCGTTATCGGCCGCAGCGATGACACTTCTGCCCCTCTTCCGAAGGTGTGTCTCAGCCGATATATGGCGGTGTCGGTAATCGTCCGGCGGACAATGGCGGGCCAGGTTGCTTTGCTCAAGCCATCGATTCCCCTCATGGCGGTCACCGGCTGGAGCTGGCGCTGATCCGCTGTTTGCAGTTAATTTCTACATGCAGCACCGTTAGGCAAATCGCAAGCAGTTGCGGACAATGGACACAGGCCTGTTCTGAGTTCCGGCGGGGGAGCTTTCCAAGTGTTGCCGATGCGAGCTGGCCTCTATAGACATCGTCAGATGGCAACAAGGCCGGAGCCCAGACCCCATGCACGCCGGCATCCGTGGCACCGAAATTCAATTCGACAGGCCGATCCTGTTCGTGCGCCAGCGTTATGCGCCCTTCGGTGGCGGCGAGATCATGTTGGAAAACATCATGGCCGCATTCGCCGCGCGTCAGCGGCGGGTGGCCGTGCTGTCCGGCGACTGGCCGCGTTATGAAGGCATCGAGTTCATCCATTGTGCCGGACGCCGGTTTCCGCGTTCGCTGCGGGCGACGTCCTTTGCTCAAGCCGCCTGCCGCAAGATCGCCGAAATGCCGCCGGCGCTGGTGCAGAGCAACGATCGCCTCCCGTGCTGCGATGTCTTCCGGGCCGGGGAGGGCGTTCATGCCGCCTATCTTGCCGAGCGGCGGCGTTTCGAGACGCGGCTTGGCAGGGCGGCAATGGCGCTGAGCCCCTTTCACCGCCAGACGCTGCGCCTCGAGCGCGCAACCTATGCCAGCCCACGGCTCAAAGCTGTCATAGCGATTTCGAAGATGGTCGCCGAGGACATTGTCCGTCACTACGATTATCCGGCGGAAAATGTGCACCATATTCCCAACGGGGTGGATCTCGACCGCTTCAACCCGCAGCTGCGCCAGCAGCATCGGGCGACAATCCGCGCGCGGCTCGACGTCGACGAAAACAGGCCGGTCGTCCTGTTTGTCGGCTCGGGCTTCGCGCGAAAAGGACTGCTTGCACTGATGAAGGCGGTCGGCAGGCTCGATGGCGAGCCTGAATTGTGGGTCATCGGCCATGATTCGCGCGCCAACGCCTTCAGGCAGGCCGGTGACAGGCTCGGTCTCGGCGCACGGCTCAAGATGCTGGGGCCGCAGAAAGACATGCTGCCGTGGTACGGCGCGGCTGATATTGCCGTGCTGCCTTCCATCTATGATCCTTTCGGCACAGTGGTCATTGAAGCGATGGCCAGCGGCTTGCCCGCCGTGGTAAGCACCGGCTGTGGAGCGCGCGAGCTTGTCGAGCGGTTCGAGCCGACGCTCGTTTGCGATGCGGCCAGCGAAAGCGACCTCGCTGCAGCGCTCGCGCACGCGCTGCAGTTGTCGTCAGGACCTGACACCGCAGCCCGGGTGAGAGCGGCGGCCGAACACTATGATTTCAATGTCATGATCAAGCGAATGATGGCGCTTTATGAAAGCCTTGATCTGAAATGATTTTCGACTTTGTTGAATTAGGTTAGTACCCTCAGTGTGCTAACGGGCCGGGAGCCGATGCTGCAGATGCATTCGAATGACAGTGGCAGCTTTGATGCCGGAGCATTCTGACCGTGCCGGCGCTCTCGGTCATTATCATCACCCGCAACGAGGAGGCGTCCATCGCGCAATGCCTTCGGTCGGTCCATTTTGCCGATGAGATCGTCGTTCTCGACAACAACAGCAGCGACAGGACCAGGGAGATTGCCGGTGCTCTGGGGGCAAAGGTTCTGATGACCGTCGATTGGCCCGGTTTTGGCGCGCAAAAAAACCGTGCGCTGGCCGCGGCAACGGGGGATTGGATCCTGTCGCTGGATGCCGATGAGTGGGTGGAGGCGCCGCTCGGCGCGGAAATAAGGGCCGCAATCGCCGACCCAAAAGCCAATGACGGCTTCGAAATACCGAGAAGATCGCGCTTTTGCGGGCACATTGTCCGCCATAGCGGCTGGTCGCCCGATCTGGTGCTCAGGCTCTTCCGTCGCCGCTCCGGGCGGTTCAGCGACGACACCGTGCACGAGAAGGTATTGGTGAACGGGAAGGTCGGCCGATTGTCCCAGCCGATCGAGCACGATTCCATTACCGACTTGGCAGATGCCCACGACAAGATCGGCCGGTACGCAGAGGCGTCCGCCGCGCAACTGCTTGCCGAGGGCAAAAAAAGCTCGATAGGCAAGGCGGTTTTGCGCTCGGTCTGGGCCTATGTGCGCAGCTATATTTTCCGGCTGGGATTTCTGGACGGTTCCATTGGTGCGATGGTGGCCGCGTATTCGGCCAGCTACACCTATCAGAAATGGGCCCGTGTCGCATTGGGAATGCGAGGCCCGGTCCACCCAAAAAAGCAACGCTGAGGCCAGGACAAATCTGTGAGAAACCGGCTTGGTTGACCGCAATTGTTGCCGAGCCATCGCCAACTAGTTAGTGTACGACCGTAAAAATCGAAAGCTAGGGTAGTGAATATGACTGATGCGTTTAGGGTATTTATCGGATGGGACAGCCGTGAGCCGATCGCGTACGACGTCGCGCGACACTCGCTGCTCAAACATGCGTCGGCGCCTGTCTCCGTCATTCCGATCAAACAGGACGAGATGCGTGCCCGCGGGCTATATTGGCGGGAAAAAGATCCGCTCGCCTCAACGGAGTTCACCTACACGCGCTTCCTCACGCCCTTTCTCGCCGACTACACGGGTTGGGCCCTGTTTTGCGATTGTGATTTCCTGTGGCTTGGTGACGTCGCAGGCCTGCTGAAATATACGGACTCGGACAAGGCTGTCTATTGCGTCCAGCATGACTATACGCCGAAGGCCACAACCAAGATGGATGGTGTGGTCCAGACGTCCTATCCTCGGAAAAACTGGTCGTCGCTGATGCTGTTCAATTGCGCGCATCCTTCGGTCAGATCGCTCACGCCAGAGGTCGTGAATCAGGAAAGTGGCGCCTATCTTCACCGAATGCAGTGGGTTGCCGACAAAGATTTGGGCTCATTGCCGGTAGAGTGGAATTGGCTCGAAGGTTGGAATGAAAAGCCTGCGGTCGGCACACCTAGGGCGGTCCACTATACCAGCGGCGGCCCGTGGTTTGCCGAATGGCAGAATGTCGACTACGCCGATTTGTGGATAGCAGAACGCGACGAGTTCCTGGCTTCCGATCAAGCGGAATCTTCTCAGAGCGCCGTTCGATAAGAACATCGTGTTTGGCAGGTGACCTGGGCGCTTCCGAAAGTGGCATTGATTTTCATGTCGCCAAGGGCGCAGCAACCAGCCGTCAGGCGCCGGGCGTCGACAACGTGTTGCCGCCGGGGGGCGGGACCGGGCAGATTGCACCTACGAATCTGGCGGCTCCGGCCGGGTAACCATGCCGCGCTGAGATAAGGTTCAGCTCGCGCCAATATGATCGGTTTGGAGTCTGTCAGCTCTTTCATCGGCCTAGCCGGCACGCGAAAGTCGACCATGCCGTCACTGCGAAGACGCCTCGATCGTTTCCTGGAGAACCGCGGGCCTAAAATACCGCGGCTGCAGCTGAACCATGTCGAGCGCCTGGCGCTGGTCCGTCGCCATGGTGATTTTTCCCTTGCCTATTCGACCGCCGTGCAGAGGGGGCTTCACTACTTCGGCGATGCCCAGGGCTACATCGCTTACGGCAGCAAAACGCGACATCATTTCGCGCTCGGTGATCCAGTGGCTGCCCCGGCCGATCGGCGCGACTATATCAGACGTTTCATCGAGGTTGCCGGCAGCCCGTGGTTTGTGCAGATCGGCGACCAGACGGCGCGCGTGCTTGCCGGGCTTGGCTATCAGGTCAACCGCCTCGGCGTCGATACCAGGCTTGTCCTGCCCGGACACGACTTTTCCGGAAAGCGCAATGAGACAGTGCGCTATTCCGAACGCTGGCTCTTGAAGAAGGGTTTTTCCTTCGCAGAGGACAACGGGACTGTCTTCCTCGACGAGATTGCCAGGCTCTCCCAGAATTGGCGGGCCGACCGCATTGTCAAGCGCTGGGAGATGAGATTTCTCAACAGGCCCTTTGCCGATCACCTTGGCGTCGATATGCGCCGTTTCGTCCTGCACGGTCCGGATGGGGAACTCGTGGCCTTGCTGGATTTCGATCCGCTGGTCAGCGACGGCAAGGTCATCGGCTACACCACCTCGTTCAAGCGCAAGCACATCGATGCCTCGGCGCATGCCGAGATCGGCCTGACCAAATTCGCGGTCGACCGCTTTCGCGATGAAGGTGTTTCCGTCGTCACCCTAGGCCTATCGCCGCTTGTCGAAATCGGACCTAGCGGGTTTGCCGAAAGCGATTTCTGGCGGCACGCCTTCCAGCGTGCCTATGACTCCCCCTGGGTCAATCGCACCCGCTTCAATCTGCAGGGGCAGGCGGCCTTCAAGCGCCGGTTCCATGGTGTCGAAGAGCCGACCTATCTTGCCTTTCGCAAGGGGACCTTTTTCGAAGCGCTTTCTCTGCTCCGGCTGATCAGGGCCGTCTAGTGCCTGGTGGCTGAGCGCTCGTCGCCTCCTGGTATGGTTGACCTCACACCGGTCAGGCTTGGTTGTTTAGGTGGGAAAGGAATGCCGCGGCGGGAAGCAAAGGACCGGCTGCGAACCGCCGGCCTATTCTGCGGCGTCCCCCAGTCCCGCCGGGGCACGTTTGGCAGCCTGAGAACGGCTTCGCGTCAGCGCCAAGGGGTCGGATTCACGGTTGCTGCAGCGTACCGCCGGGAATTACGAGGGTACCCTGGCCTGGCCTTGAGTATCTGAAGCCTATGAAGAACAAAGCAACGATGATCAAACAAATGACGATGACCGCGACGACGCTGCCAGGATGGTGTCCGGTATCTGGCGGTTGGACCATTGCCTTCCCGTATGGCTATCGCCGCGGACCTTCTTCATCTTCCAACCGAGCATGACGACTGTCAATGGGTACGGGAGTTGCGCCCGCCATCCAATCAGCCGACTGCAGCGTCGATCACGTTGCGCGCTTGCTGACCGAAGCTGATGATGGACCTAACCACAGCTTGTCCCAAGCACGCTTCCATCGCTGCGAAGCGTTGAAGGGCGGCGATCCACCGCGGCTTAGTCAGGCCGGAAACAGGAATGCAGCAGCGGGATCGAAAAAGACCTGCCGGCTGCAGGGCCACACATCCTGCGATTGCATGGCGGCGGAGGTCGGCCTGATGTCAACCTCCTGTCCAGCGGCGATGCGCGCGACGATCCGCCGGCGCTCGCCGTAAAATGCGATGTCGACGATCTCGACATTCAGTTCCGCGCTCGCCGGGCTCCGCTCCATGCTAAAGGCTTCGGGCCGGATCATCAGCCTGGTCTTCTGGCCTTTGCCGAACGTGCCGTTGGCCCTGACTCCGGATATGACCGAACCGTCTGTCATGCGGATCGTTGTCGTGCCGTTGGTGGTGCCGAGATGTTCGGCGGCGAGGAAATTCGAATTGCCGATGAAGCCGGCGACGAAATCGGTCGCCGGCCTGAGATAGAGATCCTCGCCGGTGCCGGTCTGCTCGATGCGGCCATCCTTGAACAGGGCGATTCGGTCCGACAGATGCAGCGCCTCTTCCTGATCGTGGGTGACGTAGAGAATGGTGACGCCGGTCTGGCGATGGATGCGGCGGATTTCGCCCTGGATTTCCTCGCGCAGCTTCTTGTCGAGCGCCGACAATGGCTCGTCCATCAAAAGGATCGGAGGATCGTAGGCCAGCGCCCGGGCCAGCGCGACGCGCTGTTGCTGGCCGCCCGACAGCGCACCGGGTAAGCGTCCGGCAAAGCTTTCGAGCCGCACCAGGGCCAGCATGTCGGCGACCTTTTTCTTCACCTCGGCGTCCGGCCGGCGGCGAACCCGCAGCGGAAAAGCGACGTTTTCGGCCACCGTCAGATGCGGAAACAGCGTGTAGCGCTGGAAGACCATGCCGATGTTGCGCTTGTGCGAAGGCACTGCAGGCAGCGACTTTCCTTCCAGCAAGACATCGCCGGAAGTCGGGTCCTGAAAGCCGGCGATCGCGTAGAGCGTCGTCGATTTTCCCGAACCGGAGGGCCCGAGGAAGGTCAGGAACTCGCCCCTGGGAATGTCCAGCGTGACGTCGTGCACGGCGACGATCGCCCCGAACGCCTTGCGCAGATTGCGGATGGAGAGGAAAGGGTGGGTCATGTTCGGAACTTTCGCTGCAGCAGCGCCGTCATCACCATCAGGGCAAGCGTCAGCCCGACCAGCAGGCTGGAGGCAGCGGCGATCACCGGACTGAGGTCCGACCGCAGACTGCCCCAGATCTTGACGGGCAAGGTTTGCAAGCTGGGGCTGGCCATGAAGATCGCCACCACGACTTCGTCCCACGAGGCGAGGAAGGAAAAGATCGCGGCGGAGAAGATGCCGATCCGGATCGACGGCAAGGTGATCCTGAGCCTGGCCTCGAGCGGGCTTGCCCCGCAGACGATTGCCGCGTCCTCGATCGACTTGTCGAACCCTTCGAGCGCGGTGGCGATCGGAATGATGGCGAAGGGCAGCGCCAGCACGGTGTGGGCGATGACGAAGCCGATGGTGGTGCCGCCGAGGCCAAGGCGAAGGAAGAACGCGTAGATGGCGATGGCGAAGACAACGACGGGCAGCACCATCGGCGTCAGCAGCAGGCCACGCACGATCTCACGTCCGGCAAACCGTCCGCGAACCAGGGCAAAGGAGGCGAGCAGGCCGATCGCCACTGCCAGGATCGCCGTCATGGTGGCGATCCGGGCGCTGGTCAGTGCGGCGCCGAGCCAGGCCGGATCGGCAAAAAGCTCCTGGTACCATTTGAGCGTCCAGCCGGGCGGCGGAAAGGCCAGCCAGCGCGACGAGCCGAAGGAGAGCAGGACAATGAAGACCACCGGCAACAGAAGAAAGCCGGCGACCAGCGCGGTGAAGCCGAGCAGGGCAACCCGCAGTCCACCCATGCGGTCATAGTCGAGCAGCATCTCAGATGCCTCCGCTCATGCGCCTGGCACCGGCAAGGCGCAGTTGCAGCGCGTAGAGAGCCATGGTGACGACAAGCAGGATGAAGGCCGCGGCGCTGCCGAGCCCCCAGTTGAGCAGCGACTGGACCATCTGCGCGATCATTTCGGCAAGCATCATGTTCGACGTGCCGCCGAGCAGTGCCGGCGTTACGAAGTAGCCGAGCGACATGACGAAGACCATCAGCCCACCGGCGGCGACGCCGGGCAACGACAGCGGCACGAGGATGCGGCGGAACGCCTGGAAAGGGCTTGCGCCGCACAGCGACGCCGCACGCAGCGTCATCGGATCGATCGCCCGTAACGTGCCGACCAGCGGCAGGATCATGAAGGGCAGCATGATATAGACCATGCCGATGGTGACGCCGGTGAGATTGTTGATGAGCGGCAGCGGGTGGTCGATGACGCCGATGGTCATCAGCGTCCGGTTGATGACGCCGGTACGCTGCAGGAGCACCATCCAGGCATAGGTGCGGGTGAGCAGGTTCGTCCACATCGACAGAATGATGATGCCGAAGATGATCGAGGCCGGTCCCGAAGGCATGATCGCCAGCATCCAGGCGACCGGAAAGGCGACAAGGACCGTGACGATGGTGACCAACGCCGCGACCAGGAATGTGTTGAAGAACACCCGCGCATAGGTGCCGTCACCGAGCAGGGCAGCATAGTTCTGCAAGCCTGGCTCGGGCTCCGTGACACTGCGCAAAAGCAGCGCCAGCACGGGGACGACGAAGAACAGCATAATCAGAATCAGGGCCGGCAGCAGGCCATTGAGACCTGCCGGCACCCGCACCGTTCCAAAGTTCCGGCGTGTTTCGACCGACATGACAGCGACCCGGCTACGGGACGAGACGGCGCGAACCGTCTCGTCCATTGCGGTTCAGGGGCGGGCTTATTTCGCCTGCCAGGCATACCAGCGCGCGGCGATGGTGTCGCGATTGGCGGCCCAGTAGTTCATGTCGAGATTGATCTGTCCGTCGACATGAGCGTCCGGCAGCGATTTCACGGCATCGGCCGGCATCTCTGCCTTGGCCTTGGTGTTGATCGGCGCATAGCCGCTGGCTTCGGCAAATTTGGCCTGGCCGGCGGGGCTGCTCGCCGCGGCGAGGAATTTCATCGCCGTATCCTTGTTCTTGGCACCCTTCGGTACCACCAGAACGTCGGCTGCGGTCAGGTTCTGGTTCCAGGAGACGCCGACATCGGCGCCTTCCTTGTCCAGTGCGAAGACGCGGCCGTTCCACAGCTGGCCGAACGTTGCTTCGCCGGATGCGATCAATTGCTGCGACTCCGCCCCGCCGCCCCACCAGACGATGTCCGACTTGATGGTGTCGAGTTTCTTGAAGGCGCGATCGAGATCCAGCGGATAGAGCTTGTCCGCCGGAACACCATCGGCCAGCAGCGCGATCTCGATGACACCGGGCGCCGACCATTTGTAGAAGGTCCGCTTGCCCGGGAACTTCGTCAGGTCGAACATGTCGGCCCAGCCGGCCGGTTCACCCGAAACGGCGCCCTTGTTCCAGGCGAGCACGAAGGAATAGTAGAAACTGCCGACGGCATGATCGGTGGTGAAGCGCGGATCGAGGTCGGCCTTCGACACGGCCTTGAAGTCGATCGGCTCGAGCAGACCGTCCTTGGCCGCCTTGATGGCGAAATCCATCTCGACGTCGACGACGTCCCAGTTGACACTGCCGCTGTCGACCATCGCCTTCAGCTTGCCGTAGTCGGTCGGGCCGTCCTGCATGACCTTGATGCCGGATGCAGCGGTGAACGGCTCGGCCCAGGATTTGGTCTGCGCTTCCTGGGTCGTCCCGCCCCAGCTGGTGAAGACCATGTCCTCGGCCTTTGCGGCCGTCGTTGCCAGAACTGTCGTTGCAATAAATCCGGCAAGGAAGCCGGTGATGATCAGTTTCATGTCGTTCTCCTCTGTTGTTTTCGTTGGTGTCTGTTCGCGATCGGTCGTTTTCGCCTTGATCGCGCATCTCCGGCCAGCGGCGGCTACCGCATGACAAAAGGATCGGGAATTGGGTCGTCGGAGGTGCGTATCCACACCGATTTCGAACGCGTGTAGTCGCGGATCGCATCGAGGCCGCCCTCGCGGCCGAGCCCGGATTGGCCGTAGCCGCCAAACGGAACCAGCGGCGAGACCGCCCGATAGGTGTTGATCCAGACCACGCCGGCATGGATGCCGCGCGCCATGCGGTGGGCTTTTGCCAGATTGGTGGTGAACACGCCGGACGCCAGGCCGAACTTCGTGTCGTTGGCGAGCGAAAGCGCTTCAGCTTCGCTGTCGAAGGCTAGCACACAGAGCACCGGGCCGAAGAGCTCTTCGCGCACGCAGGCAAGCGTCTGATCAGGCGCGTCGATAATCGTCGGCGCGTAATAGAAGCCGTCCGCCATGCCCGCGGGGCGGATGCCGCCGGTGACCAGTTGCCCGCCCGCGGCCAGGCTTTCAGCAATGATCTTCTCTATCCATTCGCGCTGGCGCGAGGTGGCGAGCGGTCCCATTTCGATCGCGGGATCCTGCGGATCGCCAATCCTGATCGCCTCGGCCTTGCGCTTGAGCCGGTCGAGGAATTCGTCCTTCACGGAGCGCTGGACCAGCAGCCGCGAGCCGGCGACGCAGCTCTGGCCGGTGGCAGCGAAGATGCCGGCAACGACCGCGTTGGCGGCGCTGTCCAGATCGGCATCGGCAAACACCACGACCGGGCTTTTGCCGCCGAGCTCGAGCGTCGTGAAGGCGAGGTTTTCCGCCGTATTCCTGACGATCTGCCGAGCGGTCGAGGGACCGCCGGTGAAGGCGACGCGGGCGACGAGCGGATGACTGGTCAGCCGGTGACCGCAATCGTGGCCGAAGCCGGTCAGGATGTTCACGGTCCCGGCGGGAAATCCCGCCTCATGGACGAGTTCAGCGAAGGCCAGCAACGGGGCAGGGCCGTCTTCCGATGCTTTCAGAACGATGGTGCAGCCGGCCGCCAGCGCCGGCCCGAGCTTGACGGCGGACAGGAAGAGCTGCGAGTTCCACGGCACAATGGCGGCTACGACGCCGATTGGCTCCGGCCGGATGGTCACTTCCATGTCGGCCTTGTCGATGGGAACAAACGAGCCCTCGTGCTTGTCGGCCAGCCCGCCATAATAGCGGTAATAGTCGCCGACATAGGCGATCTGGGCGCGGGTCTCGCGGATGATCTTGCCGGTATCGCGCGTCTCGAGTTCCGCCAGCCGGTCGGCATTGGCGACCACCAGATCGCCGAGCCGCACCAGAAGCTTGCCGCGTGCCGTTGCCGTCATTGCCGGCCACGTGCCGGAGCCAAGCGCCCGGTGAGCAGCTTCGACGGCGCGGTCGACGTCATCAGACGATGCAGCGGGCATCTTCGCCCATGGCGCGCCCGTCGAGGGATCGACGCTGTCGAAGGTCGCCGCCACTTCGACGAAGCTGCCGTCAATATAGTTCCTGAATTGAGTGGTGCTCATCGCAATCCGGCTTTCGGTTCGGAAAAGGCCGGCATCACCCTGTCGATGAAGAGCTGCAGCGATTTCTTCTTGCGCCGATGGGAAAGGCCGCTGTCGATCCAGATCGAATACTGATCGTAGCCGAGCGCTTCGTAGGCCTTCAGCCTGGCGATCACCTCGTCGGCTTCGCCAATGACCAGGTTCTGCCTGATCTTGTCAGGCGCATATTGCGGCATGGCCGCGATCTCGTCTTCGGTCAGCGCTTCCATTATGCCCTGGTGCACCGGCTTCTTGTTCTGGAACCAGGCGCCGAACTGGCAGTAGAACTGCGACAGATCCTGCGCGAGCCGGTCAGCCTCCGTTGCATCCTCGGCGACGAAAGTATGCATCAGCAGCATAATCTCCGGCCTTGGTACGTCGGGGTGGGCATTGCACGCCGCGTTGAAACGCTCCATCAGGCTGGCCACTTCGCCATCGCCGGAGGCAAGCGGCGTCACCTGGACGTTGCATTTGCTCGAAACCGCAAAGTCGTGCGAGTTCGGATCGCGTGCGGCCACCCAGATCGGCGGATAAGGCTTTTGCAGCGGCTTGGGCGACGAGGTGGTTGAAGGAAACGACCAGAACTCGCCGGCGAGTTCGAAATCACCATCCCAAAGGCCCCGGATCGCCGGCACCATCTCGCGCATACGCTGCCCGGCGACCCAGGCCTCGAGGCCTGGGAAAAGTCGCTGGTATTCGTAAGCGTAGGCGCCGCGCGCAATGCCGATGTCGAGACGGCCGCCGGTGACGACGTCGGCCATCGCTGCTTCGCCGGCAAGCTTGATCGGGTGCCAGAACGGCGCGACGATGGTTCCTGTTCCGAGCCGGATGCGCCTGGTTTTGGCGGCGAGCCAGGCGATGTTGATGAACGGGTTCGGCGAGATGGTGAATTCCATCCCGTGATGCTCGCCGATCCAGGCAGTCTCGAATCCTGCCTCTTCCGCCTGCAGAACCAGCTCCTCCAGCTCGCCGACAAGCTCGGAATGCGGCTTTGCCAGATCCGATCGCTCCATGTGCACGAAAAGCGAAAACTTCATCGGTTTCACCCGCGGCCGGAAAGAGGAATTTGAGAAGGCGAGGGCTTGGCGAGCGGCCGGACTTCCCCTTCGACCTCGTTGCCGACATAGACGCCGAATGCATCTTCCGTGCGTTCGCGCGCATAGCGGGCAAGCATCGAACGCACCGCGGGATCGGCGATCTCCAGATCGGCGATCTGCTCGATGTCGACAAGCCGCATCTGGCGATCGTCGGAATAGGACCCCTCGGCCGTTCCGCGATAATAAACATGCGTGCGCCAGGGTTCGGCGGCATCGTCCCACACCGCGAACAGGAAGCCGAGCTGGGCGTCTATGGCCCTGGCGGCAAGGCGCCCCTTGAGGCTGCGCGCATCGTTGGGCGTGCCCAGTCCGCGCCCCGCAGGCAATTCGTGAAACCCGTCGGCCGTTGCGAAGAACAGCACACGGCCCTCGTGCTCGAGAATGGCGCCGACCTCCGTATCGGGGGGCGCCGCCGCCAGCGCCTCCTGGCTGAGGCCGGGCGTGACGTAGGTGCCTCTGCAATAACCGAGGGGCTGGGCTCCGTTGTGGCTGAAGTCGCGGACGCGGCCGATGAGGATCGAGTGATCGCCAGCATCGACCAGCTGCTCCATGCCGCAATCGAACACCGCAACGGAGCCGTCGATCAGCGGATTGCCGGTCCGGCCCGGCTGCCAGGCCACGGCCGCGAACTTGTCCGCTGCTTTGGAAGCGAAGATGCCGGAATGGGCCTTCTGGTCCTCCGACAGGATGTTGATGGCGAAACCTCTCGATGTCGAAAAAGCACTGTGCCCCAGGGCCCTCTTGGCGATGCAGACAAGCACCAGCGGCGGCTCGAGCGAGACCGAGGTGAAGGAGTTGGCGGTGAAGCCGCGCGGTTCGCCTTCCGCTCCGATCGTTGTGACGATGGTGACACCGGTCAGGAACGAGCCGAGCGCGCGCCGGAATTCGCCGCTGTCAAAGACTGCATCCGTCTCCGGCTTCACGCCAGCGTCTCCTGCCGTGTCGAGAAATTCCATGATGTGTTTGGTCACTTTTTCAGGTGAAGCCATTGCCATCATATGCCTTTCTCCATTGAGCACGAGGCATTGGCCGTGCGGCGCAAGCCTCGCCATCGCCGCCGACATGGCCGGGGTCGAATTGCTGTCCTGCGACCCGGTCATGAACAGGGCCGCCGCGGCAAGACCGGGGAGGGCATCGGCATGCTCGGCGTCGGCATGGGCAAAGAGGCGATAGGTGCGCGCGTAGCCTTCGGGGTCGACCCTTTCAAGGGCGGCGCGCGCGGTAGAGGCCGCCCCGATAAGATTCGCCGGCAGCGGGTCGCCGAACCAGCGGGCAAGCGTAGCCGCAATGGCGGAAGGGTTGCCATGGGTGCCGAGCGCGGCCGCACGCTCGCGTACGGCCTGCGCCAAGGCCGCGGGGCGGCGGAATACCGCATTGAGACAGACGATTGAGCGAACGCGCGATGGGGTGCGAAGGGCGATCTCCAGAGCGACCAGCGCGCCCATCGAATGGCCAACGATCGATACCGACGCCACGCCGAGATGGTCGAGAAGGCGAACCGCCTGATCGGCGAAATCCGACAGGCTGGCTTCTTCCGGCGGCAGCGGTGAAACGCCGTGGCCGAGCATGTCGATGGCGATCAGGTCATGATGGTGTTTCATCGCCGCGATCTGATCGTGCCAGATCGCGGCGTTCATGCCGACACCGTGAATGAGCAGAACCGGCGCGCCGGAGCCGGCGCGGATGAAGCCGGTGCCGTCCGGAGCCGTGTCCCGGACCCATGCGGTGGCAGCGACGTCAGCCATGCAGGTCTCCGACCTCCTTGAGGTCCTGATAGCGGTCGCCGATACGATGGTGCGGGCGGCCGCCAATCGAAGCGCCAAGCGCCACCACCAGCTCGTCGGGCGCGGGCGCGTCGCCGATCTGGAAATGTACGGTCAGATAGTGGGAGCGGCGGCCTTCGTCGTTCTTGTCCATCAGCGGGATCATGATCGGGGTGTTCGGCCCTCCGCGCAGATTGGTGAAGGCGAGATAGGTCTTGGCGCCGACCGCGCGACGGTAATGGTTGCCGAAATGCAGCGTATGGATCAGCGCCGATGCATGCTCGATCTCGCCCTCCGTGCCGCAGACCGCGGCCTTGCCGTAGCCCTCTATCGCCTCGCCGGAACCGGCAACGGCGATAATCTCGTGGGTCAGCAGTTCACCGAGGACGGGAGCAATGGCGCGGATCTCCGGCGACAGGTCGTCGGTGAAACCGCGGCCGGCCCAAGGATTTGTCAGCACAGCGGCGACACCGATCAGACGCAGCGGTTTTGGGGCTTCCTTGCCGCCCTCGATTAGCGTGTTCTCGATGTAGGTGACGATCTTTCGAATGGCTGGTTTCATGAAAGTCCTCGGTCGCCGCGGCGCTGTGCAACGCCGAAATCTTTACATCATCTTATGGTATACCATACTATGGAGCACCAGAAGCCTTGTCAATCGGCTATGGAATCTGTTTTGTGGCCGGATCGGGGTAGGGAGAGAAAATGTCAGGCGATACGCTGCGGATCGACCGCTCTGCCAAGACGCTGAGGACGCTGGCGCTGGAGCGCATGCGTGAGGCGATCATGGGCTTCCATTTCCAGCCTGGCGAAAGGCTGGTCGAGCGGCCGCTATGCGATCAGCTCGGGGTAAGCCGTTCCGTCGTGCGCGAGGTGCTGCGGCAGCTGGAGGCGGAAGGCCTGGTGCAGATGATACCGGGCCACGGACCCGCCGTGGCCAAGCCGGATCTCGGCCGCACCGACGAAATCTATGAATTGCGGGCGCTGCTCGAGGGCATCGCGGCGCGGGCTTGCGCCCTGACAGCCACGGACGCGCAGATCGCCTCGCTCGATGCCGCCTTGACGAACCTGCTTGAGGCGTGGGCGTCCGGTGCGCCTGTCGAGGTGATGCGGGCAACGACCAAGTTCTACGAAACGCTGTTCGAGGCGGCGGACAAGCGCATTGCCTGGGAAATCGTGACGGGGCTGAATGTCCGCATCAACCAGCTCCGCTCAATGACGATCGCGTCGGAGAACCGCCGCGAGCCGGCGATCGCCGAAATGACCGAAATCATGGATGCAATCCGCTCGCGCAAGCCGGACGAGGCGGAGGAGGCGGCGCGGCGGCATGTCGAATCCGCGTGGCAGATCGCCCGCAACACGCTTCGCCTTGGCTGACTGGTATGCCGCCGGCGGTTCATCGTTCCACGGCAGGCATCTAACTGGTGCGTACAGTGACATGTGTGACATGCCAATTTGCTTTCAGTTGCGGCGGCAAAATCGTATATCGGGTCAGTTAGGTGTGCATCTTTTGCCAAATTGCTCTGTCATTCGAACGGACTGAGACAGAAAAGTAGTAAAATGAACATGTTACGCCACAAAGTTGCCGTGGCGCCGATGATGGATTGGACGGACCGGCACTGCCGGTTCTTCCATCGCCAGCTGACGCGCGAGGCGCTGCTCTATACCGAGATGGTGGTGGCCGATGCGGTCATCCACGGCGCACGCGAGCGGCTGCTTGGCTTCGACGACAACGAACATCCGTTGGCGCTGCAACTCGGCGGCGCCGATCCGGGAAAGCTGGCCGAGGCGGCGCGCATCGGCGAAGCCTTCGGCTATGATGAAATCAACCTCAATGTCGGCTGCCCGTCCGACCGCGTCCAGTCGGGCACCTTCGGCGCGTGCCTGATGAAGACGCCCGTGCTCGTCGCGGATTGCGTCGCGGCAATGAAGGCGGCGGTGAAAATACCGGTCACCGTCAAGTGCCGCATCGGCGTCGATGAGCAGGATCCGGAACCGGCACTCGATGCGTTGGCCGATGGTGTTTTCGCGGCCGGCGCCGACGCGCTGTGGGTGCACGCCCGCAAGGCCTGGCTGGAAGGACTGAGCCCAAAGGAAAATCGCGACATCCCGCCGCTCGACTATGGCCGCGTCTATCGGCTGAAAGCCAGAAAACAAAACAAATTCATCGGCATCAATGGCGGTATTCAATCTCTCGCAGAGGCGCTGACGCATCTCGACCATGTCGATGGCGCCATGCTCGGCCGCGCCGCCTATCACACGCCAGGGATACTCACCGGCATCGATGCCGCGTTTTACGGCAGCACAGCTGAGTCGTTCGATTTTGTCGCACTGATCGATGCCATGGCGGATTACGCGTCACGCCATATCGCGCAGGGCGGACGCCTCGGGCATGTCACCCGGCACATGGTCGGGCTGTTTCACGGCCTGCCCGGTGCACGCCGCTATCGGCAGATCCTGTCCACCGATGCGACAGGGCCGGGTGCCGGACCGCAGGTGCTCAAGGCGGCTTTTGCAGAGGTCGATTTCGGCCGGACCGCAGAGGCGGCCTGAGGAAAAACTCAATCCCGCAAAATCATGCGATCGCCACGTACGTCGAAGCCCGATAGCGAGCCGATGAAATTCATGCCGAGCAGGCTCTGGCCGAGCGTGCCGGGTGCGGCGATCATGATGGGCATGTCCTTGCGCACGATGCCGCCGATCGACAGTTCGTCGGTTCGCACCGCCGCCGCGCGTGTCATGCCGTTGGCGGTAGAGATCGGTATGGTGAAGCGGAGAGCCGCCGAATTGAACCCGACCGCCAGCGCGTCCTCGGCGGTCAGAACGGTGCTGGTCGCGCCGGTATCGACAACCGTCAGGATCGGCGTGCCGTTGATCGTGACGCGCGCTTCGAAATGGCCGCTGCCGGCCTTGTCCAGGGTGACGGTGGCATGGCCTTCTTCCACGCCCAGCGCCAGCGGACTGCCGGGAACAAGGCCGGCGGTGACGCGGCTGGCGAAATCCTGCAACTCATAGCGGTACTGATAGCCGGCGATCAGCGCCAGCACGATTGCGCCCCAGGCGCCGAGGCTGCGGGCCATGGTGCCTAACGGCCTGCCCGATCTGAGCAGGCCGGCGCCGACGAGCGCCGCTAAAGCGCTAAGCCAGATCAGCTGGCTGAAATCGTAATTCTCAATGCCGAATGTACTGCCGGCGGAATCGTTGAGCATGAGCAGGAGTACACCTGCCCCGATCGCGACGATCAGAATCCACAGCAGTCGGTTCATCTCTGCGGCCGGTTCACGAGAGGGCGTCGCGTTCGCGTGCCATGCGGCTGCGACGGGTTTCCCGGCGGGGGCGTCGCTCGACCGTTTCCAGCCTTGCCGGCAGCTCGGCCATGACGCTGCGGCGGGTTTGCGGGGTCATGTCGATCCAGGCAGCGATTTCCGCGCGCGTGCGCCCGCAACCGAAACAGAAGCCGGTTTTCATATCGATCGAGCAGACCAGGATGCACGGGGATTCAATGGCCGTCATAAGGATTTCCTTGGCTAGCCTCCACATGGTGCAACGACAAAGTCAATACAAGCCCTCCGGGAAGCGCCGCCAACGGGTGCTTTCGCGTCAATACCTCGAAGTTGTACCAGGCCTGGAGCTTGTGCCGGCTTGAGGTTGTGCCGGCTGGCCAAGGCGGCTATGCCGCTCACCAATTCACACGGACGATCGCCATCGACATGACCAGCACGCTGCCTTTCGACGATTTTCGCGACCTCCTGGTGAGCCTGCCGCCGGGAGATATGGCGGCCAAGGCCCGCGTGCGCCAGTTGTTTGCCAAGGCAGACAAGCCCAAAGGGTCGCTTGGCCGCATCGAGGACATCGCCGCCTGGCTTGCCGGGTGGAGCGGCCGCGCGCCGCCGGCGGTGACGCGGCCATTGGTGGCGATCTTTGCCGGCAATCATGGCGTCACCCGCCACGGCATTTCGCCGCGCCCGGCCGCCGCCACGGCAAATGCAGTCGAGCTCTGCGCCGCCGGCGGTGCAGCAATCAACCAGATCTGCATCGCCAACGATCTCGGCTTGAAGGTGTTCGATCTGGCTCTGCACATCCCGACAACCGACATTACCGAGGATGCGGCACTGGACGAGCGCGGTTGTGCCGCTACCATGGCCTTCGGCATGGAAGCGATTGCCGGCGGCACCGACCTGCTTTGCCTTGGCGACCTCGGCGTCGGCAATTCGACTGTCGCTGCGGCCCTTTGCACGGCACTGTTCGGCGGCACCGGCGCCGACTGGGTCGGACCTGGATCAGGGGCAGACGCGGCGATGCAGAGGCGCAAGGCGGAGGTGGTCGATGCCGCGGTCGCGTTTCACGGCGCGAGCCTCAAGGACCCGCTGGAAGCGCTGCGCCGGGTCGGCGGGCGGGAATTCGCCGCGATCTGCGGCGCCATTCTGGCGGCGCGGATGCAGAAGATCCCGGTGCTGCTCGATGGGTTTGCGGTGACTGCCGCCGCTGGTGTCCTACATGCCGCCAACCCCGCCGCGCTCGATCATTGTCTCCTCGCAAGCCTGTCGCCGGAGCCTGGTCATGCCAAGGCCGCCGAGCGCCTCGGCCTTCGCCCGCTGCTCGATCTGGGCGTCAGTCAAGGCGAGGCGGTAGGGGCGGCTCTTGCCGCCGGCCTGATCAAGGCGGCCGCGCTGACCAGCTCCGGCATGGCAGCGGCGGTCCGCGGTTGAGCATTCAGCGCCGGCGCGAGGCCACCGCCTTGGTCGGCAGCGCCGGCAGTTCCTCCATCACCCGGCTCAGCGGGAAGATGGCGATCGCCTCGGTGCCTTCGCGCAGCCTGGAATGGAGCTGGAATTCGCCGCCATGCATGGCCAGCAAGCCTTGCACGATCGGCAGGCCAAGCCCGGTGCCCTGTTCGGCGCTCTTGATGGCGATCGAGCCCTGGCCGAAGGCCGAAAGCACGATCGGAATCTCGTCTTCCGGTATGCCCGGCCCATTATCCTTGACGGAGAGATATTGCCCGCCGCCCGCCGTCCAGCCGACGCGCACGCGGATTTCGCCGCCGGTGGCGGTGAACTTGATGGCATTGGACAACAGGTTGAGCGCAATCTGCCGCACCGCGCGTTCGTCGGCGAACAAGCGCGGCAAGGCGTTTTCGAAATTCTGGACGATGCGGATGTCCTTGTTGCGCGCCTTCAGCTCCATCATGTGGCAGCAATCCTCGACGACGGAGAGCAGCATCATCGGTTCCTCGTTGAGCTGGTAGCGGCCCGCTTCGATGCGCGACAAATCGAGAATTTCGTTGATCAGGTCGAGCAGATGCTGTCCGGAGTCGTGCACGTCACGGGCATAGTCGCGATAGGTCGGGTTGCTCATCGGGCCGAGCACCTCGTTGGCCATCACTTCGGAAAAGCCGAGAATGGCGTTGAGCGGCGTGCGCAGTTCGTGGCTCATCGAGGCCAGGAAACGCGATTTCGCCAGATTGGCGTCTTCCGCCCGCCGCCGTGCCTCGTCCGACATCGATTTCGCCGTCTCCAGTTCGGCAATCAGCGCATCCTTTTCGGAGCGGAACGACAGCAGCATCAGCGAGGAACGGTTGAGCTGGCGCGCTACATAGGCGAAGAAAGGCAACGAGGCGATCAGCAAGCCTGCCATGATCGCCTCGACCGGCATCCATAATTTCGCACTGGCATAAGCATAGATGGCGACCGGGAGGGCGAAGGTCGCCAACAGCGCACCGCGCAGGGACGAGGCCAGGATCGCGGTTGCCGACATGGCGAGCAGCAGCACCACCGCCTTGGCGACCTGGAACTGATCCATTTGGCAAGTTTCGCAGCCGAGCCATGCGAACCAGGCCCAGCCAAGCCCGCACAGAAAATGGCCGATCAGGAAATCCCTATGCGTTTCCAGCGGGTTGAGCTCGGACGCTTGAGTGACGCGTCTGGCCATGAATGCAACGATGGTATAGCAGATGAATGTGAACAGCGCCCAGACGCCGATCTCCTTGCCGATGCCCGCGAACAAGCCTGCCGCGGCCGTTGCCAGGATGAGCAGCGGAATGACGATCACGCCGCCGGTCATCGAAAGCGCGTGGAGCTTCAACAGCTCGCGGTCGAAGTCGGGATTTCCGGCTTGCTGCGAAAGACGGTCGCGCGTCTTGCGCACCGCGCGCGCGACATCGCTGTTGCGATGGCGTTTCCTGCGGTCCACAATAAACTTGTCTGCCATGGTCGAGCGTTGCAGGGGCATGAAGTCTTCAATTTACGCGGGCAGCAATTTCAAATCGTTAAGCTACGTTCGAATGATTAACCAACGGTTTGCCATATGAGCCGTTCGTGGTCGCGATGGCCGCGCCAGCGATACTATGCGCCGCGTCCGCGAAGCCTGTGGCGCCGACTGATGGACTATGGGCTGACACTCATCGTGCTCGGCCTGGCGATCCTCCTGGCGGCGCGCCTCGACCGGATCGAGACGCGCAAGACGGAGGGCGCGGCCACCGTCAATGACGGCGATAGCATCACGCTCGGCGGCGAGCGCATCCGCATGCGTGGCATCGACGCGCCGGAATATTCGCAGATCTGTCGCAAGGACGGTGCCGACTATCCTTGCGGCAAGCTCGCGCGGCAGTCCCTGGTGCGGTTGATCGCCGGCAAAGCCGTCTCCTGCAGCGGCTGGCAGCGCGACCGCTACGGCAGG
Organism: Mesorhizobium sp. M0018; assembly: GCF_040323955.1. Taxonomy (NCBI): domain Bacteria; kingdom Pseudomonadati; phylum Pseudomonadota; class Alphaproteobacteria; order Hyphomicrobiales; family Phyllobacteriaceae; genus Mesorhizobium; species Mesorhizobium sp. M0018. The sequence goes on along the minus strand of NZ_JAMYVL010000007.1, from coordinate 24,747 downwards.
CTGCTCGGCGACTGCAAGGCCGGCGGCAAGGATCTCAACCGCGCACAGGTCGAGGCCGGCTGGGCGGTCGCCTTTGGCGATTTCGAGACCGAGGAAGCTGCTGCGCGCGCGGGCAAAGCCGGCATCTGGGGCGGAACTTTCGACGAGCCGGAGAACTGGCGCGAGAGCCACGGCCACGAGCTGGTTGAAAGAAAGCACGGTACCTTGGCGTCGATCGGCGACGCCTTGCGCGAAATTTTTCGCTTCTGGTGAGCTGTGCCTATAGTTCGTCGAGACGGACGAGGAGGATAGAGATGAAGCTGTTCGACGGCGGGCGGGCGCCCAATCCACGCCGGGTTCGGATTTTTCTGGCCGAAAAGGGACTTCAGGTTCCGCTGGTGCCCGTCGACATGGGCGCGCTGGAGCACAAAGAGCAGCCGGTTAGCTCGCGCAATCCGCTGAAGCGTCTGCCGGTGCTCGAGCTCGACGACGGCACAGTCATCACCGAATCCGTCGCAATCTGTCGTTACTTCGAGGAACTGCACCCCGAGCCGGCTTTGTTCGGGCGTGGCGCGCTCGGCAAGGCGATCGTCGAGATGTGGCAAAGACGTGTGGAGTTCAATCTGTTCGGCTGCGTCGCTGCGGCGTTCCGGCACATCCACCCCGCAATGAGGGAATGGGAGATCCCGCAAATCCCCGAATGGGGCGAGGCCAACAAGCCGAAGGCGATCGAATTCCTGAGATTTCTGGACACTGAGCTCGCCGGCAGGGAATTCGTCGCCGGCGATGCCTATTCGATCGCCGACATCACCGGGCTGGTCGCCATCGACTTCATGAAGCCGGCTCGCATCAAGGTACCCGAAGAGTGCACGAACGTGCTGCGCTGGCATCGGGAAATCTCCAGCCGGCCGAGTGCCGCCGCCTGACAACGAGTTCCGAATGAGCGAAGAGCTGGAAGCCTTGGCGGCGAGGGTACGCGCCTGCCGCACCTGCGTCGATAACCCGGCCGGCAGGCCGTTGCCGCACCAGCCGCGTCCGGTGCTCAGGCCATCGTCGAGTGCGCGTATCCTGATCGCCAGCCAGGCGCCGGGTACCAAGGTTCACATTACAGGGATGCCGTTCACCGACGCCTCCGGCGACCGGCTGCGAAGCTGGCTGGGCGTCGGCAGCGAGGAATTTTACGACACGGACAAATTCGCCATCGTGCCGATGGGCTTTTGCTTTCCCGGTCAGGACGCCAGGGGCGCCGACCTGCCGCCGCGCCGCGAATGTGCGCCGGCCTGGCGCACATCGCTGATGGCGCTGATGCCGCAAGTCGATATGGTGCTGACGATCGGCATCTACGCGCAAAGCTGGCATATGGGCGCGGCGCGCCGTCCCTCGCTGACGAAAACGGTCATGGATTGGCGTGCCATCTGGGCGGCGGCAACCGACCCGAAAGTCCTGCCGCTGCCGCACCCGTCCTGGCGCAACACCGGCTGGCTGAAGCGCAATCCATGGTTTGAAATGGATTTGCTGCCCTTTCTGAGATCGGAAATCCGCTATCGCCTCGGCTAGGCATTCAGCAAGAAATCACTCGCTTTCGCACTATGCGGCAGAATTTCTTTCTTGTAATAGGCTCGAGCAAGAGGGATTATGGTAATCCATTCCTCGAAGCGCGCCGCGCATGAGGGGACGCGCGTTAAATTCTTGTTTTTATGCATGTCGTTGTGCCAAGGCCGCTGCGCACTTGGACGACTTGCATCAGGGGAGCACCCAATGGACCGCCTTGATAGAAAAATTCTCCGCCTCCTGCAGGAGGATGCGACGCTTGCAGTCGCCGACGTCGCCAAGAAGGTCGGCCTGTCGACGACGCCGTGCTGGCGGCGCATCCAGAAGCTCGAGGAAGAGGGCGTCATCAAGCGGCGCGTCGCCATCCTCGATCATGAAAAGGTCAACGTGCGGGTAACGGTGTTCGTCTCGATCCGCACCAATTCGCACAGCCATGAATGGCTGCGGCGCTTTTCGGAGGTCATCCAGGAATTCCCGGAAGTGGTCGAATTCTATCGCATGAGCGGCGACGTCGACTATCTCTTGCGCGTCGTGGTGCCCGATATCGCCGCCTACGACGCCTTCTACAAGCGGCTGATCGCCAAGATCGAGATCCGCGACGTGTCGTCTTCCTTCGCCATGGAGCAGATCAAATACACGACCGAGATGCCGCTGGATTACATGATGCTCGACAAGGAGTCCGGCGCCAACGCCGCCTGAGATTTTTCTGTTTAGTTCTTCTTTTTGTTGAGGAAACTCCAGGGCGAGTTGACCGGCAGCGTGATCATGTCCGGCACGGCGTCGACGTTAACCACCTCGGCCTTGCGCACGGTGTAGCCCGACTGGATGACACTGACGCCGTCGAGGATGAAAAGCTGGCTCTTCTCCATGCCCGGCCGTAATGCGCCGGTCACCGAAACCGGCTGGTAGGCCTCGGATATCCTGTAAGGCTGTGCAGGCGTGACGAGGACGATCTGGTTGGGCGGCGGCGTCGGCATGTGGCTGCAGGCTCCCGTCCACGGCACCAGCAGGAATTGGTAGACGAGATCACCATCGCGGTCGACCGGCAGCGCATAGCCTGCGAGTTGCACGGTCTTGTCCTGCAAGTCGAGTGAGAGCGTCTCGCCACGATCCGGCATTTTGGCCGCGATCATCGGCAGTCCGACGCTTTCGGCGGCTGCCTGGGTAGCCGGGCGCAGATCCTTCCAGAAAATGTGCGTGGTCCCAGTGGAAGCTCTTGCCGCGATCGCGGACGCCAACAAGGCAGTTGCCATGATCGTGCCTGATTTAAAACGGTTGCTCATCGCTGCTCCGCCGTTGAGCCTTGATCTGCGGACATCAAGTAAAGCTGCCGCTGCCTCACAGGTCAACGCTCAAGCCGCATCACATGCCGGCGTGAGCCGGTCATGCCGATCTCGCGAAAGCCGCGGGCGACGAACATGTCGCGAAAACCCATGAAGCTGTAGCTCGGCGAAGCCTGGTCGACGGGATAGGCTTCGATCGTCCTGGCGCCTTTGGCAAAGGCGTGATCGATGGCCGCGTCGAGCAATGCGCTTGCCAGCCCGCCGCCGCGCAACGCTCTCGGCACAAAGAAGCAGACGATCGACCAGATGCCCATCTCGCTATCGTCCTGCTGCCGTGACAGCTTGCGGTAGGTCTCGCGCGGCGCAATCGAGCACCAGCCGACGGTCCGGCCATCGATCTGGGCGACAATGCCGACCGGCGTGCCGGCGTCTATCAGCGTCATCATCGCGCGTTTCGTCTCGTCGTTCTCGACATGCTCGCGGCGGTCGAGATTGCGCCAAGCCATACACCAGCAGTATTTCGGCCCGCCGGGTTGCTCGAACAGGTTTTCGAAATCGGCGCGCGTCGATTGCTTCACCTCCGTGAAGCGCACTTCGCTCAGGTCAAGCTTTTCTGGCGGCGAGCCGCTCGAGCGTCTTGGCATCGGAAAGTTCCTTCACGGCGTCCTTGCCGATCCAGCGTGCGGTCCTGTCTGTCGAGGCCGCCAGTTTTAGCGCCACGGCAAGGGCAGGGCCGTGCAAATTCATCGATCGCTTGCCGATCGAACGAAGCGCCCAGCTCACGGCCTTCTTCACAAAATTGCGGGCGTCGGTCGCATGCGCTTCGATGATCGGCAAGAATTCGAGGAAGGTCGTCTCGGGTTCCTTCTTCCGGTGGACTACCGACCAAGCCATCATCGCAAAAGCCGTGCGTCGAACGAATTCCCGTTCGTCGACCGCGAATTCGGCGATCAATTCCTTCCAGCAATCCGTGTCGACAAAGAGATCGGAGACCCCGTCGACGATATCCCACGAGTCGAAAGTCGCCGCCCATCGTCTTGCATCCGCGGCGGAGAACCACTCCGGATCGGCTGTCACGGAAGCGATGAACTGCGCCTCCATGATGCCTGTCTGCCAAAGCTCAAAGGCACGCTCATGGTTGCGCTTGATTTTCTTGGCAATCTGCCGCTGCACGCCATGCGAGATACCGAGCGCACGTTCGATCTTGATGCCGTAGCGCAGCATGCCAAGCCGATTTTCCTCCGAGGCGATCGAGCGCAGATGAGCGACGATTTCATCGGCGCTGGATTGAGGCGAAAGCTCGGCCACGGTGAAGTCCTATTTCTCCAGCCGCGCCAGCAGCGAGGACGTGTCCCAGCGCTTGCCGCCCATCGCCTGCACGTCCTTGTAGAACTGGTCGACAAGTGCCGTCACCGGCAGTTTGGCGCCATTGCGGTCGGCCTCGGCGAGGCAGATGCCAAGATCCTTGCGCATCCAGTCGACGGCGAAGCCGAAATCATATTTGCCGGCATTCATCGTCTTGTGCCGGTTCTCCATCTGCCAGGAACCGGCCGCACCCTTGGAAATCACCTCGATGACCTTTTCGATGTCGAGCCCTGCCTTCTTGCCGAAATGGATGCCCTCGGCCAGGCCCTGAACGAGGCTGGCGATGCAGATCTGGTTGATCATCTTGGTGAGCTGGCCAGCCCCGGCCGGTCCCATCAATCCGACCATGCGGGCATAAGCATCTATGACTGGCTTGGCCCTGTCGAAGGCGTCCGGCTCGCCGCCGACCATCACGGTCAGCACGCCGTTCTCGGCGCCTGCCTGGCCGCCGGAGACCGGGGCATCCAGAAACGAAAAGCCGAGCGCTTGCGCGTGCTGCGCCAGTTCGCGCGCGACTTCGGCCGATGCGGTCGTATTGTCGATGAAGATGGCGCCTTTCCTCATGGAGCTGAACGCGCCTGCGGCGCCGGTCGTCACCGAACGCAGATCGTCGTCATTGCCGACGCAGGAAAAGACAAAGTCCTTTCCCTCGGACGCCTCTGCCGGCGTTGCAGCGAGGCTGCCGCCATGCTGGGCAACCCACTGCTCGGCCTTGGCGCTGGTACGATTGTAGACGGTGACATCGTAACCGCCCTTGTTCTTGAGATGTCCGGCCATCGGATAACCCATGACGCCAAGACCAAGAAATGCCACCGAAGCCATGTTTTCGAATCCCTTAGAAGCCTGCTTTGCGGTCTTCTTACCGGATCAGGCAAGGCGATGGGAGTCAGCGGTGCAGGTGGATGGTGATGCGCCGTTCGATCCACTCGACGCCGTGGCGCAATGTTTCCACGATGATCAGATAGATGATCGCCGCCCAGATATACGACTGAAAGTCGAAGGTGCGCGCATAGGTGAGCCGGGTGATGCCCATCAAATCGTAGACCGTGATAATGGCGACGATTGCCGAGCCCTTGATCATCAGGATGATCTCGTTGCCATAGGGGCGTAGCGCCACAATCAGCGCCTGCGGCAGGATGATTTTCCACATCGTCTGTAGTTTATGCAGGCCGAGCGAGGCGGCACCTTCCCACTGGCCTCTCGGCACGCTCTCGATCGCGCCACGCAAAATCTCGGCCTGGTACGCGGCCGTATTCAGCGAAAAGGCGAAGATCGCGCAGTTGAACGCCTCGCGGAAGAAACCCCACAGGCCGACCATCTCGAGTTCCGGCCGGAAGGAGCCGACCCCGTAGTAAACCAGGAAGGTCTGCGCCAACAGCGGCGTGCCGCGAAAAAAATAGACATAGGCATAGGCAAACCCCGAGAGGATCGGGTTCTTCGACATGCGTGCATAGGCGATGGGCACCGACAGGATTGCGCCAAGCACAATCGAGATGGCAACCAGCAACAGGGTGATGCCGAGGCCGGAAATGTAGCCGGGTGCATATTTCTGGAAGAACTCCGGGTTCCACGCAGCGACCAGGTAGACGACCATGCCGATGCCGAGAGCGATCCACAGGCCGACCAGGACATGGCCGAGGATGCGTTGGCGCGACCAGCCGCGTGCGGGCGGCGGCGGCCGGTCGACCTTCAGCGTGTCGGTGGCCAGGCTCATCTCTTGACCTCGCTGCCGCCGACCGCTCGTTCGATCGCATTGATGCCGAAGGAGGAGACGATCGCCAGCAGGAGATAGATCAGGCCGGCAAAGCCGTAAAACAGGAAGGCATGCTTGGTGACGCGAGCGGCAACCCCGCTCTGCCGGAGGATCTCGTTGAGCCCGACGGCCGAGACGAGCGCGGTGTCCTTGAGCAGGATAAGCCAGAGATTGGCAAGTCCGGGCAACGCGATGCGGATCAACTGCGGCAACACGATCAGCCGCATCGTCTGGCCGCTGGACAGGCCAACCGAATAGCCTCCCTCATATTGCCCTTTTGGAATCGCGCGGAACGCGGATAAAAACACCTCGCTGGAATAAGAGGAGAAAATGAAGCACAGCGCGATCATGCCGGCGACGAAGCTGTTGACGTCGGCGGACGTTCCAGGGCTCACCAGCCGGACAATGTACTGCAGGATCAATGGGATGCCGAAGAAGATGAGAAATAGGGTGAGCAGCTCGGGTATTCCGCGAAAAATCGTGGTGTAGATGTTCCCGGCCAGTCTCAGCGACGGCTCTTCCGATTGTTTGGCCAGCGCCACGAAAAAGCCGAGCGTCAGCCCGAAGGGCAGAGTGGCCAGCGCAAGACATACCGTGACAAATACACCCGCGGCGATGTCGTCGAGCCAGCCTTCGGGTCCCCAACTGAGAAGCGTCAGTGCGCTCTGCATCCGCCTGCCTGTTCTCCTTGAGGCTCTTCGAGACCCGTACCGCATCACCCCTCGTGCGCGGCGTCCTTATAAGAACGGCGGGAATCTCCCGCCGTTCACGTCCTCCTATGTCGGTCGATCAGGACTCGCCGCCATAAACGTCATATTTGAAGTATTTGTCGTTGATTTCCTTGTACTTTCCGTTTGCGCGGATGGCGTCGATCGCCGCATTGAACTGGTTGACCAGGTCGGTCTCGCCCTTGCGCACGGCAATGCCGGCGCCCGGACCGTGGATTTCGATAACCGGCTTGATTGTGCCGACCAGCTTGCAGCAGGCGCCGTCCGGCGAATCCAGCCATTGCTGCAGCACGACGACGTCGTCGTTGGCGGCATCGAGCCGGCCATTGGCCAGATCGAGCTGGTATTCCTGTGCGGTCGGGTACGGCTTGACGGTGCTGTCGGTATAAGTCTTGGTCGAATAGTTGAAATGCGTGGTGGACGCCTGCACGCCGATCGTCTTGCCGGCCAAATCTTCCTTGGTGACACCCTTGATGTCGGTGTCCTTGGGCGCGGCGATCGCCGGCGGCGTATTGTAATATTTGTGGGTGAAGTCGACCTTCTCGGCGCGTTCCGGCGTGATCGACATCGACGCGACGATGGCGTCGAACTTGCCTGCCTGAAGGGCTGGAATGATGCCGTCCCAGTCCTGCGCGACGAAGGTGCACTTCACCTTCATCTCGTCGCAAAGCGCCTTGGCGATGTCGATATCGAAGCCCACGAGTTGGCCGTCGGCGGTGAGGTTGTTGAATGGCGGATACGCTCCCTCGGTGCCGATCCTCAAGGTTTTTTCCTGCGCCTGGGCAACGCCAAGCGTCAGCAGCGCAGCCGAAGCGGCGAGCGCGATACGCAGTGCAATACGCATAATGGTCCTCTCTGTTGGTCCCGGCCGTCGTTCCCGAACGGCTCTGTGGGCGGTGCTTTTGACCGCCCGCTGGCGCGATACTCCCATTCTTTCCCAAGAAAAAGCAACTGCAAAACCGTCGCTTGAGGGAAGGTCATGTTCAGAAAACGGTGACGCTGGGTCAAACGCCTGAATGGAGAGAAAGTGGCCGGAAGCCCCCTGCGGCCGCGATCTCAGCGCGTCAGGCCGGTGGCGCGCTCGATGAAGTCAGCTATCGAATTCGTGTCGTCGAGATCGAAGGCCGGCAGGTCTTCGCCGACAATGTGGAAGTCGGACGCGATGGCGACAATGTGTGGATCGCCTGCCGAGAGCGGTGTCCGGTCCTTGGCCTCGAGCCGTCGCGTCTCGATTTTCTTGTGCGCTTCGCGCTTGTAACCCTCGACCAGCACGATGTCGCACGGTGCCAGCCGTGACAGGATCGCGTCCAGCGTCGGCTCGTCCTCGCCGCGCAATTCGTGCATCAGCGCCCAGCGCCTGCCCGACACGACCGCGACCTCCATAGCTCCCGCCTGCCGGTGGCGAAAGCTGTCCGCCCCTGGTTTGTCGATGTCGAAATCATGATGGGCGTGTTTTATCGTCGACACTTTCCAGCCGCGCCGGACGAGCTCGGCCACCAGCTTTTCGGTCAATGTCGTCTTGCCGGAGTTCTTCCAGCCGGTGATGCCGAAGATACGTCTTTTCATGGTTCGATGCTCCGCAACAGATGCGCGGCCTGGGCAAGGTCGTCGGGAGTGTTGATGTTGAAGAACGGATCGACCTCGGCCCCGCCCGATTTCAGGATGGGAAATTCCACCTCGACAAAACCGTGCCGGTCGATGAACGCCGCAACGCGCCGGTTGTCTTCCTCGACGAGAAATTGTCGCAAGGCCTGATCTAACCCTAGCGGCCAGAGTGCAAAGGTCGGATGCCGTTTGCCGCCGGAACAAGCAACGGCGATCGAGCCAGAGCGCGCATAGGCTGCCGCGAGCAGCCGCTCGACCATGTCCCTCGGCAGGAAAGGCGTATCGCCGGCAGCCGTGACCAGCGCCTGGCAGGTCGTGTCGGAAGCCCATTCGAGGCCGGTCAGGATCCCGGCAAGCGGCCCGGCATAACCTTTGACGGTATCGGCAAGCACCTGAAGCCCCGTCGCGGCAAACCGTGTCGGATCGCCATTGGCGTTTAGCGCAAGCGGACCGACCTGCGGGCCAAGGCGCGAAACGACACGGTCGAGCAGGGTACCGTCGCCCAGCGCAAGCAGCGTCTTGTCGCCGCCGCCCATCCGGCTCGACCGGCCGCCGGCCAGAATGATCCCTGCGATATGTCGGCCCATCGTTTGCTGCCCAGACCCAAAATCCAGTTTTCAAATCAGACAGTCGTCGACAGTCACTCTATATGCCGTCCGGCGCCATGTCCGGTCCAGTGCTTTCGGCGGCTGTCTTTCGCCGGCCGACGATCCGTTCGCGGTAGAGTGCATAGAGGCCCGACGCGATGATGATCGTGGCACCGACGATCATCGGCAGATCCGGGACATCGCCGAAGATCGTGAAGCCAAGCAGGATCGACCAGAGCAGGGCGGTGTAGCGGAACGGCGCGATGAAGGAGATATCGCCCACCCGCATCGCCGTGATGATGAAGTGGTAGCCGATGAGCACGAGCACCGCCGCCAGCGCCAGGAATGCCGTGCTTTGTCCCGTCATCGGTGTCCAGCCGCCCATCGGTGAAAGCAATGCCGCGCCCAGAAACGTCATGGCAAGGGCGGTGGCGCTCGACACCAGCAATGTCGGAATTGCCTGCGGTATCCGCTTGGTGGCGAGATCGCGCACCGCACAGCATGCCACGCTGGCCAGCGCCAGCAGAGAAAAGACGCTGAACCCTTCGAAGCCCGGCCGCACGATGATCAGCACGCCGGCAAAACCGACGGCAATAGCCAGCCAGCGCCGCCAGCCGACGCCCTCGTTGAACACAAGTGCTGCGCCCATCGTCACCGCCAGCGGCAGCGCCTGCAGCACGGCGGAGACATTGGCGATCGGAAGATGCGCCAGAGCAACCAGGAAGGACACCGTGGCGCCGGCCTCGCTGGCAACGCGCAGCGCAACGGTCGGCTGCAGCATCGAACCTGGCCGGGCAAGCGCGCCGCGTTGCCACGCAAGCAGGCCAACGAAAAGCGAAGCAAAGGCGCCGCGGATCAGCATGACCTGCGCCATGTTCATCGATTCCGACGAGAATTTGGTGATAGCGTCGTTGAGGGTGAAACCAGCCATGGCCACCATCATGAACAACGCGCCGCGCAGGTTTGGCGAAAGAGGCACGGCGATTACCGGGTGAGTCCTGCAGCAAGCGTCTAGCAGGCACCCGCAAAACAGCAACGTCAAAGGGCTGGGCCACAGCCTTTCTATGGCCCGTAACGTCTGTCGCGCAAGAGCGGCAGGGCTTATTTGGGCGTCAGTACCTCGGTGCCGTTGCCTTCCTTGCCGGCAATCGTCCACAGGCCACGCAGCGAGCCGTCGTCCTGCACCTTGTAGACGACAAGACCGACCGCCTTGCCCATGACATAACCGGCGGAGAAGGCATCATCATTGCGCATGCAGATACCGTCCGAGGACGAGCCGCCTGTCTCCCAATGGATCGTGCAGGTCGTCTCGCTGGTCAGAGTGATCGTCGCGTCGCCACCATAGGACGACCCATCGAAATTGGTGCCGGCCACGGCATAGGTGCCGCCGATCGACTGAGCCGCCGCGGGCAGGGCCGCGAGGCTGAGCAATGCAAGAGAAAGAATGAGTTTGCGCATATCGTATTCCCCCACTGGGCGAAGAACCGCTCCAGAGCAGAGGCTAGGCCCGAATGGGCTTGCGGTAAATCCGGTGACCGTTTGCGGACAAGACCTTTTCTGGGTGTGACCCCAAAAAAGGTGCCGTTCTAAAGGATGGGTTCGGAGGGCAAATTGATCACACTGCGGCTCGAGGAAAATTTTTCGACGAGATCAAATTTGCTCGGCAAGATTCACCAAATTGGTCATTGTAAGCTTCTGATCGTGTTGGGAGATGGTCCATGATGAATGCACGAGGCAATGCGGACTGGCTTGGCACAGGCAGCAGGCGGCATGTTTCGTCGGCTTTCCGGTTCTCTTCTGCCCTGGCGGTCATCCTCATGGCGATAGCGCCTGCGTTCGCCGAGAACGGCGCTTCGGCGTCGGCAGTCGAACGGATGTCCACGCCGGGTCACGAAGCGGATGAGCTCGCTCGCCGCGTCGGGAAATGGTCCGTCGTCAACACGATCTGGCCAACGCCCGGTGCGCAGCCGATCGTCATGACCGGGCTGGTGGCCGAGCGCACGATGATCGGTCCCTTCATGCAGGAGGTGATGCGCCCGGCGCCCGGGTCGAAAATGCCGGACTTCCAGCGGATAGCCTATTTGAGCTATGACCGGGTGGAGGGCCGCTGGAAGTATGTCTCCATGGACACCCGTTTCCCGGCAGGGATCATGCCCGCCTGGAGTTTTGGTGGCGAGGAGGACGGCAAGATTTCACTCCTGTTCGAGCCGCTTGGTTTCGTAGGCTTCGGGCCCGAGGTCGAAGGGCGGTTCACGGCCTCCGATTTCACCATTTCCAGGGATGGCGATAATCACGAGGTGGCCGAGCAGCATTTCCTGCAGGCCAATGGCAGCGGCAAGAAATGGCTTGCCGTGCGGTATGACTACACGCGCCAGCCTTGATTATCAGGCTGCGAATGCTCCAGATGTGACCGAATGCTCATGGTCCTTTGAGGCTGCCGGCGATGGCTCCGACGAACGGGTCGTATTTCGATTTCAGGGTAGGCGGATATTCGATCCAGACCGTATGGATGACACCGTCTTTTCCGAACAGGCGGCGTTCGTAGAAGATGTTCTCGCCTTTGATGCCCGACAGCACCGCCCAGTCCTTGCCGGTCTTGCTGTAGGTGATCCTGTAGCCAGGTTCCTTGCTGGCCCTCTCGGCGGAGACGAAGGCTGTCGGGGTGTCGTCATCGATGTTGAGGATACCCGAACAGATCAGGCTGGCGCCATCGGCAGTGAGCCATTGTTGTCCATCGCCATTGTCCGGCTCAGGCTGGCGAAGAGTGAAGATTTCATCCGGAAAGGTGCAGACGGTGCCGAAGCGCTCGTTCGTGTAGGTAAATGGCGCGGCAAATGCCATGGTGGCCGCCATCACTCCGAAAAACGTCGGGATTGCAAAAAACCGCTGCACGCCTTGCCTCGAAGCCGGTGCCAAGGCGATTATTCTTGCACGAAATCGGCCAAAAATCAGCCGCCGGTGACGCTCATATGCCGCGACACCGACGGACGGTTGGTGCGGCGATCGATGATGAAGTCGTGGCCTTTGGGCTTGCGGCCGATTGCTTCGTCGATGGCACCGGCGACCAGCTCGTTGCCTTCCGACGCACGCAGCGGCGCGCGCAGGTCGGCCGCATCCTCCTGGCCGAGGCACATGTAAAGGGTGCCGGTGCAGGTCAGCCGGACCCGGTTGCAGCTTTCGCAGAAATTATGCGTCATCGGTGTGATGAAGCCCAGCCGCCCGCCGGTCTCGGCGACTTGGACATAGCGGGCCGGGCCACCGGTCTTGTAGGGAATGTCGCTTAGCGTGAACTGGCGTTCGAGAGCCGCGCGCAGCAGCGACAGCGGCAAATACTGGTCGGTGCGGTCGGCATCGATCTCGCCCATCGGCATGGTTTCGATGACCGTCAGATCCATGCCGCGGCCATGCGCCCAGCGCAGCATTTCAGGCAATTCGGCGTCATTGAAGTCCTTCAACGCCACGGCATTGAGCTTTACCTTTAGCCCGGCCGCCTGCGCGGCGTCGATGCCGTCCATGACCTTGTCCAGATTGCCCCAGCGGGTGATCTGGCGGAATTTGTCGGCATCGAGGGTATCGAGCGAGACGTTAATGCGCTTGACGCCGCAGTCGGCGAGCTCGGCGGCAAAGCGGGAAAGCTGCGATCCGTTGGTGGTCAGCGTCAGCTCTTCCAGTGCACCACTCTCGAGATGCCGCGAAAGCTGGCGCACCAGGTGCATGATGTTCTTGCGCACAAGCGGCTCACCGCCGGTGAGGCGGAGCTTGCGCACACCCTTTTCGATGAAGACCGTGCAGAGCCGGTCGAGCTCTTCCAGCGACAGCAGGTCCTTCTTGGGCAGGAACGTCATGTCCTCGGCCATGCAATAGGTGCAGCGGAAATCGCAGCGGTCGGTAACCGACACGCGCAGGTAGGTAATCGTGCGACCGAAAGGATCGATCATATCCATGCGTATGCGCTTTCCGTGGCCGTGAACGGCTTCGTTATATATGGCTATGTGATACGAGCCAACTTGCCATTCAAGATAGAAGCTCGGAATCTTCGGCAACATTCCCCAGCCGACAGATCATGTCGGAACTTTCCATGCGGCCTTTTCCCTCGACGCGAAGCGGCGTAGGAAGGGCAGTTCTCCGCAGGATCCACCACCATGACAGCGCCAAAGGAACTCAGGGTCTCGAAGGACCGCAAGCTGCTTTCCGTCACCTTTCCGGGACATCAGCCGTTCGAGTTGCCGGCTGAGCTTCTGCGCGTCGCCTCGCCATCGGCCGAGGTGCAGGGCCATTCGCCCGAACAGCGCGTCACCGTTCCCGGCAAGCGCAACGTGGCGATCCTGAAGATCGAGCCAGTCGGCAATTATGCCGTGCGCATCACCTTCGACGATTTCCACGACACCGGTATCTTCACCTGGAATTACCTGCATACGCTGGGTCATGAGAAGGATGCACGCTGGGCCGCCTATCTCGCCGAGCTGGAAGAGAAGGGGCTGAGCCGCGACCGCTGAAATGGATCCCGCAGGACTCTCAGGTCAACGCAGGATCGCCAGTATTTCGCTGGTGTCGTAATAAAACGGCGTGCCTTCGATCAGCCGGTCATCCTTGAAGCGCAAGACTTCGGCAAACGGCTGTTTGATGGTTGCACCATTGGCCCGCGACGTCAGCGAAAGCGAGCAGCTCATGAACACCGTGTCATCGTTTTGGGCGACCTGAAGGTCCTCCACCGCCACGTCGCTCCAGATTTCCCGCATTTTGCGGAAAAGGGCGCCAACGCCGTCGAGGCCGTTCCAGTCACCGGCATAGGGCAGGGAGCGCGGCTCATGCACGACAATCTCGGCATGAAATGCGCCGGCAAGCACATCGAGGCTCTCCGACCCTGATTGCAGGAAACGCATTTCAACATTGAACATGTTTTCAATAAGTTCCATGGCGGTGCGTCGCCGGTCGAGCGGTTTATCCATTTTTGACCTCCGTATCCGTTGGCACGATCATGCAGGTAAAGCGGTTTGCCCCTGTTCGCGTTGCCTCGACACCCGTTTCCTGATGACCGGCAAACGGGCACTTGTCGTGAAAACGTCATCCATCTGGAGTAGCGCCGGCAAAGCTTTGGAGACGAAAACATGTCCGTGATCACCAGCATCGAACAGCTTGAAGCGCTCTATGGCCTGCCCGGCGAGGCGTCGGTGGTCAAGGAACTCGACCAGCTGATTCGCGAATACGCAGCTATCATCGAGGCTTCGCCGTTTGCCGCGCTCGCAACCTGCGGGCCAGAAGGGCTGGACTGCTCGCCGCGCGGCGATCTCGCCGGCTTCGTCCGCATCCACGATCCGAAAACGCTGATGATGCCGGACCGGCGCGGCAACAACCGTGCCGATTCGCTAAGGAACATCCTTCGCGACCCGCGCGTCGCGCTTCTGTTCCTGGTGCCGGGTTCCGGCACGACGCTGCGCGTCAATGGCCGCGCCCACATCACCACCGATACCGGGCTCTGCGCCTCGTTCGCCGTCGAGGGCAAGCCGGCGCGCTCGGTGACGATCATCGAGATCGATGCGGTTTATTTCCAGTGCGCCCGCGCCATCCACCGATCGGAACTGTGGAACCCGGCAAGGCATGTCGACCCGAGATCGCTGCCGACTCCCGGCCAAATCCTGGAAATCACCAGCCGCAAGAACATTGACGGCGAGGTCTACGACAAGGAATGGCCCGAGCGCGCGAAAAAATCGATGTGGTGAAGCATTTGGTGGTGGAGCACTGGGCTGTCAGGCGGTCTTCAAAACCTCGGCAACCCTACGCATCTGTTCGCCGATCATGTCGCATTGTTCCGGTGTCGACTGGCTCATCGCCTTCTCGATCAGCGCCATATGGACCTTCAGCGCCTGCATCAGCAGTGCCTCGCCGGCCTCGGTCAACGCAAGCCGCAGCACGCGCTTGTCCTTCTCGTCGCCCTCGCGGCGCAGCAGACCGCGGGTCTCCAGCTGCGGCAAAAGCATGGTGATGTTGGAGCGGCCGACCAGCAGCCGGCGAGCGAGGTCGTGCTGCGACATGCCGGGATGACGGTAGAGGTTCATCAGCACGTCGAGCTGCGCCGGCTTCAGGTCGAGCGGCGCAAGCTTCACCGCCAGGGTGCGTTCCAGCACATGGCAGGCGCGCGCCACCGCGACCCAGTTGCGAAAACGCGGGTTGTCCCAGGGCAGGTCTTGCTTAATGTTCATGTTTGAACTATTATGTTCATGCTTGAACCAATGAATGGATCGCCACTATGGCATCATTTGGACTGAAGGTCATCCGCGGCACGTTCGGCGTGGCTGAGCATGTGGCACCGCGACTCACCGGGCGTGCTGCATTCGAGCTGTTCTGCCGCACGCCGCACGAGAAAAGCTTGAGCGAAGGCGAGCGCCGCGCAATCGACCGCGCCGCCGATTTCATGACCCAGGCACGCCATCATCGGCTAAAGACCAGAACCGGCTGCGTCATGGTGCATGAGTTCCGGCCCGAGCCGGGCAGGGCGGCTGCCGGCACCGTGCTCGTCATCCATGGTTGGCGTTCGCGCACCGAATACATGCGCACGCTGATCGAAGCCTATCGCGATGCCGGCTACAAGGTGGTCTCGCTCGACCTGCCGGGCCACGGCCAGTCGCAGGGCCGCCGGCTTACCCTGGTCAGCGCGGTCGATGCGGCACGGGTTGCCGGCGAAAGGTTCGGCCCGTTCGCGGCCATTGTCGGCCATTCCTTCGGTGGTGCCGTTGCCGCCAACGCCGTCGCCGGTTCGATCAGGAACATCCCGCGATTGGCGGCCGGGCGGCTGGTGCTTATCGCCGCGCCGAGCTCGCTGCCGGCGATCTTCGCTGATTTCAGCCGCATGCTGAATGTCGGCTCGCGCTCGCAGGCCGCCATGGCCGACCGGGTCGAGCGCATCGCCGGCCGGCCGTTGCACGAGTTCACCGGTGACCGCCAGCTCGCAAGCACGCCGCTGCCGACGCTGGTGATCCACGCGCCGGACGACCGCGAAGTGTCCGCCGAGCATGCAAGGCTCTACACGCGCGCCGGCGACCATGTGCGGCTTTACTGGGCCGACGGGCTCGGCCACCGCCGCATTCTCGCCGACAGGGGTGTGGCGGAGCGTGCCGTTGGCTTCGTTGCCGGCAGGCTCGAGCCGTCTCTGCAGTGACCTGAATATCGTTCTTGTCAGCCGGGTTCGACGTCACGCTGCCCCGGTGCTGGCCATCGCTATCCAAGCCGCCATTGCCCCGGCCACCGTCGCCAGAAGAGCCGAGCGCGACGCGCCGTCGCGCGCCTGGATCGACATGCCGTGCTGCACGGTCGCGTAGAAGGTCGCGGCCGTACCGCAGTCGAAATCGGCCGGCAACTCTCCCTCGGCGACGCCACGCTCGAGGCGTCTCAGCAAGGCTTCGCGGTTTTCGGCGCGGCGACGGCGCAGATCATCGCAGATGGCGCCGCGGCTTGAATCCTGGTGCAATGCGCCGAGCGCGATAAGGCAGCCTTGCGGACGACCGGTCTGTGAATAGGCCCTGGCAGTCTGCCGCAGGAACCGTTCGACGGCCTCGCGCGCGGTCGGCGCCTTTTCCAGCGCGGACCAGATCTCGGTTCCCTCGACCCGCGTGTAAAGCTCGGTTGCCTCGAGAAACAGTGCTTCCTTGCTGCCGAAGGCGGCATAGAGGCTGGGAGAGTTGATGCCCATTGCAGCGGTCAGGTCGCTTATCGACGCGCCCTCATAACCCTTGGCCCAAAACACTTCCATTGCGCGCCGCAAGGCGGCGGCTCGATCGAAGGTGCGGGGGCGGCCTCGTTCCGGCATGGCATCCTTTCTGTATTGATCGATACATAATTCGGTTGACGTGGTTCAGCAAGGCTGGCAGATATTTATGTATCAATCACTACAAAATGGAGAAGCAGATGTCATCCAGAAGCTTGAACGGCAAGGCCGCCCTCGTCACCGGCGGCAGCCGCGGCATTGGTGCGGCGATCGCAAGAAGGCTCGCGGCCGACGGCGCAGGCGTGGCGATCACCTATGTAAATGGCGAGGAAGGGGCGCGTGCGGTGGTCAGGGAAATCGAGGCGGCCGGCGGCCGGGCCTTTGCCATCAAGGCCGACAATCGCGATGCTGGGGCGATCGAGGCGGCAGTCGATGAGGCAGCAACAGCCTTCGGACGGCTCGACATCCTGGTCAATAGCGCCGGCATCTGGCGCGCTGCGCCGATCGATGCCCTGTCGCTTGCCGATTTCGACGAGACGATGGCGGTCAACCTCAGAGCCCCGTTCGTCGCCGCCAAGGCGGCAGCAGCGCATATGGGCGAGGGTGGCCGGATCATCTCGATCGGCAGCAATCTGGCCGAGCGTGCCACGGACGCCGGCCTGAGCGCCTACTCGGCCAGCAAGGCTGCCTTGGTTGGCCTGACCAAGGCCTTTGCACGCGATCTCGGTCCGCGCGGCATCACCGCCAATGTCGTCCATCCGGGGTCGACCGATACCGACATGAATCCGGCAGCCGGCCCGCACGCCGAGCATCAGCGTCAGAAGATGGCGATGCCTCGCTTCGGCACGGCCGACGAGATCGCCGGCATGGTCGCCTGGCTTGCCGGCCCCGAAGGGCGCTTCGTGACAGGCGCTGCATTGACCATCGACGGCGGCGCCAACGCTTGAGGTTTGGCTCACGGGCACTACCATTGGTCGGGAGCGACGGCGGATTCGCTCCCCCCGTCACGACGTTGTGAAACCGTTCTGCAACAGACGTTCCGAAATTTATGAAAGCTTAACGAAATCAGTATGAATCAGTGTAGTCACGCCTTACATCCGCCATGGGGTGGGCGAGACCGTGAAAGCGGTGCGGAACGGGATCCGGTTCAACCGGAGCGGGTGATCCATGAAAGTCCTTGGAAACAAAGCAACCGTGCTGCCGTTTGCGGTGGCCGCGGCAATGCTGGCCTTCGGGGCGCCGAAGGCTGAAGCGCAAGGGTTCTTCGACATGCTTTTCGGCGGCGGCGTCAAACACGCACCGCCGAAAGGTGACTTTCCGCCGCCACCGTCAAAATACAAGCCGAAGCCCAAGGCGCCGGCCGCTTCCGGTGGTGGTGCGCAAATCAGCAGCCCGTCCTATTATACCTACAAGAGCGATCCGCTGGTGCGCGTCGATTTTTCGGCACTGTCGGCAGCGCCTGAACCAGCAACGCCTCAGGACGCTGCTTTCGAGCCGGCGGCCACCGGGGCTGCATTCCGCGAAGCCATTGCCGGCCTCGACGGCTATGACCTCTACGCCGAGAAGGACATCGCCAAGGCGCTGATCGCCTATTACTCGGCCAATCCGGATTTCATCTGGGTGGCGGGAACCAGTCCCAGCAGCCGTGCCCAGGATGCCGTGCGGGTGCTGGGCGAGGCCGCGAGCTACGGCCTGACGCCCGCCGACTACACCGTCGAAGTTCCGGCAGCAGGCACATCGGCGGGCAATGTCGATGAACGCCTGAAAGAGCTGGTCCGCTTCGAGATGGCGCTGTCGGCGCGTGTCCTGCGCTACGCCCGTGACGCACAAAGCGGCCGCGTCGATCCCAACCGCATGACCGGCTACTACGATTTTCCGCCGAAGCCGCTCGACATGGAAGGGGTGCTGAAGACGCTGGCCCATACCCAGCAAGTGCGCACTTATCTCGAGTCACGGCATCCACAGAATTCCGAGTATCAGGCGCTGCGCGTCGAACTGGAAGCTCTCCAGGCCACCGCCGAAGACGAAATCACCATCGATCCCGATCTGCTGTTGAAGCCGGGGCAGACCAGCCCCGAGCTGCCGAAGCTTTTGACAAAGATCGCGCGCAATCTCGATGACGAGATGGGCGGCGCCTATGGCGAGGTCCTGGCGAGGCTCGCTACCAGCGAGGTCTACGATCCGGAGCTGGTGCCGGTGATCAAGGCGGTGCAGAAACGGGCCGGCATGAAAGGCGACGGCGTCATCGGCCCGCGTACTGTTGCATCGTTGGCCGGAACGTCCAAGGCCGACAAAGTTCAGAAGGTTCGGGTTGCGCTCGAAGAGTTGCGCTGGTTGCCTTCCGACCTTGGCAGCCCGCGCGTCTTCATCAACCAGCCGGCTTTCACCGCGAGCTATATCGATGATGGCGAGGAGAAGCTGAAGACCCGCGCCGTGGTTGGCAGGCCCACCAACCAGACTGCTTTCTTCTATGACCAGATAGAGCAGGTCGACTTCCATCCCTATTGGGGCGTGCCGCAATCGATCCTGGTCAACGAGATGCTGCCGCGGCTGCGCCGGGATCCTGGCTATCTCGACCGCGCCGGCTACGAGGTGGTCGATGCCCGCGGCAAGCGCATTCCCTCGTCCTCGGTCAATTGGGGCGCCTACGGCGCAAAGATACCCTACGGCGTGCGCCAGCTGCCAAGCGAGGCCAATGCGCTGGGCGAGCTGAAGATACTGTTCCCCAACAAGCATGCAATCTACATGCACGACACGCCGCAGAAGTCGTTTTTCCAGCGCGACATGCGTGCGCTCAGCCATGGCTGCGTTCGCTTGCAGGATCCGCGCGGCATGGCCGCTGCCGTGCTCGGCACCTCGGTCGACTACATCGAGGACAAACTGAAACACGGACATTCGACCGAGGACGTGACACGCAAGATCCCGGTCTATGTCGCCTATTTCACCGCATGGCCGGACCTGTCCGGCAAGGTCGAATATTTCAACGACGTCTACGGCCGCGATACAAGGCTGCAGCAGGCGCTCGACAGCACGGAAGCGGTGCGTTCGCCGGCAAGCTGACGAATGCGGTTCTAGCGCTGAAACAGTGGACGCCGGAAACCGGCATCGCGTCCGGCGATGAGCCAATAGACCAAGCCCGCGACAACGCCTGCGGCGGCAATGATGCCGATATCGGCCCAGCGCTCCGGGTTCGTGTCATCCGGTACACTGGGCCAGATCAAGGCGAAGCCGCCAACCGCGGCCGCCGCGCCGAAGACCATATGCAGCCAAAAACTGCGCAGCGAGAAAAACTCGGCAATCAGTGCGAAGATCAGCGTCTGCAGGCCGGTCAGCACGATCGTCAGAAAATAGATGAACATGCCGAGCGGCGGCAACAGCAGCACCGCAACGGGGGTGACGCCCATGACGTCGAAATAATTCGGCGCATTTGGCAGCGAACTCAGCCCGCCATAGATCGCCGCCACCGCGATCAGCCCAACCAGTACCGCTATGAAATAACCCGCGAGCATCATCAGAAAGCGCTTCAATACGTGCTTTACCGTCTCCATGCCCACCCCCGCGCGCAATGATAGCACCCAGTCAGCCATCAAAGTCATATCTACGCAAGGGTGTGCCGAAGACCGGGTGCCTCCGGGCGCGCCTTTTTCGAATGCTAACCTTTGCAGGCAGCGACTATTTCGGCGCGGCTGTCACCGGATCGTAGGTGATTTCGACTTTCGCCTTGTCGCTCGTGTAATAAATGACGGTGTAGCCATCGCTGTCCCAATCGATTTCCTTGATGTAGCGGAAGTCGTCGCGCTGCTCGACCTTGGCGATGATTTCCGACAGCTTCTTGGCATTCTGCGGCGGCACCGGATTTTCGTCCGCGGCAAAGGCCGGTCCGCCGACAAGCAGCACGGCGGCCGCCAAAACAAGTCTGGACATGGCTTTCCCTCACATCTCGATCAGCAGAAACTCACGTCCATGCAGGTTTGTTCCGGGATCGCGGAGGGTTGCGCTACAAGGAGGCGCCGGCCGTACCTGATTTATCGCCGCCGAAACAACACGGCGACTGCTTAAAATCATGATGCGTCGCCTCAACATCGCGGCCGTAATAGTGCCGGTGGTCATTCGGGGGTCTACATGCAAATGCGTCATGCCATCATATTTGTACTTTTCCGGCCATTTCGATGCCTGTCCAGAAAGCCGAGGCGCTGGAACCTGAACGCTATACGGTCTATTGCGCCGACGACCGCATCGAGGTTTCGTTCTGGGATATCGAGCAGATGAAGGTGCGGGCCGGCTCCAACGTTTGCCAGTTCCAGAGCTATACGAGCTACGGCAGCGCCTTGAATTTCGCCCAAAAGAATTTTGGCGGCGAGGGGGCGACCTGCAGCTGCTAGCCGTTCTGGCTTGAAATTGATTCAGGAAAGCAGATGGTGGGCGATGCAGGGATTGAACCTCCGATCCCACCCGTGTGAAGGGTGTGAAACTGGGTTTAAGCAACTCTTGCTTCCCAAGCGCGACCGGTACAAATTACAGTCGAGGGGGAAAGATATGCGTCAGCTAGTTCTTGCAGGTTTTTCCGCACTTGTTTGCCTTGGCCCAGCGGCCGCTCAGCAGAATGACTGCCAGGGCGATACGCGGCAAGAACATCATCCGGGAAACTTCAATTTTGTTACCAGCTCCTGGGTTGAGGATGCGGGCAACCGGAAGCGCTATGTCTCGTGTGTGGCCAATCTCGATGCAGGCAGTGACCTCCTAGTGCACTGGTTTATTCCAGGTCCTTACAAGGAGTACGTGCCTTCAAATAGGGCCAAACCAACGCACCGCCTCCGGGACGATTTGAACCCGCGCCCGATACAGGGCTGTCTTCAGTATGGAGGGCTACAGGAGACGGTTTTCGCCGATTTCCTTGGTACAGCTGAGGACAATGATCGCAACAAAATGGGGGACTGCGAGCACCAGGCCGCCGAGTACAAAGAGGCGTCCGCTGGCGTCCAAGGTTTACCCTCGGAAGGATATTCCGATCAGGTTGTGGTTTATTTCCCGAGCGACGTTAACAAGCCGCGCGACACCATGCTAGAACTCACAGGCCAGATAGGGCTGTCCGTCGATGGCGATGTCTATCGGAGCTACTTCAAATACTTCGTCCAGCGCCTCGAAGGACGACCTGACGGTAAGATTGAGAACGTGCGAGTGGAACCACGATTTCCTGTAGGCGGCGATTTTTTTCATCCGGCTTTCGTTAAGTTCAATGAAAACGGTCCCGTCCAACTGACGGAAAAAGGCTCAATCGACTTTTTGGTGTCCGGTAGCCGGGAAAGTAATTGGCGCTCGGTCGAGGCTTACTACCAATTTTTGGATACGGAGAGCCGGGTGTTGGCGGTCGTCCCAATACCGCTGCTACAAGAAGTGACTAAATGACCATCAAAGGTGTCTTTGAGGTTATAGGAGGGATGACGCCAAGCCTCGTCGCCGGATATGTGGCTGATTGGCAGAAGCTGTTCAGCAAGACGCTGATCACGCGACCCGGCGCTCCACCGGAGATCGAACGCACCGGCATCGCCGTGGGTTGCTTTCTTGCTGTTGTATGCTGCCTGCTTTTCCGCAGCCTGCGGCCTCGAACGCAGATTACGACCGCGATCATTTTTCTCATGTTCAGTGTGTTGCTCGGCTTCTTTTGCTTGTGGCTTCGCCACAAATATGAATTCCCGATGCCAAAAAAACCTCAAGAGGCCATGCGCGCGGCTTGGGACCTATCGTCCTGGGTTTTCATCGTCGCTGTCGTCCAGACTATTCTATTCGGCACACTGTATGCCCTATCAACCTGGGGGCGTCCGAAACCCTAAAATGATCGACGGGAAATGATCCGGTCCCAGCGCACCCGCCCGCCGTCCAATGAAACGACCACAAGCGCGAGTCCAGTAGCAAAATCTGTCGTCAATTCTGACGACGCATTCCAGCGAGCTAGGGTGTGGTAGAGGCATTCCGTGAAACGTTGGTACTTACAGGAAGTACTGGTGTCGGGTCTGGGTTCAGCTCTTGCCACACCGTAATGCCGGCTTGAATAAGCGCTACGATTACAAGTGCAAGAGTCAACCGCCCAAGCATGTCCTGCTGGCGAACCATGTCCCGGTGACGCTGCTCCTGCTCCTCGTATGCGTTGAGCGTCGCGAGGGCTGGAGGGCGCATCTTGTAGTAAGCGCCGTCTCTTGCGAGATCGCCTGAGGCGACAAGAGAATCCAATACGAGTGAGTAGTACTCTCCCGTTTCCTTTTCGTCGGGGTGGAACACAAATCGGCTCGTGTACATGATGTCCATCAAACCCACCGGCGAAACGTACGCATCCGGTGAAGACCGCAGACGTGCGCATCCGGCAGCCAGGAGAACCTGAGCACCGGAGTGCTGGGGTCAAGCTTTCTTTGGGGAGACGCGATGATATTCTTCGAGGAGGAGTTTGACCTCCTCGATGCCTTCATCGGTGAAGGCCAAGATCCCGTCGTCATCGTTGGCGCCGTAGACCCAGATGACGCCGTCCTCGGGCTCGAGACCGAGGGTCAGGTCCTGGATGAGCGCTTCGCTGACGCCGAGGTCCCTGGCGACACGATCGACGGTGTAGACGTGATGCACCTTATTGCGCTGCATGATCAGGCCGCCGCTGGTTGGGTCCGCAATTTTGCGGATCTCCAATTCCACGGCAGCAAATCATCGATCCGATGGGCCGGATAGGCGGGCAGTCGGGCGAGGACGTCGGCGAGCCAGGCCTGCGGGTCGACATCGTTCATCTTGGCGCTGACGATCAGGCTGTAGAGAACGGCCGCGCGCTGTCCGCCGCGATCGGAACCGCAGAAGAGCCAGGACTTTCTGCCGAGAGCGATGCCGCGCAGGGCTCGCTCGGCTGCATTGTTGGATAGGCAGATCCGCCCATCGTCGAGGAACCGGGTGAAGGATGACCAGCGGCGCAGCATGTAGTTGAAGGCCTTGGTCAGGTCGTGCCCGCGCGAGAGCTTGTCGCGCGTCTTGATCATCCAGCGCTCGAGCTCGGTGACCAGCGGCGCGCTCCGCTCTTGGCGCACGGCGTGGCGTTGGGCCGGCGACAGGCCGTTGATCGCGCGCTCGATATCGAACAGGGCATCGATGCGCTTCACGGCTTCGACCGCCAGCGGATAGACCAGGTTGGGCTTCTCGCCGTGCGCCTTCTTGCGCGCCGCCGCTTCGACATCGGCCAGCTCAAACACTTTGCGCCGGCTGTGGGCCCAGCAGCTGGCCTCCAGAACAGGCGCCGGCTGACGACCCGTCGCATAGAGATCGCCATAACCACCAAAGGCATCGGCCTGCAGAATGCCGCTCCAGCCGGCGAGATGCGTCGCGGGATGTTCGCCTCGGCGATCGCGGGAATAGTAGAACACTGCCGCCGGCGGATCGGCGCCGCCGAACGGTCGGTCATCGCGCACATAGGTCCATAATCGGCCGGTATCGGTCTTGCCCTTGGCCAGGACCGGCACCGTCGTGTCGTCGCCGTGCAGACGCGAAGCGGCCAGCACATGGGCTTCGAGCTGCTTGAACAGCGGCATCAGCGCCGCGGCGCCGGCGCCGACCTGGTCGGCGAGCGTCGACAGGCTGAGCGGCACGCCTTCGCGGGCATAGCGTTCGGCCTGGCGGTTAAGCGGCTGATGCTGGCCGAACTTCTCGAACAGGATCATCGCCAGCAGGCCGGGACCGGCCCAGCCGCGCGGGGTGGCGTGGAAGGGCGCCGGAGCCTGGCTGATCGTCTCGCAGTCGCGGCAGGTGAACTTCTCCCGCACGTGCTGGATCACCTTCCATTGCCGCGGCACCACCTCCAGCGTCTCGGTGATATCCTCACCCAGCTTGCGCAGCCGATGACCGCCGCAGCAATGGCAAGCGGCCGGCGCCGGCTCGACCACGCGTTCGCGCGGCAGATGCTCGGGAAATGGCTGGCGCGCCGGTCGCTTGCGCATGTAAGGCGCCACCTCGGTGGTCCGGGCCGCGGCCTGTTCGGCGGCGATCTCGTCTTCCGTCGCGGTGCTCTCGAGTTCCTCGAAGGTGAGTTCCATCTGGTCGTGCAGGCGGGCTGAGCGTTCAGAACTCTGACCATGCAGCGCCCGCTGCAGCTTCCGGATCGTCAGATGCTGATGCGCGATCAGCGCCGCATCATCCGATGCCTTGGCCCTGGCGACCGCCAGTTCGGCCT